>NZ_JAPDBP010000006.1:71573-191415 GCF_027705305.1 Aeromonas sp. QDB17
GCCCTCCAGCAGATGGATATCAAGGACAGTTGAGCCCCTTGCCACCATCAGAGCCCATATCACTCCGCCTTCCGCAAACTTGGGGTCAAAAACCGCACCCAGGCGGTCATCGCCCTCCAGCAGATGGATATCAAGGACAGTTGAGCCCCTTGCCACCATCAGAGCCCATATCACTCCGCCTTCCGCAAACTCGGGGTCAAGCACCGCACCCAGGCAGTCATCGCCCTGCAGCAAATGGGCATCAAGGACGACTGAGCTCGTCCCCGGCTGGCTCGTAACAAGCCAGCCACAACCGCCTCCCAGAAGACTCTCTGGCCCCCCGCGGCAGCCGGAAACGGCCTCCCTGCACCATTTGCGGCTCGACAATTAGCACGGTCGTACTTTATGCTGCCAGCCCAGAGAGAGGAGAGCCGGATGAGCAAGGGACGTCTGACCCGCGACACCATTTTGCAGACTGCATTCGAGCAGGCGAGCCAGCAGGGGCTTGAGAGCCTCACCATAGGCTCCCTCGCAACGGCCTGCGAAATGTCAAAAAGCGGTCTGTTCGCCCACTTCCAGTCCCGCGACAACCTCCAAATCGCCGTGCTCACCCATTCCGCCGAGGTATTTCGGGAGCGGGTGATCCAGCCGGTGCGCCAACAGGGACACGCCACCCAGCAGGAGAAACTGCTCGCCCTGTTGCAGGCCTGGCTGGCCTGGAACCAGAGTTTTGCCGGCCGCTGCATGTTCCTCGATGCCTGGACCTCCGCCCAGGAGGGTGAGGTCCAGCAGGCGGCACGCGAGCTGGTCCGTTTCTGGCTCGACTACCTGGCACGCCAGGTAGTGCAGGGGCAGGCCAGAGGGGAGTGGCGCAGCGATCTCGACCCCTGGCGCGCCGTCTATCGCCTCTATGGCCTCTATCTCGGGGATCAGGTGTTCCATGCCCTGGGGCTCAGCGAGGATCCGGCCCGCCACTTCTGGCCCGAGGTGGAACAATTGCTGACCAGCTGGCGCTGACCCGACGGGCTCTTCCTTTTAAAAACTCGCAAAAAAGCACGACCGTTCGCACACAAAAGACACAGGATGACCATGAGCAGCAAGATCTACTTCAACACACGCCGCTTCAGCCCGAGCAAGTTGCTGCTGGGCCTCGGCACCCGCCTGCATCACGTGCTCGCGCCCACCCACGCCAAGCGCACCGCCAGCAAGCTGCTGCTCACCCCGCAGCGGGCGACCCGGGACGTCGCAGCCCCGGCCGGCGTGGTCGAGCAGGCCATCCACACCAGTGAAGGGACCCTGATGAGCTACCGGCTCGGCCAGGGGCCGGTCTGGCTGCTGATGCACGGCTGGTCAGGCAGTGCCAGCCAGTTCTATCCGCTGATGAGTCACATCGCCGCCCAGGGCTATACGGCCCTCGCCTACGATCACCCTGCCCACGGCCGGAGCGAAGGGAACAGGGGTCACCTGCCCCGCTTCGTGCGCGCTTTCGACGAGATCCTCGAGCGGGTCGGCCCCGTCCAGGGCGTCATCACCCACAGCATGGGGGGCGCCGTCACCCTCAGCAGCCGTCACCCGGCAATCGATGCGCTGCCGCTGCTGCTCATCTCCCCGGTGCTCGACTACGTGCCCCAGCTCTACGGCATGGTGGCGCGCTCCGGCTACTCCATCCGGCTGTTCGATGCGGTGGTCAAGGAGATAGAACACGAATACCAGCACCCGCTCAGCACGGTTGACCCCCTTGGCCGGCTCGCCCGGCGCAGCGGCGCCGCCCTCATCGTGCACGATGAGGAAGACCGCTTCGCTCCCCATGGCGACTCCCTGCGCGCGGCCCAGGATGGCCGCACCCGGCTGGTGAGCACCCGGGGGCTCGGCCATGGCCGTATTCTGGCAAGCCCTCCAGCCTTCGCCGCCTTCGATCAACTGAGCCAGACGCCCTTGGCAAACTGAAAATGAAACGGGCCGCAAAAATTGAGCGTGCGGCCCATTTTTATCCGGTATACAACGTCTTATAGTTGAATTGCGCGGTGGCAACCCGCCCTGGCGATCACGATAAGGCGCACCCTCATGGCCAGACCCAATACTGCTCTTCTGCTGACTGGTGGTGGTGCCCGCGCCGCCTATCAGGTCGGCGCACTCAAGGCGGTGGCCGAACTCTACCCCCGCAACATCGGCATCCCCTTCCCCATTTTGTGCGGCACCTCGGCGGGGGCTCTCAACATCACGGCGCTGGCGTGCTACGCCTCCTGTTTCCATCTGGGGGTGCGCAAGCTGGAGTGGGTCTGGCGACGATTCGAGACCCACCACATCTTCGACTTCCACCCTTGCCAACTGCTGTGGCGCACCCTCTATCAGGGCTCGGCCGGCCTCATCACCCCCCAGAGCAACCGAGCCTTTCACCTGTTTGACAACGCCCCCCTGCGCCGTCTGCTGGATCAGCTCATCGACTATCACCGCATCGATGACAACATTCTCTACGGCAGCCTGGAGGCCATCGCCATCACGGCCTCCGACTACGATGACGGCCTCTCCACCACCTTCTTCCAGGGGCGGGCCGAACATCAGCCCTGGGAGCGCGCCAGACGACGTGGCCTGCGAACCCTGCTCACCTCGGATCATCTGCTGGCCTCGTCGGCGCTGCCCTTTGTCTTTCCCGCCACCCCCATCGGCGATCGCGTCTACGGGGATGGCTCCATCCACCAGCTGAGTCCGCTCAGCCCCGCCATCCATCTGGGGGCGGAGCGGATACTGCTGGTGACCCTGGACTCCCCTCACAGGGAGAACCCGACTCCCCGCCAGGGGCACCTGACCAGCTCCAACATCGCGAGCCATCTGCTCAACACCGTTTTCTCCGACACCCTCAATTCGGATCTGGAGCGGCTCGGGCGCATCAACCAGACCCTTTCCCTCATTCCGGCACGGGAGCGCAGTCGGCTGAAACTGCGCCAGGTGGAGACCTGCGTGATCCGCCCCAGCCAGGATCTCGACCTCATCGCCCTCGAATACCTCCCACGGTTGCCGACCCAACTGCGCCGTCTGCTGCGAGTGCTCGGGGTCAACGGCGAAGAGAGCAGCAGCCTGGCCAGCTTCCTGATGTTTGACCCCGGCTATTGCCAGCGGCTCATCAAGCTGGGATACCAGGACGCGCTGGATCACCGCCAGCGCATTGAGGCCTTCCTCGACCTGCCGGGCAGCGGGAAGCAGGAGCAGTTTCGCGAAGAGGCCTGAGGGGCCTTCTCCCATGGCAAGGAGATCCTAGCGTCCCTCCAGCAGGCGCTGCTCCGCCTGTTCCATGGCCACGGCCGTGCCGAAAAGCACCAGGGTATCTCCCGCCGCCAGCACCAGCTCGCGCCTGGGATCCAGGCTGCGCTCCCCGCGATGAATCGCCTTGATGCGCACCTCTCCCAGGGCGAGATCCCGTACCCTGTGTCCCACCGCCCAGGCCTGGTCGTGCAGCAGCACGGGATGTAGCCGCTCGAGCTGTTGATCCGTCTCCAGATTGCCCGCACTCTTGCCGCCCCAGTAGAAACCGTGCAGAAAGCGATACTGGCTGCTGCGCTCGTGCTCCATGCGCCGGATCACCCGGCCGATGGGAATGTCGCAGTTGAGCAGCAGGTGGGAGACCAGCATCAGGGCTCCCTCCTGGGATTCGGGGATCACCTCGAAGGCGCCGGCCTGCTTGTAGTGTTCAAGGAAGCTGTCATCCCGGGTGCGTACCAGCACCTTGATCTCCCCCGCCAGCTCCCGGATCAGCGTCAGCATGGCATCGACCCGCTTGCGATCGTCGAAGGTGATGATCACCAGCCGCGCCCGCAGCAGACCGGCCGCCAGCAGGATGTCGCGCCGGCTGGCATCGCCGAACGCCACCTGCTCCCCCGCCAGCTTGGCCTCGCTCACCCGCTCGGGATCGAGATCCAGGGCCAGGAAGGGGATCTCTTCGAGCTTGAGAAAGCGGGCACAGGTTTGGCCGGTGCGTCCGAACCCGGCGATGATGACGTGCTGGTGTTTGCTCAGGCCCGACTGGGCCACCTCGGCGCGAGAGAGCAGGGCACTGTCGGTGAGGGAGTGGGCAAGTCCCAGCGCCCGCAACACCAGCCAGGGGGTGAGGGCGATGGAGATGACACCGATGCCGATGAGCAGAGAGACCAGCTGGTGATCCAGCAAGCCGTGATGACTCGCCAGCGCCAGCAGCACAAAACCGAACTCCCCGACCTGGCTCAACATGATGCCGGCGGCCATGGCGTCGCGCTTGCGCTCCCCCATCAGGCGGCCCGCCAGCAATATGAGCAGCGACTTGCACAGGATGAGCCCCGTCACACAGGCCAGCACCTGCCACCAGGCGCCCGCCACCAGCGCCCAGTCCATGGTCATGCCGATGGTAATGAAGAAGAGCCCCATCAACACGTCGCGAAACGGCTTGATGTCCACTTCGAGCTGATGACGATAGTGGGACTCCCCCAGCATCATGCCCGCCAGAAAGGCACCGAGCGCCATGGAGAGCCCCATCCACTGGGTCAGGGAGGCCGCCAGCAATGCCACCAGCAGGGCACTCAGTACGAAGAGTTCGTCTGAACGTGCGCGCGCCACCTCGAAAAACAGCATGGGCAGCAGCCACTTCCCCACCGCCAGCAGCACGGAGAGCGCAAACAACCCCTTGAGGGAGGCCCAGGCGACCTCCGCCAGCAGGGCGCTGCCCTGCACCTCGGGCTGGGCCAGGATGGGGATCATCACCAGCAGGGGCACCACGGCGAGATCCTGGAACAGCAGCACGCTCACCCCGAGCTGGGCTCGCCGGGTATGGAGCTGCTTGAGCTCGCCGAGCTGCTTGATCACCACGGCGGTGGAGGAGAGCGCCAGGGTGCCTGACACCACCAGCGCCTGGGCCAGGCTCAGCCCCCACCACCAGCCGAGCCCGAAAAACAGCAGTGAGGTGAGCAGCACCTGCAGGCTGCCGACCCCCAGCACCAGCTTGCGCATGGCGAGCAGACGCGGCAGGGAGAACTCGAGCCCGAGGGAGAACATCAGAAACACGATGCCAAGCTCCCCTATGGTCTGCATCATGGCCTGACCCGTGACGATGGCCACGCCATGGGGACCGAGCAGCATGCCGGCAAACAGATAGGCAAGGATCACCGGCTGGCCGAGGCGCCGGAAAATGGCCACCAGCACAACGGCGAAGATCAGCAGGATCAACACATCGGCGTACACCCATCCCTCTCCTTCATCTGCCCGGCGCCCTCTTCCCTGACGCAGCAAGCACAGCGCCCGCTCCCCATATGGCACGGCACTCGCTCAGCGGCAGGGATTTCCCCTCCCGTTTCATCCCGTTAAGCCTAGCCAGCCCCCTTGTTTTTCATCGGACATATTTTAGGCACAGGGCTTGCAAGAGCCTGCGCAATGAATGGAGAGGTGTAAGGGCTGTAACGTGGAAAACACATCGTCATTGAACGGCTTCGGACATGGCATAGAGCAGTGGGTACAGCAGATGGAGCGGCTTGCGCCGTTGACCGGGCAGGACCGCTATCAGCAGATAGAGCAGTTGCTGGGGCAACGGGATCTTGACGCCCTGCTGGCAATCTTTGCCGAGCGGGTGGCAAACATTGTCCGGATCTACTCGCTCCAGTTCGACTGTGGCCAGCCCCATCCCCTCATCTCGCACCCGCCCCAGGCCAGGCTGACCCTGCATGCCTATCGCTTCGAGCTGCGGGGACGACACGAGCAGTTGCTCGGCCAGTTGCACTACGAGCTGGAGCACCCCCTGAGCGACGGCCAGAGGCGGTTGCTTGAGCAATATCATCAGCTGTTCAGCCTCCCCCTGCCCCTCTATCTGCGGCTGGATCGGCTGGAGCAGCAGGTGCGGCTCGACCACCTGACCGGGCTTGGCAATCGCGCCTACTTCGACGAGGCCATCGGCAGGGCGGTGGAGCAACACAGCCGGGAACCCCACGGCCTGGTGCTGGTGCTGCTGGATCTCGACAGATTCAAGCAGGTCAATGACACCTGGGGCCACCCGGTGGGCGACCTGGTGCTAAGCCGCTTCGCCCAGTTGCTGCAGGGGTGCATTCGCGGGACGGATCAGGCGTTTCGCCTCGGCGGGGACGAGTTTGCCCTGCTGCTGCAACCCGCGGACCCCGAGGCCTGGCGCCCGGTCTGGCTGCGGTTGCAACATGTGCTCCACAGCCACAAGGAGCTCAGCGCCTTCTCGGTGGGGTGCAGCCTGGGAGCCGCCAGCTGGCAGTCGGGCATGAATGTGCAGCGCCTCTACGAGACGGCCGATACTCATCTTTACGCCCGCAAGAAAGCCGGGGGCTCCGGCCTGCCCGAATAGGGCATCACCCTTTCGCCTCCCGGCCCCCTGTCACTCTGCGATGTCACTCCGCATCCGGGATGACGGTGGGCCGCCACTCCCACGCCATCCCCTCTTCTGGCGCCAGAAATCCGTCGCAGACAAAGAGCCCGGCCACCAGTGCCACCTGTTCACCGTAGTAGAGGATGGGAATGCGCCCCCGTTGCCAGGAGGGCACCCCGTACTCTTGCAGCAGCTTCTTGAGCCGCCGGCTGCCCACCCGCCCCACCGGTTTCAGCATGACGCCGGGGGCGACCTGAAAACGCACAGAGAGCGGCTCGTCCCCCCTCGGTGTCCGCAACCCTTCGCCATCCGTTCTCCAGAGCCTGAACTGCCCGAGCCCGTCCGGCAGAGTGAGCGTCTCTTCCATCCCGATGGGCAGCACCTCCTCGCGGGGGGCGAGATCCGGCGCCACCAGGTACAGACGCCCCTGATAGCGGCGACACGCCAGCCCTTGCAGGCTCAGCCTGGGGTTGGCGTCATCGCGCGCCAGCGCCACCTCCTGCCACAGCAGGCCCAGCAGCTCGCGGGAGGGCATCTCTCCCCCCTGGCGGCGGATCCAGTGGCGCAGCAGGTTGTTGCGCCGCACGGGGGAGAGGGAGAGGAGTCCGTCAATGCGCAGCCCTTCCCCCTCACCCACCGCCTGCCAGTCCGCCTCGGCCAGCTCGCTGATGAGCGCCTCCTGCTCGGCACACAGGGCCATGGTGCGCGCCGTCGTCCGGGCCATGGCGGGCCAGCGGTCCTTGAGCAGGGGAATGATCTGCTGGCGCAGGAAGTTGCGGTCATAGCTCGGGTCCTCGTTGCTCTCATCCTCTACCCAGCCATAAGGAAGTGACTGCGCGGCTTGCGCTAGCTCGGCCCGGCTCATGTCGAGCAAGGGGCGCAACAGATGGCCTGCGGCAAAAGGCTGGCTCGCCACCATACCCGCCAGCCCGCGCAGACCGGCCCCCCGCTTGAGCGCCAGCAACAGGGTCTCCAGCTGATCGTCCTGATGGTGAGCGGTGAGCAGCCACTCCCCCTCCCCCAGGTGGGCGGCGAGTCGCTCATAACGCGCCGCCCGCGCCTGGGCCTCCAGGCTCTCCCCGTTGCCTCGACAGAGCTGCACCCGCTCCACGATGAGGGGCACCGCCAGTTGCCGGCACACCCCTTCGCAGTGAGCCACCCAGTCGTCGGCATGTGGGCTCAGGCCGTGATGAACGTGCAGGGCGTTCAGGGCGAGGCCGTGGGCGCGGGCAAAACGGGCCGCCAGCACCAGCAAGACGGTGGAGTCGAGCCCGCCGCTGAAAGCCACCAGCAGACCGCGGGAACCTTCCGGCGCGGGCAGGGTCTGACAAAAACGAGAATAAATACGAGAAATCATAGGCTTCCCCAATACGACCAGGCCGATCTTAGCAGAGTCGGGCTTATCAAGCGCTAACCCGGCTGCTAGAGTGAATCGCTCCCTGCGTGGGCAAGGAAGCCATATAACCCGAATTGGAATAAAACCATAATGAACAACAAGAAACACATCCTGGCCACCCTCGTCGGGCTGGCCCTGCTGGCCGGTTGCAGTCAGGCACCGAGCCAACCGGACAAACACTCCGGCCTTGCGCTGGCCAACATGGACACCAGCGTCAAGCCTGGTGACGACTTCTTCCGCTACGTGAACGGCCACTGGCTCGCCACGGCCAAGATCCCCGATGACAGGCCCGCCGACGGCGCCTTCTACCTGCTGCGGGACAAATCCCTGGCGGACGTGCGGGTGCTGGTGGAGGGGCTGGATGGCAAAGCCGCCGCCGGTACCCCGGCCCAGCAGATCCACGACCTCTACCAGAGCTATCTGGATCAGGCCGCCCGCAACGCCAAGGGCACCACGCCCCTGCTGCCAATGCTGAGCGAGATAGAGCAGATCAGCACGCCGCAGGATCTCGCCCGGGCCTTCGCCCAGAGCGCCCGCACCGGTGGCGGCTCACCCTTCGGTTTCTGGATTGACGCCGACGCCAAGGCCCCTGACAGCTATGCCGTCTACCTCTACCAGGCCGGCCTCGGCCTGCCGGATCGGGACTACTACCTCAAGCGCGACCCCAACAGCCAGGCGCTGCTGCACAAGTACGAGCAACACATCGCCGCCATGCTGACCCGCTTCGGTGAGACGGATGCCCAGGCCAAGGCGAAACGCATCCTGGCCCTCGAGACCAGGCTCGCCCAGATCCAGTGGGACAACGTGGCCCTGCGAGACAGAGAGAAGAACTACAACAAGGGACCGGTGAGCGAGCTGGGGCGCCTCGCCCCCGCCATCGACTGGGACGCCTACCTGGCCCAGGCCGGCCTTGCGGGGCAGCAGAGCCTGGTCATCGGCCAGCCCACCTACCTCTCGGCCCTGAACGAGGTGATGCAGCAGACCCCGGTCGCTGACTGGCAGGCCTACCTCAAGTGGCAGCTCATCACCGATTACGCCCCCTACCTCGACAGCCAGACCGATGCCCAGAATTTTGCCTTCTTCGGCACCGCTCTTAGCGGCACGCCCAAGCAGCGCGCCCCCTGGGAGCGGGCCCTTGGGGTACTGGACAACAACCTGGGGGAGGCGGTGGGCAAGCTCTATGTCGAGCGCTACTTCCCGCCAGCGGCCAAGGCCCGCATGGAGCAGCTGGTGGAGAACCTGCGCACCGCCTACGGCCAGAGCATCCAGGAGCTGGACTGGATGTCCCCGGCCACCAAGACCCAGGCCCTCGAGAAGCTCGCCAAGTTCAGACCCAAGATCGGCTACCCGGATAAGTGGAAGGATTACAGCGCCATCGCGATCCGCGCCGACGATCTGGTGGGCAACCTGCAGCGCGCCCGCGCCTTCGAATACGCCGACAACCTGGCGCGCCTCGGCAAGCCGGTCGATCGGGACGAGTGGCACATGTCGCCCCAGACGGTGAACGCCTACTACAACCCGAGCAACAACGAGATCGTCTTCCCGGCCGCCATTTTGCAGCCCCCCTTCTTCGACATGACGGCGGACGATGCGGTCAACTACGGCGCCATCGGCGGGGTGATCGGCCACGAGATGGGCCACGGTTTTGATGATCAGGGGGCCAAATCCGACGGTGACGGCGTGATGCGCGACTGGTGGACGCCGGCGGATCTCAAGGAGTTTCGCTTCCGCACCAGCCGGCTGGTGGCCCAGTACAACCGCTTCGAGCCCATCAAGGGCCAGTACGTCAACGGCCAGTTTACCCTGGGGGAGAACATCGGCGATCTCGGCGGCCTCACCATCGCCCACAAGGCCTACCTGCTCTCCCTGGATGGCAAGGAGGCCCCGGTGCTGGACGGTTTTACCGGCGAGCAGCGCTTCTTCCTCGGCTGGGCCCAGGTGTGGAAGGGCATGTATCGCCCCGAGCTGATGCAGATGCTGCTCGCCTCGGATCCCCACTCGCCGCCGGAATACCGGGTCAACGGCGTGGTACCGAACATCCCCGCCTTCTACGAGGCGTTCAAGATCCAGCCCGGCGACAAGCTCTATCTGGACCCGGCCAAACGGGTCAAGATATGGTGATGACAACCCGGGCAGGGGGCGGCCGACCAGCGGCCCCCTGCCCGCTTCCGACGTGGCAGGGAAGCGTCCCCTGCCCGTCACAGACACACAAGCAGCAACAAGGGTCCTCTCCATGAAAGCCTTATTCCTTACTCTCGGCCTGCTCAGCCTGCCCCTCGCCAGCCAGGCGGCGGACGGCTTCTTCAAACAGCTGACACTCCCCTCCGGCCAGGTGGTGACCGTCAGCGAAGGGCGCGGCGAGCCTGCCTCCACCGGCAGCTACGACGTGCGCCTCTACTCCGGTGCCAACCCGCAGTTTCCGCTGGATCAGTTCATCGACGGCAAGGTGCTGCCGCGCGATGGCAGCATCAAGGAGATCAAGCTGCTGGATCTCAACGGCGACAAGCAGCCTGAAGTCATCGTCGTGGTGGAGAGCGCCGGCAGCGGCAGCTACCTGAGCGCCGACGCCCTCACCATCAATCCCCAGGAGGGGCTGGAGAGCTTCAACCACGTAGAGGGACTGGCCCCCAGTGACGATGTGATTGAGGCCCTCAAGACCCCCCGCGACTGACCCCCCACGCCCCGTATCACGGGGCGTTTTTTTACCCCGCGCCTACCGATGCGGTGCCCACGGCCCCCCACAGGGCGGATGGACGACTGTTTTTTTCTGTGCCTATAATCGCCGCACCCTGCCATAACGAAACACAAGGAGGTAAAAAATGGTTATCCAAGCGTGTCCGATGTTCTCGGCTCGCCTGTTCGGCACATTCAAGTGCTCTTGCCTGCATACCATCGCGCTGCGATAGCGGGTTCGAGCAAAGCCGACTCCCTTCCATACCGAGACCTTTCTCGACTCTGCCGTTGTCGCCAGCGCTCCTGATGACAGGGATTTCCTATCCCGCGATTTAAGAGAGCAAGAGCATGACAACCCTGATGAGTACCCATTCCCTGCAGATGAGTGCGGGGCACCTTCCCTTATTTGACCACCTCGAACTCGGCATTCGCGCAGGCGACCGACTCGGCCTGATTGGCGCCAACGGCTGCGGCAAGAGCACATTGCTGGCGCTGCTGGCGGGCGAGCGCACGCCCCAGGCCGGCCGGGTCGTGCAGGCCGCCGCCTGCCGCTGCGAGTTCGTGGCCCAGCAACTGCCCGCCGGGCTTTCCACCCTCAGCACCCGCGCCGTGTTGCTGGATGCACTGGGCAATGACCCCGCCGCCGAATGGCAGGTGGACAAGCTGCTGGCCGAACTGCAGCTGGAGGCCCAGGCCACGTTGCCGGTCAGTGCACTGAGCGGTGGCCAGCACAGCCGGCTGCAGATAGGCCGCGCCCTGCTGCGCCAACCCAACCTGCTGCTGCTCGATGAGCCCAGCAACCACCTGGACTTGCCCGCCCTGCTCTGGCTCGAGCAGTTTCTGCTGGGCTGGCGCGGCGCCTTCGTGCTGGTCTCCCACGACGCTCGCCTGCTGGACCGCGTCACGGATCAGACCCTGATCCTGCGAGACGGCCAGTTGCACCGCTTCGCCCTGCCCTGCAGCCAGGCCAGGGCGGCACTGGCTGCCGAGGATGAGCAGGCCCGCCTGCGCCGGGCGGACGAGCAAAAGGAGATAGACCGCCTGAGCGCCAGCAGCAAGCGCCTCGCCATCTGGGGGCGGGAGCATGACAACGAGAAGCTGGTGCGCCAGGCCAAGTCCATGGAAAAACGCATCGCCCGCCTGCAGGAGGAGCAGAGCCAGGTGGCGGCGCTGACCCCCTGGCGGCTCGAGCTGCGCGGAGTGAGCCTGCCCGCCGACACCCTGCTGCGATTGGAGGCCCTCGACGTATCGCCGGCACCGGCACTGCCGCCGCTGCTGCGTGCCGAGGGGCTCTGGCTGCGGGCAGGGGACAGGGTCGCCCTGCTCGCAGCCAACGGCACCGGCAAGTCCTCCCTGCTGCGCCAGTGCTGGCGCGAACTGACTGACCTGAGTCCGCAGGCGGGCTGGTACTGCCACCCCGGCGCCAGCATCGCCTATTACGATCAGTCCCTGCAGCAGCTGGCTGACGACGCCACCCTGAGCGACGCGCTGTACCCCCTGGCCCCTCTGCCTGAGGTGACGCGGCGACAGGCGCTGATCCGGGCGGGCTTCCCCTATGCCCGCCACGGCCAGCAGGTGCACACCCTGAGCGGGGGCGAGCGGGCACGGCTGCTGTTCCTCGCCCTGTCCCTCGGCAGCCACCACATGCTCTGGCTCGACGAACCCACCAATCACCTGGATCTGGCGGGCAAGGAGGAGCTGGCCGACGCCATTGCGGCCTTCCCCGGGGGCGTGCTGCTGGTCTCCCACGACCGGGAGCTGATCGAGCGCAGCTGCAACCGCTTCTGGCTGATAAAGGACGGGCGCATCCAGGAGGCCCACAGTGCCGCGCGGGCCTATGCCGAGCTGCTGGGCGATGCCCCCTTGCCGCAGGCGGGCAGCCCGGCTCGATCAGGTGACCCGCAGACCGCGGCCTCCACGGGGGATGACGAAGAGGCGCTGCTGGCGCGCTGGTATGAGCTCGATGCCCTGCTCGCCGCCGATCTGGCCCGCAAGCCCAGGCACCAGACCCCGCGCCTGCAGCAGCAGTGGCGTGACGAGCTGGCGCGCCTTGCCGAGCGGCTCGGGTTTGCCTGACGCCAGCCCGGACCATCCATCTCTTGTTACGCAACACTCGCGGCCAACTCAGGTTGGCCGCAAGGAGCCACCATGACATCAACGCAACAACCTCACATCAGGCTGGATCCCGTCACCGACACCGACCTGCCTCACATCTATCGCGGCCTCTCCGATCCCCGGGTCGTCGCCTACTACGGCGTCAGCTACGACAGCCTGGCGGCATGCCGGGCACAGATGGATTGGTATGCCGAGCTGACCCGCACCGGCCGTGGCGCCTGGCACCTCATTCGCGACCGGCACACGGGCGAACCGCTGGGGGCCATCGGCTACAACGATGCCGACCCGACTCACCGGTGTGCCGAGCTGGGCTACTGGCTCTATCCCGAACACTGGGGCAAGGGGGTGATGAGCGCGGCGCTGCAACTCTGGCTCCCGCTCACTTACCGCACCACCGACCTGCACCGGCTTATGGCGGTGGTGGAGGAGCCCAACCACCCCTCCGCCCGCCTGCTGGAGCGGGCCGGTTTTCACTACGAGGGCACGGCGCGGGAGTGCGAGCGCAAGGGGGATGGCTTCATCTCCCTGCGCCACTACGCCATCTTGCGCAGCGACCTGCCCGCCAGCCTGTGACCCGCAACAAAAAGCCCCGCACTGCGGGGCTTTTTTTCGGGAGTTACTTGATGGCGCAAACACCCTCATCGGACGCCGAGCGGCGGCGTCTGCGCCGCCACAGGGAGAAGCCGCCATACCCCAGGCTCAGCACGACGGCATAGAGCACCTGGGTGGCGAGGGCCAGCAGCACCAGGGTGCAGAGCAGCACGCTGAGGCCCGCCAGCCCCTTGCCGGTCCCCGACAGCAAGCGCCAACCGGCCGCCATGCAGAGCAGATAGACCAGCACGAAGTTGCCATTGGCGTAGCGGATCAGCGCATCGAGGGGCAGGCGCAGCCAGAGGATCAGGGTGATGGAGACGAAACAGATGGCGAGCACCCAGGCAAGGGCATGCAGGGGAGCGCCCCGGGCCGAGAGGCGAGAGAGGGAGACCGGCAGTTTGCCCTCCCGCGCCATGCTCCAGATAAGGCGCGCAAAACCTTGCAGGTAGATGTTGATGCTGGCGAAGCAGGAGAGATAGCCCAGCACCGCCACCAGCCACTTGGCGGTGGGGCCGAACAGCAGGGAGAGCAGGGCCGGAATGGCGGTGGCATTGGTCGCCTCGTCCCCGTAGAGGTCATATTTGAGCACCACCAGCGAGTGTACCCAGTAGATGAGCCCCGCCAGCAGCACGCCCCCCAGCAGGGCAAGGGGGTAGTCCCGCTCTGGCCGCTTGAACTCCTCCCCCATGTGGGCGAAGGCCTCGAGCCCCACGAAACACCAGAACATCACCGCCAGCGCCGAGCCCATGGCGGGCCATTCGCTCGCCGTTGGCAGAGGCTGGGCGGCATCGCGCCAGCTGAGATCCCCCTTGACCCAGATAAGCAGGGTGAGCCCCAGAATGGCCAGGGCGATCAGCAGTTGCAGGTTGCCGGAGGAGCGCGCTCCCCGCAGCCCCAGCAGAAAGACCCCGAGCAGGGTGAGCAGCTGGATACCCCAGAGGGTCCACTCCCCCATGTCGAACAGGGCGTGCCAGAAACCGGCGGCGATGGTGAGGGCGGCAGGCAGGCCCACCGGCAGCACCGCCAGAAAGAGGAAAGCGGAGAAGCGCTCGGCGCCGTTGCCAAAGGCGAGGCCAATCAGATGGGGGGCGCCCCCCGCGTGGGGATAACGCCGCCCGAGGCGGGCGAAGGTAAAGGCGATGGGCAGCACCAGGGCAATCAGCAGCAACCAGGCCCAGAGCGACGCCCCTCCCGCCAGCGAGGCGGCGGTGGCCGGTACCACGAAGATCCCGGTACCGAGCAGGGAGGTGGCGAGCAGCCCCATCCCCTGCCAGAGCCCGAGATCCTTTTTCAACCCAGACATATCCTGTTGTCCCGTCTAGAAAAACATCCCGCCATGTTAGGCCGCCACCACCGCTTTGTTAAGCATTTGTGCCCATAAAAAAACCGCCCCGGGGGGCGGCTTTCTCACAGGGATGAACGCTGTCATCAGGCAATCAGCTTGTAGATGATGCCGGACATGGCGATGAGGCCGATGAGGGTGACGAAGCCGTTGCTGAGGTTGCCGGCATATTTGCGCATGGCCGGCACCTTGGCGATGGCGTACATCGGCATCAGGAAGAGCAGCATGGCGATGATGGGGCCGCCCAGATCTTCAATCATGCCGAGGATGCTCGGGTTGATGGTGGCCACGGCCCAGGTGGTCAGGATCATGAAGACCGCGGTCACCTTGTTCAGCTGCTTGACGTCGACGTTCTTGCCCTTCTCGCGCAGGGACTTGGCCATCAGGCCGTTCATGCCCTCTTGCGCACCCAGGTAGTGACCCAGGAAGGACTTGCTGATGGCAACCATGGCGATGAGCGGTGCCACGGTGGCGATCACCGGGTTGTCGAAGTGGTTGGCCAGGTAGGAGAGGATGGAGATGTTCTGCTCCTTGGCCGCCGCCAGGTCAGCCGGGGAGAGGCTCAGCACGCAGCTGAACACGAAGAACATCACCGTCATCACCATCATGACGTGGGCGCCCAGCAGGATGTTGCTGCACTTCTTCTCGGCGTTGGCGCCGTAGCGGCCTTTGTTGTCCACCGCGAAGGAGGAGATGATCGGGGAGTGGTTGAAGGAGAACACCATCACCGGGATGGCCAGCCACAGGGTCTTGATGAAGTCGCCGTTGAAGGCCTCACCCAGCGCCGGAGCTTCGGTGATGATGGCACCGTTCCAGTGCGGGATCAGGTAGAGCGCCAGGCCCATCAGGGTGACCACGAACGGGAAGACCAGCACGCTCATCGCCTTGACGATGACCTGGCCGCCCAGGCGAACGATCGCCATCAGACCCAGGATCAGCACCAGGGAGAGGATGGCACGGGGAGGTGCCGTCATGCCCAGCTGGTGCACCATCAGGCTCTCGACGGTGTTGGTGATGGCCACGGAGTACATCAGCAGGATGGGGTAGATGGCGAAGAAGTAGAGCAGGGTGATGAACTTGCCTGCGGTCTTGCCGAAGTGCTCTTCCACCACCTCGGTGATGTCGCCGTCACGGGTGGAGCCGGACAGCACGAAGCGGGTCAGGCCACGGTGGGCGAAGAAGGTCAGCGGCAGGGCCAGGATCAGCATGGCGACCAGCGGCCACAGGCCACCGACACCGGCATTGATCGGCAGGAAGAGGACACCGGCGCCGATGGCGGTACCGTACAGACCCAGCATCCAGACCACGTCGGCCTTGTTGATGCCACGGGAAGAGGCTTTGCTCAAGCTGCCTTCAACTGCAATGTTCATGTCAGACATAGGGGTGTTCCTGTCATCAAGGAAAGTGGGATCTTAACTTGTCAGTGGGCCTGGGCCCGGTTCCTTTCCCTGGAACTCCAGCTATTCGTCCTGTTTGTTCCTCCGCCCCGGCCATCCGGCCGCCACTCCCTGTGGCAACCTGATTGCAACAAACACGGGCGGGGAGTCGTAATACAGAGGGGATCGTGCTCGCTCGTTAACAACGGGATAACGCTCACCTCATCCGATGAGATGACTCTAGTTAAAAGGCACTATTAATCACAGCGTTTTTTTGAATTAATCAACCAAAGTTTGATTGGAATCGCCTTTCCGTCGCTTCAGATCACACTTGAATCGCCATATTGCGATTTTTTTTTAACATATAAACTTTTTGGTGTGATCCACCTCACCTTGAGACGCGCAACAATTTTGTCACAACCCCCTCATTGCCCCCCGATTGTCTCCCGTCGCCCCATGGCGTACCCTTTGTGTCCGCCCCTTTTCTGCGTACCGACCATGACCCTCTCCCGCACCGATCTCGCCGAGCTGGCCGTGTTTGCCGCCGTCGCCCGTCACCGCAGTTTCAGCAAGGCCGCCCTCGAGCTCGGGGTCTCCGCCTCGGCCCTGAGTCATGCCCTCAAAGGGCTGGAGAGTCGCCTGGCCGTCAGGCTGCTCAATCGCAGCACCCGGGCCGTGGTGCCGACCGAGGCGGGCGAACGGCTGCTGGCCCAGGTACTGCCGACCCTGGGGCAACTGGAGGCGGCACTGGCGGAGCTGACGCGCCACGCGGGCGAACCCGTGGGCAGGCTCAGGCTCTGTGCCCCCCGAGCCGCCATCCAGGAGGTGCTGGCCCCGGTGCTCATCGACTATTTGGTGCGCTACCCGCGCATGCAGGTGGAGGTGGAGGAGCTGGAGCTGATGCCCCGCCTCATCGAGGATGGCTACGACGCCGCCCTCTTCTACGGCGACCTGCTGCCCCAGGAGATGATCTCGGTTCCCCTGGGCCCGCAGCAGCGCTATCTGGTGGTGGGCTCCCCCGACTATCTGGCACGGCGTGGCACCCCTCGCCACCCCTCGGATCTGCGCCAGCACGACTGCATCGGTTATCGGCTCACGCCCCATCACCACTATCGCTGGGCCTTTGCCGCCGAGGGGGAACTGCTGGAGATCGAAGTGACGGGCCCGCTCACCACCAGCACGCCCGCGCTCTACCTGGGGGCGGCCGAGGCGGGGCTCGGGCTCGCCTACTGCCATGAAGGGGAGGTGTTCGACGCTCTGGCATCGGGGCGGCTGGTGAGCGTGCTGGATGACTGGAGCCCCAGCTTTGCCGGGTTCAACCTCTTCTATCCGGGCCGGCACCAGCTGGGGCAAGGGCTGCGAGCCCTGATCGACATGCTGAAGGAGTATCACAGGATCCGTTGATTGATGAGCTTTATTCAGCAATTCATCAAATGAAAGCCTGATTATCAATTAAACCATAAGAAACTAGACTGTCTGCTCGATTCCGGCCCTTTTCCCGAGTACAGATATGTCCGCCTACTTCCGCCTGCGTCAACGGGCCATGGCCCGCCGTTTCTGGGGCTATGCCCTCCCCTCCGTCATGGCCATGCTGGTCTCCGGCGCCTACTACCTGGTGGACGGCATCTTCGTCGGCCACTACGTGGGGGCCGCCGGCCTTGCCGGCATCAACCTGGTCTATCCGGTCATCATGGTGCTCATCGGCCTCGCTGCCATGATCGCCATGGGGGCCGCCACCGCCATCTCCTTCCAGCAGGGCGCCAGGAACCTCGCTCTGGCCCGCCAGGCCCTGGTCAGCGCCCTCTGGCTGCTGCTGATCCTGGGCACGGTAGCGCCGCTGCTGCTGCACCACTGGCACACCGATATCCTGCAGGCCCTGGGAATGGCCCCCGGCACCGACACCTGGCAGCAGGCCAGCGACTACCTCACCTGGATTGGCGGTGGCACCCTGCTGCTCGCCAGCAACCTGGCGGTGCCCTACCTGCTTCGCAACGACGGCCGCCCTCGCCTCGCCATGGTACTGGTGAGCGGCGGCGCCCTCCTCAACATCCTGCTCAACTACATCATGGTGGGCCGGCTCGGGCTCGGCCTCACCGGCACGGCCCAGGCCACCCTCCTCTCGGAGGCCGTGGTCAGCCTGCTCGGCCTGGGGTACTTCTTCACCCGCCACGCCCGGTTGCGGCTGACCTGGCGCCAGCTGGTGCCCCGCTTCCCGGCCATGCCCGGCCTGCTCTTTACCGGGCTGCCGAGCCTCATCGCCCAGTTCAATCTGGGGCTGCTGTTGCTGCTGCACAACAGCCAGCTGATGGTGCACGGCACGGTCAAGGATCTGGCGGGCTTCACCGTGGCGGGGTACACGGAGGCGGTCTTCATCGTCATCCTGCAGGGACTGGCGTTTGGCATCCAGCCCCTGGTGAGCCAGGCAGCCGGGGCCGGGCGCCATCGCGACCTCCAGTTCCTGATGGCGATGGGGCTCAAGATCACCCTGGTCTATGGCCTGGGGGTCTGGCTGATTGTCCAGCTGCTGCCGCAGCCGGTCGCCATGCTCTACACCGGTGATCAGGACGCAGAGCTGCTCGCCGCCGCCATCAGCAGTCTGACCCTCAACCTCGCTGCCCTGCCCCTGGAGGGGATCGTCATGTTCGGCATCGTGCTGTTGCAGGCCATGGCCCGCACCCGCCAGGCCCTCGTCATCTCCGTGGCCAAGACGGTGCTGCTGCTGCCCCTCATCTTCCTGCTGCCCCTCTGGTGGGGGCGCGACGGGGTCTTGATGGCACAGCCCGCCACCGTGCTGCTGCTGACGCCCCCCCTGTGCTGGCTGCTGTGGCGGGAGTGGCGGGCCCTGAGCCCTGCCGGAGGGCGTGCTTCCGTCCGTATGCAACGGGCGCTGACCGCCCCCTGAGACCCGCCCCCGGCGTCCCCCACAAACGTCGCCCATAAAAAAAGTCCCCGCATGCGGGGACTTTTTATTGGAAGCGGCAGATCAGCAGTAGCCGTAACCCAGCAGACGCTGGTAGCGCTGCTCCAGCAGTTGCTCGCTGTCGAGGGGGCGCAGGGCATCCAGATCCTGCTTGATGCGCGCTTTCAGGTACTTGGCCATCTTCTCCACGTCGCGGTGGGCACCGCCGAGGGGCTCCTCGACGATGTTGTCGATGAGCTTCAGCTCCTTCAGGCGCTGGGCGGTGATGCCCATGGCATCCGCTGCCACCGAGGCCTTCTCGGCGCTCTTCCAGAGGATGGAGGCGCACCCTTCCGGGGAGATGACGGAGTAGGTGGAGTACTGCAGCATGTTGACCCGATCGCCCACGCCGATGGCGAGGGCGCCGCCGGAGCCGCCTTCACCGATCACGGTGCAGACCACCGGCACGGTCAGGCCGGCCATGACTTTCAGGTTGCGGGCGATGGCTTCTGACTGGCCACGCTCCTCGGCACCCACGCCGGGGTAGGCACCCGGGGTGTCGATGAAGGTGATGATCGGCATCTTGAAGCGCTCGGCCATCTCCATCAGGCGCAGGGCCTTGCGGTACCCTTCCGGGCGCGGCATGCCGAAGTTGCGCTTGATCTTCTCCTTGGTCTCGCGACCCTTCTGGTGACCGATGATCATCACGGGCTCGCCGTCGAGACGGGCGATGCCGCCGACGATGGCCTTGTCATCGGCATAGGCGCGATCCCCGGCCAGCTCGTCGAAATCGGTGAAGATCTGCTCGATGTAGTCGAGGGTGTAGGGGCGCTGGGGATGACGTGCCATCTGGGATACCTGCCAGGCCCCCAGATCGCCGAAGATCTTCTTGGTCAGCTCTTCGTTTTTCTTCTCCAGCCGGCGAATGTCTTCGCTGAGATCCACGGCACTGTTGTGCTCGCTCACATGGCGCAGTTCATCGATCTGTGCCTGCAACTCGGCGATCGGCTGTTCAAAATCCAGAAAAAGACTCATAGGGACAATAGATCCTCTAATCAAAAACCAATTCAACCCGCTCTCGTCCAAGCAGGACTCGCAAGTCATCTATCAGTTGATCGGTGGGCGTCACCCGCCACTCGGTACCGAGCGTCAATCGCACCCGGGAACCGGGGCGACGATAGTTTACCTGAACCGGACAGACTCCGGCACGGGCGGGCTCCAAAATCTCGCACAAACGCGGGAAAAAGCGCTCGTCAATGCGTTGTTCATCGAGGGAGATGCGGATTGCCCTGGCAAAACGCTCCCTCGCATCGTTGATATCCAGCAACTCGCGGGCCGACATTTTAAGGCCACCGGAGAAGTCATCAAAGCTGACCTGTCCAGAAACCACTAAAATACGGTCTTTTTGCATCAATTCTTCGTATTTTTCCAGCGCTTCACTGAAAAGGGTCACATCCAGACGGCCGGATCTGTCGTCCAGGGTGAAGATCCCCATCTTGTTGCCGCGCTTGGTCACCATGCTGCGCGCCGCGATCACCAACCCCGCCGCCGTGGTCACCGTATCCCGGGAGGTGGGATGCAGATCGCACAGTCGGCCCGAGGTGTAGCGCCGCAGCTCGCTGCTGTACTGGTTGATGGGGTGACCGGTGAGGTAGAGCCCGAGGGTCTCGCGTTCCCCTTCCAGCCACACCTTGTCAGGCCAGTGCGGCACGTTGGCGAACGCCTTCTTGACGTCGTCGATCTCTTCGGTGAGCACACCGAACATGTCGACCTGCCCCACCGCCTGGGCCTTGGCGTGCTGCTCGGCGGCGCGCATCGCCTCCTCCAGGGTCGCCATCAGGGCGGCGCGGTGGGGGCCGAGCCTGTCCATGGCGCCGGAGAGGATGAGCTTCTCCATCACCCGCTTGTTGAGCTTCTTGATGTCGACCCGGTTGCAGAAATCGAACAGGTCGCGGAACGGACCGTCCCGATCCCGCGCGTCCAGGATCGCCTCGATGGGCCCTTCCCCTACCCCCTTCACCGCGCCGATGCCGTAGACGATGTGGCCGTCCTCGTTGACGCTGAAGCGGTAGCGACCGGTGTTGACGTCCGGCGGGATCACGGTCAGCCCCATGCGCTGACACTCGTCCACCAGGGTCACTATCTTGTCGGTGTTGTCCATGTCCGCGGTCATCACCGCCGCCATGAACTCCGCCGGGAAATGGGTCTTGAGCCAGAGGGTCTGGTAAGAGACCAGCGCATAGGCAGCGGAGTGGGACTTGTTGAAGCCGTAGCCCGCAAACTTCTCCACCAGATCGAAGATCTTCATCGCCAGTTCGCCGTCGACGCCGTTCTTGACCGCCCCCTCCTCGAAGCCCGCCCGCTGCTTGGCCATCTCTTCGGGTTTTTTCTTGCCCATGGCCCGGCGCAGCATGTCCGCGCCACCCAGGGTATACCCCGCCAGGGTCTGGGCGATCTGCATCACCTGCTCCTGGTAGAGGATGATGCCGTAGGTGGGCTCGAGTATGGGTTTGAGGCTTTCGTGCTGCCACTTCTCGTCCGGGTAGGAGATGGCCTCCTTGCCGTGCTTGCGCTCGATGAAGTTGTCCACCATGCCCGATTGGAGCGGGCCCGGACGGAACAGGGCCACCAGCGCGATCATGTCTTCGAAGCAGTCGGGCTGCAGCCGCTTGATGAGGTCCTTCATGCCGCGGGATTCGAGCTGGAACACCGCCGTGGTCTCGAAGCGCTGCAAGAGGGCGAACGACTTCTTGTCATCGATGGGGATGGCGGCGATGTCCACCGGCGGCTTGCCCTCTTTGGCAAGACGGGGGTTTATCATGCCAAGGGCCCAATCGATGATGGTGAGCGTTCGCAGCCCCAGGAAGTCGAACTTCACCAGCCCGGCGTACTCCACGTCGTTCTTGTCGAACTGGGTGACCGGGTGATGCCCCTCGTCGTCGCAATAGAGCGGCGCGAAGTCGGTGATCTTGGTGGGCGCGATCACCACGCCACCGGCGTGCTTGCCGGCGTTGCGCACCACCCCTTCCAGGCGGCGGGCCATGTCGATGAGGTCCTTGACCTCCTCGTCCTGCTCGTAGAGCTCCGGCAACTTGGGCTCGGCTTCGAACGCCTTGGCGAGGGTCATGCCGGGGTCGGGCGGGATCAGCTTGGAGATGCGATCGACAAAGCCGTAGGCGTGGCCCAGCACCCGGCCGACGTCCCGCACTACCGCCTTGGCCGCCATGCTGCCGAAGGTGATGATCTGGGATACCGCCTCCCGACCGTACATCTCGGAGACGTGATCGATCACCTCGTCGCGCCTGTCCATGCAGAAGTCGACGTCGAAGTCGGGCATGGAGACCCGCTCGGGGTTCAGGAAACGTTCGAACAGCAGGTCAAATTCCAGCGGATCGAGATCGGTGATCTTGAGGGCGTAGGCCACCAGCGACCCCGCCCCCGAGCCCCGGCCCGGACCGACGGGAATGCCGTTGTCCTTGGACCACTGGATAAACTCCATCACGATGAGGAAGTAACCCGGGAAGCCCATCTGGTTGATCACTTTGAGCTCGATGTCGAGGCGCTCGTCATACTCGGGACGGCGCTCGGCCCGCACCGCCGGATCCGGGAACAGGAAGGCCAGCCGCTCCTCCAGCCCTTCCTTCGACTTCATGACCAGGAAGTCTTCGGTGGTCATGTCGCCGGTGGGGAAGTTGGGCAGGAAATACTCGCCAAGGCGCACCGTCACGTTGCAGCGCTTGGCGATCTCCACCGTGTTTTCCAGGGCTTCCGGGATGTCGGCAAACAGCTCCGCCATCTCCTCCTGACTGCGCAGGTACTGCTGGGGGCTGTAGCGGCGCGGTCGGCGCTTGTCCATCAGGGTGTAGCCGTCGTGGATGGCGACCCGGATCTCGTGGGCGTCGAAGTCATCGGCGGTGAGGAACACCACCTCGTTGGTGGCCACCACCGGCAGTTCGAACTCGGTGGCAATGGCCACCGCCATGTGCAGGTAGACCTCCTCGTCCGGGCGGCCGGTACGCAGCAGCTCCAGGTAGTAGGCATCCGGGAAGTGGGTCTGGTAGAAGGCGAGGCAATGCTCCACCATCTGACGGTTGCCCTTGAGCAGGAACTTGCCCACATCCCCCTCGCGCCCGCCGGAGAGGACGATCACCCCCTTGGCATGTTCGCCAAGCCAGGCCTTGTCGATGACCGGACGCCCCTGCACATGACCGCGCTGATAGCCGCGGGAGATGAGCAGGGTGATGTTCTGGTAGCCGTCGTTGTCCATGGCGAGCAGGGTGAGGCGGAACTGCTCGTCCCCAAGCTCGTCGCTCTGCACCCAGAAATCCGCCCCGACCAGGGGCTTGATCCCCTTGCCGTGGGCAGAGCCGTAGAAGCGCACCAGGCCGCACATGTTCATCTGGTCCGTCAGGGCCAGGGCCGGCATGTTGTTGGCGGCGGCAGCGGAGACGATGGGACCGATCTTCTGCAGGCCGTCGACCATGGAAAAGTCGGAGTGCACCCTCAGGTGGATGAAACGGGGATCAGCCATGGTCACGCCCTCTCATTGCGCAAGCAGAAATCGTTCAGACAGATCGGCATCGGTTATTCGATCCCCAGGGCGCGGCGCACCGGCTTGAAGCTCTGACGGTATTCGGGCAGCGGGCCACGTTCGGCCAGAATGGCGAGGTGCTCCGCCGTCGGGTAGCCCTTGTGGCGGGCGAAACCGTACTCGGGATGGCGGCTGTCCAGCTCGGTCATCTCGGCGTCCCGGGTCACCTTGGCGAGGATGGAGGCGGCGCTGATGGCGGCCACCAGGCTGTCACCCTTGACCACGGCGCGGGCCTCCATCGACAATCTGGGGCAGCGGTTGCCGTCGATGAAGACCAGCTCGGGCGTCACCTTGAGCCCCGCCACGGCGCGCTGCATCGCCAGCATGGTGGCGTGCAGGATGTTGAGCTCGTCGATTTCCGCCGGGCTGGCGCGGCCGATGGCATAGGCCAGCGCCTTCTCTTTGATCTCGCCAAACAGGGCGAGCCGCTTCTTCTCGGAGAGCTTCTTGGAATCGGCGATGCCAAGGATGGGATTGGCAGGATCCAGGATCACCGCGGCGGTGACCACGTCACCCACCAGGGGGCCGCGACCCACCTCGTCCACCCCGGCAATCAGCTTGTCTTCGGGAATATCGATCGTCATCTCATAGCCTTGAATCAAAACCGGCCCCGCAGGGCCAGTATCAGCACAACATCACGCCTGACACACAGGCAGAGCCCACTAGCGTTCCAGCAGCGCGGCAACCGCTTCCGCTGCCTGCACATCCGCATTGCAGCGGATCTTCTCGTGCAACCGGGTGAAGGTGGCGATGAGCTCGCTGTTGTCATGGTCCAGCAGCTTGCTCACCTCTTCCACCAGGTTGGCCGGGGTGCACTCGTGCTGGATGAGCTCGGGCACCAGCATCTTGTCCGCCAGCAGGTTCGGCAGGGAGACATAATCCGTCTTCACCAGCCACTGGGCCAGCAAGTAGCTGAAGGGTTTGAGCTTGTAACCCACCACCATGGGCTTTTTCACCAGCATGGCCTCGAGGGCCGCGGTGCCGGAGGCGAGCATCACCACGTCGGCGGCAATCATGGCCTCGCGGCCCTGACCGTCCAGCAGCACCATGTCGAGCTCCGGGGCCACCTCGGCCTTGATGGCGAGGAACTGCTCGCGCCGTTTCTGGTTGACCAGAGGCACGATGAAACCGAGATCCGGGTTGTGCACCGTCAGGTGCTTGCACGCCTCGAGGAAGACCGGCGCCATGAAACCCACTTCCGCCGTGCGACTCCCCGGCAGCACCGCCAGCCAGCGACGGGCGGGATCGATGCCGAGGGCCTCGCGCACCGCCCCTTGATCCGGCACCAGCGGAATGTCGTCCGCCATGGTGTGGCCGACGAAGCGACAGGGGGCATCGAAACGGTCGTAGAAGGCTTTCTCGAATGGCAGGAAGGCGAGCACCATGTCGGTGGCGGCCTTGATCTTGTGAATGCGGCCCTGACGCCAGGCCCAGACGGAGGGGCTGACATAGTGGACCGTCTTGATACCGGCGCGGCGCAGTTTCAGCTCCACCCCGATATTGAAATCCGGTGCATCCACACCGACGAAGATGTCGGGGGGATTGGCGATGAAGTGGCGCAGCAGTTCGCGGCGCACCTGGAGGATGCGGGGCAGACGGCCCAGCACCTCGGTGATGCCCATGACGGAGAGCTCCTCCATCTCGAACAGCGCCTTCACGCCGAGAGCCTGCATCCGCGGCCCGGCGATCCCTTCGAACTGCGCATCCGGGTAGCGGGCTTGCAGTTCGCGCACCAGCCCTGCGGCCAGGATGTCGCCGGAGGTCTCTCCGGCGACGATGCCGATGCGAATGGGATCAGGCACGGATGATCCCGCGCTCGTTGTCCTTGAGGAAATCCACATAGAGCTGGATGGCCGGTTCGCTCTGGGCCATCTCGCTCAGCACGGGCAACACCTCTTCAATGGTCTTGCCGGAGCGGAAGATCTCCTTGTAGGCGCGCTTGACGGCAGAGATCGCCTCGGCGCTGAAGCCACGACGACGCAGGCCTTCGGAGTTGACCCCGAACGGCTTGGCGTAGTTGCCGGCGGCCATCACGTAGGGCGGCACGTCCTTGTTCAGGGCAGCGCAGCCGCCGACGAAGGCGTGGGAGCCGACGCGGCCGAATTGGTGAATGGCAGACAGACCGCCGAAGATCACGAAGTCACCGATGTGCACATGGCCCGCCAGGGTGGCGTTGTTGGCGAAGATGCAGTTGTCACCGATGATGCAGTCGTGGGCCACGTGAACGTTGACCATGAACAGGTTGCCGCTACCCACCTTGGTCAGGCTCTGGTCCTGGGTGGTGCCGCGGTGCACGGTGCAGTTCTCGCGAAACACGTTGTTGTCGCCGATCTCGAGGAAGGTGCGCTCACCGGCGTACTTCTTGTCCTGGCAATCCTCACCGATGGAGGTGTGCTGGAAGATCTTGTTGCCGCGACCGATCTTGGTCGGGCCCTTGATCACCACGTGGGAGCTCACCCAGGTGTTGTCACCGATTTCCACCTCGGCACCGATGACGGTGAAGGGGCCGATTTCAACCCCTTTGCCGATGACGGCAGACTCATGGACGATGGCGGTGTCGTGGATGATGGCAGTCTGATCGATCACGGTTATACCTCGCGCTTGGCGCACATCAGTTCGGCAGTACAGACCACTTCACCGTCGACGGTGGCGACACCGGTGAACTTGGCGATGCCGCGACGCTCCTTCAGGAACTCCACATCCAGCACCAGCTGATCGCCGGGGCCCACCGGGCGCTTGAAGCGGGCGTTGTCGATGGAGGCAAAGTAATAAAGCTCGTTGGGTGACGGCTTGCCCACCATGGTGAAGGCCAGGATACCGGTGGCCTGGGCCATGGCTTCCAGGATCAGCACGCCGGGGAAGACCGGCTTGGCCGGGAAGTGGCCCTGGAAGATCGGCTCGTTGAACGAGACGTTCTTGATGGCGCGCAGGGTCTTGCGCTCATCGCTGATCTCGTAGTTTTCCACCTTGTCCACCATCAGGAAGGGATAACGGTGGGGCAGCAGATCCATGATTTCCTGGATGCCCAGGCTCTTCTTTTCAGTAGTCAAAACAGTACCCTATACCAATCGTGATTATTCTTGATCCAGCTTTTTCTCAAGCTTGCTCAACCGCTTGTGCATCTCTTCGATACGCATCACCCGGGCGGCGGTCTTGCGCCACTCTTTATTGGTTTGCAGGGGGATGCCGGAAGAGTAGATACCGGGCTCGGTGATGGGACGCATCACCATGGCCATGCCGGTGACGGTGGCCTGGTCGCAGATCTCCATGTGCCCGTTAAAGACGGAGGCACCACCAATGATACAGTATTTGCCGACCTTGAGACTACCGGCCATCACGGTGGAGCCCGCCACGGCAGTGCCGTAGCCGATCTCGACGTTGTGGGCGATCTGGCACTGGTTGTCGATGATGACGTTGTCAGCGATGCGGGTATCTTCCAGCGCACCGCGGTCGATGGTGGTGCAGGCACCGATCTCGACCCGGTTGCCGATGGTCACGCCACCGAGCTGGGGGATCTTGATCCACTCGCCACGCTCGTTGGCATAACCGAAACCGTCTGCCCCGATCACGGTGCCGGCCTGTACCAGACAGTCCGTGCCCAGGGTCACGTTGTGATAGAGGGTGACGTTGGCCCACAACCGGGAGCGCGCTCCCAGTCGGGTATCCTTGCCAACGAAACAGCCCGGGCCGATGCGCACATCGTCACCCAGCACGACGCCGGATTCGATCACCGCATTGGCACCGATGGCCACTCTCTCGCCCAGTTGCACGTCCGCCGCGATGACGGCGCTCGGATGAATATCCATGGCCGGCTGCGGGGTGGTGTCCAGCAGTTGGGCAACCCGTGCAAAGCCCACGTAGGGGTCCTTGAGCACCAGGGCGTTGGTGGGGCAAAACGGCAGGTCTGCCTCGGTGATGAGCACGGCAGTGGCCTTGCTCTGCTCCAGAAAATGCCGGTACTTCTTGTTGGACAGGAAGGCTATCTCCCCCTCCCCGGCTTTTTCCAGTGTCGCGACCTTGCGAATTTCCCGGGTCCCATCCCCATGGACCTCGGCCCCCAGTTGCTGGGCCAGCTGTGCGAGAGTGAATGCCATCAATTAGTTGCTCTTGCTAACCTGAGAAATAACCTGGCCGGAGATGTCCAGCTTGCTGGCTGCATACGGGGCGGCGTTGCGCTCCAGCACCAGATCGTAGCCATTGCTCTTGGCGATGGCGTCGATGGCAGCCTGCACCTTGGTCAGGATCTTGTTGCGCTCTTCGGACTGACGGCGACCGTTGTCCTGTTCAAACGCCTGACGCTTCTGGTTGAACTCCATCTGCAGCTTGGCCAGCTTCTCCTGGCTCTGCTTCTTCTGCTCGGCGCTCATGAAGGCTTCGTCCTTCTTGAACTTCTCGACCAGTGCCTGACCGTCGGACTCCAGCTTCTGCAGTTCACGCATGCGCGGTTCGAACTCGCCTTTCAGCTTCTTGGCAACGGCTTCACGCTGGGGCAGCTTTTGGAAGACTTCGCCCATGTCGACCACGGCAATCTTGGTCTCAGCGAAGGCAGAACCCATGCCGGCAGCCATCAGTGCAAAGCTCAAACCAGCTACTTTCAACGCTTTATTCACACTTACTCCTTGGTCCCTCGGTCGAGGGCTACCTGATTTACCTGATTGTGCAAGCGATCCACGAGATCGTCTTGTTACCTGGTGAGGCACGCAAACGCGCGACCCATCATGCTTCCCCCCCGCCATGGCGGGGGGGCGTCCGCTCCCCTTAGAAGGTACGGCCGATGTTGAAGGAGAAGACTTCGGTGTCGTCCCCTTCGTATTTCTTGATTGGTCTTGCCAGCACGAACACCAGCGGGCCCATGGGAGAGAGCCACTGCAGCGACAGGCCGGTCGACATCCGGATGTTGCTCGGGTCGGAGTAGTCCATCAGATAGTTGCAACCACTGAAGCAACGGTTCTGATACTGGCTGTAGTCGAAGTGGGTATCCCACACGGAACCGGCGTCGATGAAGAAGCTGGTCCGCAGCTGGGGCTGATAGGTCTCGGAGGCAAAGGGCGTCGGCACGATCATTTCCAGCGAGGCCACCGCCAGGGCGTTGCCCCCGACCGAGCTGTCGGTGCCCTGGATGACGTCGTTGCCGCCCAGGTTGTAGTAGTAGAGCGCCTTCGGACCGACTGTATTGCTCTTGAAACCACGCAGGGTGTCGAAGCCACCGGCGTAGTAGTTCTCGAAGAACGGCAGGACGTGCTCGTAGTCGCCATTGGTGCCGTAGCCATCGCCGTAGGAGGCCCGGGCCTTGGCCAGCATGACCCACTTGTGATCGGCATCAAACGGGAAGTAGTGGGCATCTTCGGCGTTGAGCTTGAAGTACTGCAGATCCATGCCGGGCACCGTCACCTTGGCGTTCACCCGCTGGCGGTCACCCGCAGTCGGGAACTGACCCTTGTTGAGGGTGGAGCGGGTCCAGCCGGCGGTGACGTCCACGGTGTTGAACACCATGCGGTTGTCGCCATCCAGATTGCCGCTGTAGACCTTCCAGAACTCGTCCACCTGTACATAGGGGTTGGGCTGGGACAGTTTGTTGTTCTCGTAGCCCAGGCTGAAGTCGAGACGGTTGTTCTCGTTGACCGGGAAGCCGCTGGAGAGACGGAAACCGACGGTGGTGTTCTCGTAGTCCACGATGTTGGCGTCGGCCGCACTGAACTTGTTGTAGTAGAGACGGCCGCCCAGGCTCACCCCGTCCACGGTGAAGTAGGGGTCGTTATAGCTCAGGTCGACGCTCTTGGAGTAGTCGTTGGTGCTGGCGTTGATGCCGATCTTCTTACCGGTCCCCATGAAGTTGTCCTGCTGCAGACCCGCCTGCAGGCTCAGACCCGACTCGGTGCCGTAGCCGATACCGGCGTTGATGGACCCCGCCGGCTGCTCCTTGACCTTGAAGTCCAGATCGACCTGGTCATCGCTGCCCGGCACCCGCTTGGTGTCCACTTCCGCGGTCTCGAAGAAGCCGAGGCGGTTGAGACGGGTCTTGGACTGCTCGACGTTGTCGGAGGAGAGCCAGGTGCCCTCCATCTGGCGCATCTCGCGACGCAGCACTTCGTCCTTGGTGGTGACGTTGCCGCTGAAGTTGATGTTGCGCACATAGACCCGGGGACCCGGCTCCACGTTGACGATGAGCTCCACTTCCTTGGTCTGGTCGTTGATCTGGGGGAAGGTGACCACTTTCGGATAGGCGTAGCCGTAACGGCCGAGGAACTTGGAGAGCACCTCTTCGGTATGGGTTACCTGGCTGGCGGAGTAGACGCTGCCCGCCTCGATGGGGATGAGGCCCTTCATTTCGCCGCCGCGGTCGATGAGGTCGCCCTTGAGCTGGATGCCGGAAACCTTGTACTGCTCCCCTTCCTTGACGTTGAGGGTGACGTAAACGCCCTTCTTGTCCGGGGTCATGGAGACCTGGGTGGACTCCTGGGTGAAGCGGATGTAGCCGCGGTCCATGTAATAGGAGCGCAGCACTTCGATGTCACCGGCCAGCTTCTGCTTCTGGTAGCGCTGATCGCCGGTGAAGTTCCACCAGGGCACGTCGTCCTTGAGGGAGAGCTGGGCCAGCAGCTTCTCTTCCGGGAAGACGTTGTTGCCGACGATGTTGATCTGCTGGATCTTGGCCGCTTCCCCTTCCACGAAGGTGAACTTGAGGTCGACCCGGTTGCGCGGCAGCGGGGTGACGATGGCCTTGACCTTGGCGGAGTACTTGCCCACGCCGTAGTAGAAATCTTCCAGCCCTTTCTCGAGGGAGCTCAGCACGGTGCGATCCAGCGGATCACCTACGCGGATCCCGGAGGATTCCAGGCTCTGGGTCAGTTGCTCTTCCTTGATGTCCTTGTTGCCGGAGAACTCGATGCTGGAGATGGTCGGGCGCTCCTTGACCACCACTTGCAGCACCTGACCGTCGCGATAGACCTTGACGTCCTCGAAGTTCCCGGAGGCATAGAGCTTCTTGATGGCGTTCGCCAAGGACACGGAGTCGACGGAATCACCGACCCGCACCGGCAGATTCAACAGGGCGGCACCCAGGGTCACCCGCTGCAGGCCCTCGACCTGAATGTCTTGCACCACAAAAGAGGCCGGGGCAGCCTGAGCCAGGAAGCTGGCCCCCAGCAGGCAACTCAACACCAATGCTTTTTTAACAGCCATTTTGTTCTTATGTGTCCTTGTTGATGCTCTGGCCTCAGAGGCGAGCGAAATCATTAAACAGCGCAATGCCCATCAGTAACATCAGAATGGCGGCGCCTATCCTGAACCCAACTTCCTGAATTTTTTCCGATACCGGCTTGCCGGTGATCGCCTCGATGAGGAAATAGACCAGATGGCCACCATCGAGCACCGGCAGGGGGAACAGGTTGATGATCCCCAGGTTGACGCTGATGAGCGCCAGGAATCCGAGGAAATAGACCAACCCGTAATCGGCGCTGCTGCCGGCCCCCTTGGCGATGGAGATGGGGCCGCTCAGGTTGTCCAAAGAGACGATGCCACCGATCAGCTTGCCTATCATGTCGAAGGTCAGGGTGATCAGGCTCCAGGTCTTCTGGACCCCATGCCACAGGGCTTGCAAAGGCCCATACTGTAACAGAGTTCGATACTCATCCGGTAATGGAACCAGTTGCGGCGACAAGCCCACAAAACCGACCAGCTGGCCCTTCACTTTCTTTCCGTCCGGGGTCAGGGTCAGGGTCATCTCGCTGCCCCCGCGCTCCACCGTCACCTGCAGCGGCTGCGCCGGTGACTGCTGGACACGCTCGACAAACTGGGCCCATTCGGTGATGGCCTCTCCATCGACCCCCTTGATGCGATCCCCTATCTGAAGGCCAGCCTTCTCGCTGGCGCTCGACGGCACCACGGCCTCCACCACGGGCAGCACCTTGCCACCGAGGGGCACTATCCCGAGGCTCCCGATGGGTGACTCTTTGTCCGGATCGAATTTCCAGCCGGCCAGCTGCAGGGTCTTGTCCACTGCATAGCTGGTGTTGGCCGCCTTGAGCTTGAGCTGCACCGAGTCATCACCAAGGTGGCTGATGAGGGCATAGGTGACGCTCTCCCAGTCACCGGTCTCCTCGCCGCCGACGCCGACGATCTCCATGCCTGGCAGGATGCCGGCCTCTGCCACGATGGAGGCAGGACGCACCTCGCCCACCACGGGTTTGACGCTCGGCACCCCTATCATGAACATCAGCCAGAAGGCGAACAGGGCGAACACGAAGTTCGCCATGGGGCCGGCCGCGACGATGGCCATCCGGGCCCAGACGCTCTTGTGGTTGAAGGCCTGCGCCTCCTCCCCCGGCTTGAGTTCGTCGACCCGGCCATCCAGCATCTTGACGTAGCCGCCAAGGGGGATCAGGGCCAGCACGTATTCGGTGCCATCCTTGCCAAGGCGACGCCAGATGGCCTTGCCAAAGCCGATGGAGAAGCGCTCCACCTTGACGCCGCAACGACGAGCCACCCAGAAGTGGCCAAATTCATGCACCGCCACCAGCAGCCCGAGGGCCACGATGAAGGCGCCGATATTCCACAGAAGCCCGCCCATCAGCCGCGTACCTCGCGGTCATGTCCAGTCCTGCGCTCGAGAGCATGGAGAGGGGCTGGCTGCCACCACAGTCCGTTCATACGGCAAGCTCCTTTATCAGTTGCTGGGCACGGGCTCGGGCCGTACCGTCCAGGGCGATGAGATCCGCCAGAGAGCCAGCGGCACTGCTGCCCAGCTCGGCCATGACGGATTCGTTGACTCTGGCAATATCCATAAATCCGATCCGCTCTGCAAGAAAAGCCGCGACGGCCTCCTCGTTGGCGGCATTGAGGGAGGTGGTCGCCCCCTGCCCCTGCTGGCACGCCCTCATGGCCAGCGCCAGACAGGGATAGCGCTCATAGTCGGGCCGGATAAAGCTGAACTCTCCGACACTGAAGAAATCCAAAGGTTCCACACCGGACTCGATCCGTTCCGGATAGGCCAGAGCGTGGGCAATGGGAGTACACATGTCCGGGTTGCCGAGCTGGGCCAGCACGGAGCCATCCTTGTACTGCACCATGGAGTGAATGACGGACTGGGGGTGGATCACCACCTGGATCTGCTCGGGCGCCGCGTTGAACAGCCAGCGCGCCTCGATGTACTCCAGCCCCTTGTTCATCATGGTGGCGGAGTCCACCGAGATCTTGGCCCCCATGGACCAGTTGGGATGGGCAATGGCTTGCGCCGGAGTGACATGGTGCAGTTCACCCACATCGGCATAGCGGAAAGGTCCACCGGAGCCGGTCAGCAGGATCTTGCTGATCCCCGCCCCGGCCAGATCGCAGAAACCGGGCTGGCGCTGCACGTCGACCGGCAGGCACTGGAAGATGGCGTTGTGTTCGCTGTCGATGGGCAGCAGCTCGGCGCCGTGCTCGCGCACCGCCTCCATGAAGAAGGCTCCGGACATCACCAGCGCCTCCTTGTTGGCCAGCAGAATGCGCTTGCCGGCGCGCACGGCAGCCATGGTGGGTGCCAGACCCGCCGCACCGACAATGGCCGCCATCACGCTGTGGGCATCGGGGTGAGCAGCCACGTCGCACAGGGCTGCCTGACCGGACAACACCCGGGTGGTGCTGCCGTGAGCCTTGAGCCGACCCGCCAGATCACTGGCGGCGCCTTCGTCCACCATGACAGCGAACCGGGGGGAGAATTCGAGACAGTCGCGCAGCATGGCGTCCACGCTGCGGGCAGCGGTCAGCGCCAGCACCTGCCAGCGCCCGGGGTTGTGGCGCAGTACCTTGAGGGTGCTCTGACCGATGGAGCCTGACGCTCCCAGGATCACCAGGTTTTGCATCAAGACTCCTGATTGGGTAACAGACTGATGGAGCGGGACGCTCCCGGGATCATCAGTGCGCGAAACATCAAAACTCCGGACCGAGCAACAGGTAGCTGAGCAGGAAGACGGGCAGCGCCGCCGTCAGGCTGTCGATGCGATCGAGAATGCCCCCATGACCCGGCAACAGGGTGCCGGAATCCTTGATGCCGGCTTCCCGCTTGAACATGCTCTCGGCCAGATCGCCGAGCACGGAGGCCAGCACCGCCAGCAGGGAACAGAGCAGCACGGTGCCCATCTTGGCAGGCACGAAGCCCATGAACCAGGTCACGCCGATGGCCAGCAGGCTGGCGGTAAACAGCCCACCCAGCATGCCTTCGATGGTTTTACCCGGGCTCACGGCCGGCGCCAGCTTGTGTTTGCCGAACGCCTTGCCGAAAAAATACGCGCCAGAATCTGCCGCCCAGACCAGTCCCATCACGAACAGCAGGATCCAGGCCCCCATCATGGGGTCGTGATAGAAGTTGTAACCGCGAATGGCCACAAGGGACCAGAAGAAGGGAACCAGGGTCACCAGACCAAACAGGGATTTGAGCCAGATGGATTCACGCCACAGCCTGGCGCTTTGCGGGTAGCGCAGCACCAGCAGCAGCCCCAGCAGCCACCAGCTGACGGCAGTCCAGAGCACGCCCATCACCAGCGGATGCAGTTGGGGGATCCAGAGTTGCTCCACGGGCACCCAGAACAGGCTGGCCCCCAGCAGCAGACAGAACACCAGCGGCAACCACTGTTGCGGCTGGGCAGTGACGAAGGCACTCCACTCACGGCTGGCCAGCAGAAAGACCAGGGCGGCGAGCAGGGCAAAGAATTTCAACGGCAGAAAAAACAGCGCCCCCAACACCAGGGGTACTAGCAGTAATGCGGTAATAATTCGTTGTTTTAGCAAAAGAAACCTCTCTCTTGGGAGCGGGGTTTAGCCGGTCTGTTGCGCGGCGATCAATTCCCGGATCTGTTCACCCGTACACCCGAAGCGACGCTCGCGAGCAACGAAGGAGGCAACTGCCCCACTGAACTCGGCCTCGTCAAAATCGGGCCACAGGACCGGGGTAAAATAGAGTTCGGCATAGGCGAGCTGCCAAAGGACAAAGTTGCTGATGCGATGATCCCCGCCTGTGCGGATCAACAGATCCACGGGGGGCAGATCAGCCATGCAGACATGACGACCCAATGCCGCCTCATCGACCGCCTCGGCATCCAGTTCACCCGCCGCCACGGCCCGTGCCAGGGTCCGGGCCGCCTGGGCGATGTCCCACTGACCGCCATAGTTGGCGGCGATATTGAGGGTCAATCCCTGATTGTTGGCGGTCAGGGCCTCGGCCTTGGCGATCTTGGCCTGCAGCCGCTCGCTGAAGCGGGCAGTGTCGCCAATCACCCGAAGGCGAATGCCGTTGCTGTGCAACTTGCTCACCTCGCGACCCAGCACCGTCATGAACAACTCCATCAGGGCGTTTACTTCCCCTTCCGGACGGCGCCAGTTCTCGCTGGAAAACGCAAACAGGGTCAGCGCCTCCATCTTGGCACGGGCGGCAAAGGCCACGGCCTCACGCACGGATTTCACGCCCGCCTTGTGCCCGGAAACCCGCATCTTGCCGCGGTTCTGGGCCCAGCGACCATTGCCATCCATGATGATGGCGACGTGACGGGGCAAGGACGAGCTGGCGCTATCGCCTAGCGCTGCCAAAAGCGACATTCATTTCTCCCACAAAGACAAAAGCGCCGTGCAGGGGCACTACACGGCGCTCGTAATATACCTGTCGGAGGCTTAGATTTCCATTAGCTCCTTTTCCTTCACAACCAGGGCGTCATCCACCAGCTTGATGAAGGTATCGGTCAGCTTCTGGATCTCTTCCTGGGCGCGACGGTCGTCGTCTTCGGAGATCTCTTTCTCTTTCAGCAGGGCTTTCAGATCGGCGTTGGCATCGCGACGGATGTTGCGAATGGCAACCCGGGCACCTTCGGCTTCGGCACGGACGATCTTGGTCAGATCACGGCGACGCTCTTCGGTCAGCGGCGGCAGCGGCACGCGCAGAGTCTGGCCGTTGCTGGACGGGTTCAGGCCCAGATCGGAGGTCAGGATGGCTTTTTCCACCGCCTGGATCATGGAGCGATCGAAGATGGAGATGGAGAGAGTACGGGCATCTTCTGCCACCACGTTGGCCAACTGCTTCAGAGGAGTGGCAGCACCGTAATACTCCACCTGGATGCCGTCGAGCAGGCTCGGGTGAGCACGGCCGGTACGGATCTTGGACATCTGGGTCTTCAGCGACTCTACGCTTTTGCCCATGCGGTCCTTGGCGTCGTTTTTAATCTCGTTGATCACAGTGGTTTTCCTTTTGGCGAACGAGCCGACAGGCGGCTCGTATCTATCTTGTTGACTGGCGTAATGGACAAGCGAGCCTGGGGCTCACACTTGCCTTACTTGCTGGCCTGGTGGATCAGGGTACCTTCCGGCTCACCCATGATCACGCGGCGCAGCGCGCCCGGTTTGTTCATGTTGAACACCCGGATCGGCAGATCGTGGTCGCGGGCCAGGGTAAAAGCAGCAAGATCCATCACTTTGAGTTCTTTTTCAAGAACTTCATCATAACTCAGTTCCTGATAGAGCACGGCATCCGGGTTCTTGACCGGGTCATCGGTGAACACGCCATCGACCTTGGTGGCTTTCAGCACGACGTCGGCTTCGATCTCGATACCGCGCAGGCAGGCTGCCGAGTCGGTGGTAAAGAAGGGGTTGCCGGTACCGGCAGAGAAGATCACCACCTTGCCGGCGCGCAGCTGGCTGATGGCTTCGGCCCAGCTGTAGGAGTCGCAGACCCCTTGCAGGGAGATGGCCGACATCAGGCGGGCATTCACATAAGCACGATGCAGGGCATCACGCATGGCCAGGCCGTTCATGACGGTCGCCAGCATGCCCATGTGGTCACCCACCACGCGATTCATGCCTGCCTTGGCAAGGCCGGCACCACGGAACAGGTTGCCGCCACCGATGACCAGACCGACCTGAACACCCAGCTCAACCAGCTCTTTGATCTCTTGGGCCATCCGTTCCAGCACCGCCGGATCAATGCCGAAACCCTCGGATCCTTGCAGGGCTTCACCACTCAACTTCAGAAGAACACGTCTGTATGCAGGCTTGGGATTGGTACTCATGTCACTGATTCCTGGTCATATAAAGACCGCGACATAAGTCGCGGTCTGGGGAAACGGAAAAACCGGTTCGATTAGGCCTTCTGAGCGGCCGCGATCTGGGCTGCTACTTCAGCAGCGAAGTCGGTCTCTTGCTTCTCGATGCCTTCGCCCACTTCGAAACGGGTGAAGGAAACAACGTCAGCGCCTTCTTTCTTCAGCAGCTCGGCAACGGTCATGGAAGGATCTTTCACGAACGGTTGACCAGTCAGGGAAACCTCACCGGTGAACTTCTTCATGCGGCCTTCAACCATCTTCTCGGCGATCTCTTTCGGCTTGCCGGAGTTGATGGCGATGTCGATCTGGATTTCGCGCTCTTTGGCAACGACTTCGGCAGACACGTCTTCCGGTTTGACGAATTGCGGGCTGTTGGCAGCAACGTGCATGGCCAGATCTTTGGCCAGCTCGTCGGTACCGCCAACCAGCTTGGTGATAACACCGATGCGGGAGCCGTGAACGTAGGTGCCCAGGTTGTCACCTTCAACCAGCATCACGCGACGCAGGTTCATGTTCTCACCGATCTTGGCGATCAGGTTGGTGATGGTCAGCTCGACGGACTCGCCGTTGCCGAAGTCGGCGGCTTTCAGCGCGTCAACGTCAGCGATTTTCTGGGTAGCAGCGATCTCGACGATCTTCTGACCCATGGCCAGGAAACCGGCATCCTTGGAAACGAAGTCAGTCTCGCAGTTCAGCTCGATCATGACGGCAACGTTGCCTTCGGTACGGGCGAAGATCACACCTTCAGCGGCGATACGGCCAGCTTTCTTGGCGGCCTTGGCCTGACCGGATTTACGCATGTTCTCGATAGCCAACTCGATATCACCGTTGGCTTCTTCCAGCGCTTTTTTGCAATCCATCATGCCAGCGGCGGTGCGCTCGCGCAGTTCTTTTACCAGGGCGGCAGAAATGTTTGCCATGTCCAGTATCCTCGGTCTTGAATTGACAAGAAACAGGGGCCACAAGGGCCCCTGCTAACCAATTACATCAGCTTGGTTAATAAGGGCTTTTCAGTCCTTATCAATTACTCAGCTTCAACGAAGCCATCTTGTTCGGCTTGAACAACGATGTCCTGCTCGCGGGCTTCCAGAACGGTGTCAGCAGCAGCGTTCAGGTACAGCTGTACGGCACGGATAGCGTCGTCGTTACCCGGGATGACATAGTCAACGCCGTCCGGGTTGGAGTTGGTATCAACGATGGAAACTACCGGGATACCCAGGTTGTTGGCTTCTTTGATAGCGATGTGCTCGTGGTCGGCATCGACAACGAACAGAACGTCAGGCAGGCCGCCCATGTTCTTGATACCACCCAGGCTCTTCTCCAGCTTTTCCATTTCGCGAGTACGCATCAGCGCCTCTTTCTTGGTCAGCTTGTCGAAGGTACCGTCTTCGCTCTGGGTTTCCAGATCTTTCAGGCGCTTGATGGACTGACGAACGGTTTTCCAGTTGGTCAGCATGCCGCCCAGCCAGCGGTGGTTAACATAGAACTGGTCGCAACGCTCAGCGGCTTCTTTGACGGCTTCAGACGCGGCACGCTTGGTACCTACGAACAGTACCTTGCCTTTCTTGGCAGCTACGGAGCTGATGAAGTTCATGGCATCGTCAAACATCGGAACGGTTTTTTCCAGGTTGATGATGTGAACTTTGCTGCGGGCGCCGAAGATGTAGGACTTCATTTTCGGGTTCCAGTAACGAGTCTGGTGACCGAAGTGAACGCCGGCTTGCAGCATGTCGCGCATAGAAACTTTAGCCATTTTATACCTCTGTATTGGGGTTAGGCCTCCACACATCCCATATAACCGACCCGTTAAGGCACCCCGGCATATGTGTCGATGTGTGTGTGTTGTTGAGTAAGGGTGATGGCATGAGGACACGAGTTCCCCATTCCGGCGCGCTTTATACCATAACTTTGGTCATGACACCACCAGCCCGGGTGCTAAAAATGGATCCCGGACCATGGTGCGACCGCCTGATGACGTTGCGATGACGATCACACTGGAAGTAAACGGGGGTTGGGGATAAAATTTCGCCCTGATTGCAAACGCATCTATTTTTCATTACCTGGTTGTTGGGCATCGGCAGGATGCGCAATCAGGCCCCAAGAGAGATCCCATGTCCATTAAAATCAAGACACCGGAAGAGATTGAAAAAATGCGTGTCGCCGGCCAGCTGGCCGCCGACGTGCTGGTCATGATCGCCCCCCACGTCAAGGCGGGCGTCACCACAGACGAACTGAATACCCTCTGCCACGACTACATCGTCGACGTGCAGCAGGCCATCCCCGCGCCGCTCAATTACCACGGCTTCCCCAAGTCCATCTGTACTTCGGTGAACGATGTCATCTGCCATGGCATCCCGAACCACAAGAAACTGCGGGAAGGGGACATCATCAATCTGGATATCACCGTCATCAAGGATGGTTATCACGGCGATACCTCCGCCATGTTCATCGTGGGCCAGACCACCCCCCTGCGTCGCCAGCTCTGCAAGGTGGCCCAGGATAGCCTCTATGCCGCCATCAAGCGGGTGCGCCCGGGCATGTGCATCACCGAGATCGGCGCCGTCATCCAGCCCATCGTCGAGCAGGCAGGCTTCTCCGTGGTACGCGACTACTGCGGCCATGGCATCGGTGCCGAGTTCCACGAAGAGCCGCAGATCCTGCACTACCGCAACGGCGGCAAGCTGGAGCTGAAAGCGGGCATGTGCTTCACCATCGAGCCCATGGTCAACAGCAAGAAGTACCACTGCAAGGTCAATCCGAAGGATGGCTGGACCGTCACCACCAAGGACGGCGGCGACTCCGCCCAATGGGAGCACACCCTGCTGGTGACCGAGGATGGCTGCGAGGTCCTGACCCTGCGCCCCGACGACACTATCGAGCGTTTTATCCGCCACGTTTGACATTCAACCCCGGCCGCGCGCCGGGGTTGCTCTTTACCCGGCCCGACCGAGAGTGTGACATGCCATGGATGCCAGCCTGCTTTCTCCCCATCTGCTCCCAGACGATCAGCTCACCCGTGACAACTGCAAGGAGTACCTGAGCCGCTTTCTCGCCTGGCTGCACGAGCGCTTCGACGCCGGTGACAACATCATCGAACTGGTCGCCACCCGCTCCGAATACATGGACGCGCTGCTGACCAGGCTCTGGCACAAGTTCGGCTTCGACAGGACCGAGCTCACCCTGATCGCGGTAGGCGGCTATGGCCGCGGCGAACTCCATCCCCACTCCGATATCGACCTGCTGATCCTCTATGAAGGAGATGAACTGGACGAGGTGCTGGGGCTTCGCATCGGCGAGTTCATCACCCTCTTGTGGGATCTCAAGCTGGAAGTGGGGCAGTCGGTGCGCAACGTGGCCGAGTGCATCGAGCAGGGCCGCAACGACATCACGGTTGCCACCAACCTCATCGAGGCCCGTTACATCACGGGTCGCCTGGCGGGATTCGAGCAGTTGCAGGCGGCCACCCAGCCCCAGCACTTCTGGCCGAGCGAAGCCTTCTTTCGTGCCAAACGCGAAGAGCAGGCCCTGCGCCACCAGCAGTTTCTCGGCACCGCCTACAAGCTGGAGCCGGATCTCAAGAACAATCCCGGGGGGCTTCGCGACATCCAGACCCTGGCCTGGGTCGCCCGCCGCCACTTCGGCGCCACCACCCTGTTCGAGATGACCAGCCACGGTTTTCTCAACCGGGCCGAGTACCGGGAGCTGCTCGACTGTCAGAACTTCCTGTGGAAGGTGCGCTTCGCCCTGCACATGGCCATCAACAAGGGGGATAACCGTCTCTTGTTCGACCGCCAGCGCACCGTGGCCCAGATGCTGGGGTTCGAGGGGGAAGGCAACGGCCCGGTTGAGCAGATGATGAAGCGCTTCTACCAGACGGTTCGGCGGGTGGCCGAGCTCAACGAGATGCTGCTGCAACTCTTTGACGAGGCCATTCTCGGCAACACCGCCATGGACGTGCGCCGCATCAGCGACGAATTCCAGCTGCGCGGCCGCCTCATCGATGCGGTGGACTCCGAGCTGTTCGGCCGGGATCCTGCCGCCATCCTGCGACTCTTCTACCAGATAGCCCAGCACCCGGAGATTGCCGGCATCCACTCCGCCACCTTGCGCCAGTTGCGCGAGGCCAGACGCACCCTCAACTGCTGGCTGCAAGATCTACCCGAGTGTCGCCGTCTCTTCATGGCGCTCCTGCGCCACCCCAACGGCATCGGCCAGCCGCTCACCCTGATGCACAAGTACGGGATCCTCGCGGCCTACCTGCCCCAGTGGAACCTCATCGTCGGCCAGATGCAGTTCGACATGTTCCACGCCTACACGGTGGACGAACATACCCACAGGCTGCTGCAGAACATCCATCGCTTCCCGAATCCGGCCAGCCGCCAGACTCACCCGCTCTGCCACGAGGTGTTCACCCAGTTGCGCAAGCCCGAGCTGCTCAGCATCGCCGCCCTCTTCCACGACATCGCCAAGGGCAGGCGCGGCGATCATTCCGAACTCGGGGCCGTGGATGCGCTGGAGTTCTGCCAGTTGCACGGGCTGGATCGCTACGAGAGCCGACTGGTCGCCTGGCTGGTGCGCCACCATCTGCTGATGTCGGTCACCGCCCAGCGCCGCGACATCTACGACCCGGATGTGGTCACTGACTTCGCCCAGAAGGTGCGGGATGAATTGCACCTCGACCTGCTCTATTGCCTGACCGTAGCCGACATCTGTGCCACCAACGACAGTCTGTGGAACGACTGGAAGGGCACCCTGCTGCGCGAACTCTACTTCGCCACCCAGAAGGCCCTGCGCCAGGGGTTGGAAAACCCGCCGGACATGCGCCTCAAGATCCGTGAAAACCAGCGCCAGGCCAGGCAGATCCTGATCCAGCGCGAGGTGCCACAGGAGGCGGTCACAGCCCTCTGGAACGACTTCAAGGCCGATTACTTCCTGCGCCACAGCCCGGAGCAGATCGCCTGGCACTGCCGCAAGATCATCGCCCACGGTGACAACCCGGCCCCCCTGGTGCTCATCGGCAAGCATCCCATACGGGGCGGTAGCGAGGTGTTCATCTATTGTCGCGATACCCCCAACCTCTTTGCCACCGTGGCCTCGGCGCTGGATCAGAAGAACCTCAGCATCCACGACGCCCAGATCATGAATTCGCGCAACGACTACGTGCTCGATACCTTCATCGTGCTGGAGCCAAACGGCGAGCCCATCAGCCCCAACCGTACCGCCACCATCAAGAAGGCGCTGGAGAAAGCCCTTCAGGAGCCGGGCAAGCTGGTGCTGCGCAGCAAGCCCCTGTCCAGACGCCACCGCCAGTTCAGCGTGCCGACCAGGGTGGTCTTCCTGCCCCACAAGGGGGAAAACCGCCACACCCTGCTGGAGCTGACGGCCCTGGACACTCCGGGCCTATTGGCCCGTATCGGTGCCGTGTTCCAGCAGTGCGGCCTCTCCCTCCATGCCGCCAAGATCACCACCATCGGTGAGCGGGTGGAGGACTTCTTCAGCCTCACCACCCTGGCCGGAGAGCCGCTGAACCCGGAGGAGCAGCAAGCCCTCGAGGAGAGGCTGGTCAATCAGCTCAACCCCCAGGAACCGCTTGGCGAGAGCGCCTGACACGCTCGGATGAAGCCTCGAAAGAGGCTTTTTGACGTATTGATTCCTCAATCAGAACAAATGGTTGGACCACTCAAGTACAATAAATCGCCCTGATTCTGAAGAAATCGGCGAGAGCCCTTAAAAACGATTGGAAAAGTGTGATACAACAAACAGAATTTTATAAAGGAAACCTGTCATGACCCAGTTGCAACAGACCATCGAAGCGGCCTTCGAGCGCCGTGACTCCATCACCCCCGGCTCCGTCGATGCCGCCACCAAGGCCGCCATTCTGGAAGCCATCGACCTGCTGGACTCCGGCAAAGCCCGGGTTGCCGAGAAGATTGCCGGCGAGTGGGTCGTCCACCAGTGGCTGAAGAAGGCCGTGCTGCTCTCCTTCCGCATCAACGACAACGGCATCATCAAGGGCGACGATGCCCAGTACTACGACAAGGTTCCCCTGAAGTTCTCCAACTACACCGAAGAGCAGTTCAAGGCTGCCGGTGTACGCGTCGTGCCGCCCGCGACCGCGCGCAAAGGCTCCTTCATCGCCCCGAACACCGTGCTGATGCCCTCCTACGTCAACATCGGCGCCTTCGTCGATGAAGGCACCATGGTCGACACCTGGGCCACCGTGGGCTCCTGCGCCCAGATCGGCAAGAATGTGCACCTCTCCGGCGGCGTCGGCATCGGCGGCGTACTGGAGCCACTGCAGGCCAACCCGACCATCATCGAAGACAACTGCTTCATCGGTGCCCGTTCCGAGGTGGTTGAAGGGGTGATCGTCGAGGAGGGCTCCGTCATCTCCATGGGGGTCTTCATCGGCCAGTCCACCCGCATCTATGACCGCGAAACCGGTGAAATCCACTACGGCCGCGTCCCGGCCGGCTCCGTGGTCGTTTCCGGCTCCCTGCCCTCCAAGTGCGGCAAGTACAGCCTCTACGCCGCCGTCATCGTCAAGAAGGTGGATGCCAAGACCCGCGCCAAGGTCGGCATCAACGCCCTGCTGCGCTCCATCGACGAGTAATCCACGACGATGTCATCAAGGGCACCTCTGGTGCCCTTTTTCATGCCCGCTCTCATGGGTGGGCGCCAACTCCCCCCTGCCCCACCAGCACTGCACACCCCCATGAGACGATACCGCTTATGCCAGTGCTGGCAAGGCGTTCACCCCTCCCCCTTGGCTCGTTGATTAAAGAAGACCTTTTTGACACCAACTTGAATTTGGCGCGCCTGTCACAGGCAAGGCGTCCGGACTCGGGTAAGATAGAGGGGTCAGGATCGTTTCAAACCAAGGAAGCCCGATGTACGAGAATCTCAAGAGCCTGGGGATCCAGGAACCCACCTCGGTGGACAGCTACACCCTGCGCCAGGAAGCCAACCACGACATCCTCAAGATCTATTTCAAGAAGCAGAAGGGTGAATTCTTCGCCAAGAGCGTCAAATTCAAATACCCTCGCCAGCGCAAGACCATGCTGGTCGACTCGGGGACCCATGAGTACAAGGATGTCACCGAGATCAACGCCAACCTCAAATACGTGGTGGATGAGCTGGACAATCTGACCCAGGGCGGCCAGCCTTCCGCCGATCCGGACATCAAGCAGAAGATACTGCGCGACTTGCGTCATCTGGAAAAGGTGGTGCAGAACAAGATCAGCGAGATAGAACGGGATCTCGAAAAGCTTTAAGCCGGTCTGATGCAGCAAAGGCGCCCAGGGGCGCCTTTTTCATTGGGTCACACCATGCTGGCACCGCCAGGAAAGCCCCCGCACATGTCCCGCCACCAAACGCAACCCAGCAAAAAGGGAGGCTTGCGCCTCCCTTTTCGGAACTCGGATATCGGAGCGACAATCAGTTGCTCTTCATCCAGATGTCCATTTCAGTTTTCAGGTTGTCGGACTTGGTGCCGAAGATGGCTTGTACACCGGAACCAGCCACCACCACACCGGCGGCACCCAGCTTCTTCAGACCAGCCTGGTCAACCTTGGCCACATCCTTCACACCGACACGCAGACGGGTGATGCAGGCGTCCAGAGAGGCGATGTTCTCTTTGCCACCGAAGGCGGAGACCAGTGCAGCAGACATCTCGTCCTTGCTTTGACCGGCAGAGGACTCTTGGGCAGCTTCGTCTTCACGACCCGGGGTTTTCAGGTTCATGGCACGGATGACCACGGTGAAGACCACGTAGTAGATGACTGCGTAGACCAGGCCCAGACCCACCAGCAGCAGCATGTTGTCGGCACGCGGAGATTGCACCACGAAGTCGATGAAGCCGTTGGAGAAGGTGTGACCGTGAACGACACCCAGCATGTTGGTCAGGACATAGGCCAGACCTGCCAGCAGGGCGTGGATGGCGTACAGTACCGGGGCCACGAACAGGAAGGAGAATTCGATAGGCTCGGTGATACCGGTCAGGAAGGAGGTCAGGGCAGCAGAAGCCATGATACCTACGATCTTGGCGCGGTTTTCCGGCTTGGCGGAGTGCGCAATGGCAAACGCGGCAGCAGGCAGACCGAACATCTTGAACAGGTAGCCACCCGCCAGTTGACCGAAGCCGTTGCCGGCAGCACGGGAAGCGTCATCAGCAGTCAGGAAGCAGGTCATGATGCCGTGTACGGTTTCACCGGCGGCGTTGACGCAGGTACCAGCCTGATAGAAGAACGGCACGTTCCAGATGTGGTGCAGACCGAACGGGATCAGGGAGCGCTCAACCACGCCGTAGATACCGAAGGCCAGGACCGGGTTCTGGTTGGCAGCCCAGTCGGAGAAGGCACCGATGGCACCACCAATCGGCGGCCAGATGAAGGAGAGCACGACACCCAGACCGATGGAAACAAAACCGGTGATGATGGGCACGGCGCGCTTGCCAGCGAAGAAGCCGAGGTACTCTGGCAGCTGGATCTTGTAGAAGCGGTTGAACGCCCAAGCAGCCACGCCACCCGCGAGGATACCACCCAGCACACCGGTATCGATCTTCTCGACACCCATCACAGGCGCCATCACAGTCAGGGTGGCGGTCATGATGCCGTAGCCGACGATGGCGGACAGGCCGGAAACACCGTCGTTATTGGTGAAGCCAAGGGCGACGCCCACGGCGAACAGCAGAGCCATCTGGCCGAATACGGAACCACCGGCCTGCTCCATCAGTTGGGAGACGATTTCCGGCAACCAGCTGAAGTGGGCAGCACCCACTCCCAGCAGAATACCTGCAACGGGCAAGACCGATACGGGCAGCATCAGCGCCTTACCGACCTTTTGCAGATTAGAGAAAGCATTTTTTAACATGTGTGCGCTCCTGAATGGATTTTTTTCCGACAACGACTCAGGGCAGTTTATTGATGACGATATGCTTCATCCGTCACTGCGCCAAGTGCGTTTTCCGGGTTGCTTATTTTGACCAGCAGAATATAACCCAGCGGGGGTGGAAATGCCTCTGTCGGAAACAAGGGAATAATAAATTTGGAGGAGAGATCACAAGATAATAAATAAGCAGAGAGGGGACTATCTTGAATATTATTTCGTATTGTTATAGCTTCACCGCAAAAAGAAATAAATCACTTCAAAATAAATCACAAAGAAACCAAATAATACCCAACGATACTCACTGTAACTGAATGTAACTTATTGCGGATTTATATTATCCAGTCTACCGATTAAAAAGGCCTCCAACAAGGGAGGCCTCCAATAAATATCGATTTTAATAAACCGAGATATTTAGTTCTTCTGTGAACGTTTCACTGCATCAATAAAGACCGATTTCGCCTTGGTTGAACCGGCACGCTCGGCTTCATTCACGAGTTGCATCGCCTTGTCGATGTCACCGGCCTTCACCGCTTTCTCGATCTGGGCGTTGTAGAAGCTCTCGGTCTCGCTCAGCATGGCGGGAGCCGGTGTGCTGGGGGTCTCTGCCACCGCAGCCGTGGTCGCAGCCGTCGCAGCCACGGCCGCCGTGGCGGGCTTGGCCTGACTCATCGCTACCTTGTCCGAATATTCCGGCTTGAACACGGCTTCCAGGCCTTGTCCCTTGGCCATGTCCGTGACCTTGATCTGTATCAGACCCCAGGGGGAATGGGGGATCACAGGGTCCTTGATATCCGGCTCGACCGTGCCGTTGGCACGAGCAAAGGCCTTGGCAGGGTGCAGTATGGTGGTGCTGCCGGACAGCTCGTCGGCCGGCGCATAGACCACCATATAGGTTTCAGTGGCGGGATTGCCCGGCATGCTGCGATCCACAAACACACTCCCCTCAATCCTGTCATTATCGAGCAGGTGGGCGGGTTGATACGTGAAGACCGACTCACCCAGCACACGGGTCACCTTGAACTGGGCATCCAGCATGATCACCTTGGGAACCAGGACCGTCTTGCTGACCTGGGAGGCCAGGGTGATGGCCAGATTGCCGGTATTGGCCGGCAGACGATAGGCGGCAAAATAGCTCATTCCCTCGTCAAACTGATAACTGGGCTGCTTGCCGTCGATGGCCAGCAGCGTCTCGCCTTCCGGCAGGGAGACATAATTGAATTCGTTGAACCCTGTGCAACAACTGGTTGCCTGGGAGAGCGCCTGCTTGGCCTGATCGGCATTACTCAGAATGGAGGCGTGCTCCTGCACGGGCACCACCATGCTACCGGAACAACCGGCCAGCAGCGCGGTAACCATGGCCGCGATAGACATCTTTACCAGTTTCATTCTTCTTATCTCCATAACCCAGTTGCCACATCATGCGAAACAAAACTGCCCCCATAAGGGGGCAGTGACTAACTTAACTTAAACAGCCGCTTACCACCAGGCTTCCGCTTGAACACCAACTTGGTAGGTGTCTTTGGAGGTACCACTTTCGAAGCTGTTCTTGCTGCCATTCTTGTCAGCTTCGGTATCAGCCAGATAGGAGGCGAATACACGGATTTCCGGACGCGCCCAGAAGCTGGAGCCGGCAGACCAGGCCTGCGCCAGGGTCAGCTTGTAACCGCCATCTTTCTCAGATGCTGCGCCATTGGTGTAGCTGGTCTTGTCCTTGAACACACCACCTTCGAAGATGGTCTTGTTGAAGTCATCCCACTTGTACATCGGACGGATAACGGCAGACATGGTTTCGGTCTTGTCGTGGCCATCCCACATCTCGTTGCCTACACCGTAGACCAGCTGGTGGCCCATCTCCCAGGAGTTACCCAACGGGATGACGCCGTGGTTGATGAAGCGGTAACCATCGGCACCGTCTTTGGCCTCGGCACCGTACCAGGAACCGTCACCGTAGAAGGCCATGGTCTTGGAGTAACCTTCGGTACCGTACTGCAGCACGGTCTTGTTGAAGCCACCCATTGCATCCTGAGTCAGCTCGGTAGTTAGCATCAGACCATCTTGGGCATTTTTGTAGTTAAGCCCGTCATTCTTTTGCTCCTCTGTCGGGTTGGCAATCGCATAGTCGGCACCAACCTCCAAAGAACCACCTTGCCACAACGGGATGCCAGCATAACGAACATCCAGCGTATTGACATTCAAATCGCGTACTTCACCAAAGTCGGATGTTCTATCGTTGCGAACCCAAGCCAAGGAAAGCTTACCTGGACCGGCCTGGATGCCTTCGATACCGGCGCCGGCACCGGAGATGTTCCAGTAGTAGAAGTCAGAGATGTGGATGTCGTGACGTTGGTAGAAACGCTTACCGGCCCACAGGGTGGCCTCCGGCGCGAAGCCCAACACGCCTTTGGCTTGCACGTTGAACTGACGCAAAGCAAATTTGGCGTCTGAGCCCTGCTCACCATCGTGACACAGGCCATCATTACCATAACCTGCGTCGTTACAGGTGCCTTCCCAGTCGTTGGAGCCGTTGGAGGTCATGGCAAACATGGAGTCTACGTAGAAAGTCTTGCCATCTTTGTTGAAGACTTCCTGACCCAGCTGGACTTCGCCGTAGGTATCATTTTCGTTACCCAGACGACCAACCTTGTTGACGTTGTATTTGACCATGTCCCCGTCACCGGAAACACCGACACCTGAACGGAAGTAGCCGTGGAAATCAACGGCGAAGGCGGCTTGGGAAGCCAGGGCTGCGGTTACTGCTGCAGCGATCGGGAGCCACTTTGCTTTCATTTTCATTTTCCTTATTCCCGCTGAGAGGAGTGTGATCCTGATATTCAAGTTCTTATCACCGGAAAAACGTTTTGGTGATAACCGAGGTCGATTATATGTACCCAAATTCCCTGCAAACATGAGCTGATTCACAAAACGATGACAAATCGCACGCCGCCAACAACCACAGCAACAACAGCTCATTAAACTTAAATTTGTTGGCCAAAGTCTCCAGTAGCGAGCAAAAATAAGAAAATAAACACCAAAGAAAGCGCTTTCAAATATTAATTCGCGACGAGATTTAAGTTATAAATCCGTGTCGCAGTAGCAAAAACATGACTGAAATCGCTTTCAATGCGGAACTTTTAATTTTTCAATTTGTCGTGGGTGATGATGAATATGGCCAACCGGTTATCATCATTGGCGAGAAAAATAACCGGACGAAAGAGAGGATATATTTGGGGGCTGAGGCGTGACGCCCCAAAAACAAAACACCCCCGTCAGCACACTCACGGAGGTGAATTTATTCTCGGGTAGAAGGGGCTGGCTACAGTCTATTTTCCCAGGTTTTCAACCAGGCCAGCGCTGCCACTTCAGGCTCATCTTCTACCGTCGCATCGATTTCCAGGTGCACAACCAGTGGCTCGGCAGCCAGCTCCTGCAACAGGGCATCCAGCGTTCGCCCCGCTCCGCAGAAGTGTTCATAGCTGCTGTCTCCCATGGCGATGAGGGCATAGCGCCATCCCTTCATATAAGGAGCACGATCGGCCAGGGCACTGGCAAAGGGCTGCAAATTGGGCGGTATATCCCCCTGCCCCGTGGTGGCGGTCACGATGAGCAGAAAGCGTGAGGCATCGATGTCGGTCAGCGCCGCGTCATCGAAGATCTGGCAGACATGGCCATTGGCTTGCAGGTGATCAGAGAGGGTCTCGGCCACCAGCATGGCAGAGCCGTAGACGGTGCCGACCAGGATGTCGATCTCGGCCATCAGCGACTCCTCAGGGACAGACATTGGGCCCGGCAAGACCGGGATGGGTAGGAAGAGCCCCCCTGAACGGGCGGGGGCACGCGATTGCGCAGGCGATATCTCGTTGAGCCATAAGTCATTCCTCTGACGTACCTGGGCTACAGCATGCCACAGCCCTGTCAGAGGCAACAGATGGAAAGAGGCTCAGGCGCCGTAGTCTTGCTCGCTGGCAGGCCAGCCCAGACGGGCGAACAGACCCAGCACCTCGGGGCCCAGGGGCGCCTGGATCCGCATCGGCACCTTGAGCACCGGATGCTCGAAGCTCAGACGGTGCGCGATCAACAGCAGGCGGTCGCACCCGTAGTGCTCGCGAAAGAAGCGGTTGTGCCGGCCATCCCCGTGGGTGGTATCACCAACGATGGGGTGAAACAGGTGATCCAGATGGCGGCGCAGCTGGTGCTTGCGCCCCGTCTTGGGAAAGAGGCGGACCAGGCTGTAGCGACTGGTGGGATGCTTCTTGGAGACGGCGAAGGGCAACTCGACCTGATGCAGACGACGAAACGCGGTCACCGCCTCCTGGGCGGGGCGATCCGGGTCGCTGAAGGCATCGGCAATCTTGTCCAGCTGCTCCTTGAGCGGATAGTCGATGAGCCCCTCTTCGGGGGCCCATCCCCGCACCAGTGCCAGGTACTCCTTGTGGACCTGACGGGCAGCAAAGGCCTCGGTCAGGGTGCGGGCCACGGCAGGATCGAGAGCAAACAGCAGCACACCCGAAGTGGGCCTGTCCAGTCGGTGCACGGGGTAGACATGACGACCCCCGATCAGATCCCGGGTCATCTGCATGGCGAAACGGGTCTCGGCCTTGTCGAGCCAACTGCGGTGCACCAGGAGACCGGACGGTTTGTTCACCGCCACCAGCCAGTCATCCTGATAAAGCAGTGTCGGCTGCAAGGCATCCGCTGTCCGGGTCTGCTCGTCCATCATTGTTCGACCACTTTGCCGGAGAGCAGCAGATCGAAACGGGCGATCAGACGAAGCAGGGCCTCGACCTCCGCCAGCTCCTCTTTATAGACCTCACTCGCCATGGGATAGAGGGAGACGCTGGTCGGCAGCGGTGCCTGCAGCAGCACCAGCTGCTCCATGCGCGGGATCAGCACGAACTGCAGCCACTGATCGAAACTCAGGGTATCGACACAGAACGGCAGCTCGCTTGCCAGCGCCTCGCTCCCCGGATGGTCGGCTTGCCAGCGTTCCAGACGTTGCAACTCGGCAGTCAGCTCTCCCAGCAGACCGGCAACCAGCAGATATTGATTCATCTCGCTCACTTCCTCATCGCGGGCCCGGTCTGCGACGGGGCCCCACTCAATACGGCCATCAAAAAGGGGCGCTACTATACACCGACCCCGCAATGGCTGCCATGTTGCCGTCACCTTCATACCCTGCATCACCGCCTCTGGCTATCTGGTGCAGCCCCCTTATAATCGCCCCCATTATCTTCAAGCGGGATCTCTTCATGTCTTCCATCAACACCCTGACCGAGTTTCTGACCCAGGCCGATACCCAGTTCCAGCTGTTCGATCTGGGCCGCCAGGTGCGCCCGCTCCCCAGCGACCTCTTCGTGCGCATCGAGCAGCAGCAGGAGCCCTACCCCTGGCCGTTGCAGCAGCACGCCTGGCTCGGCGTGCACTTCTTCCAGCCAACCGAATCCAGGCACTACCTCTGGTTCCTCAAGTTCGCCCTCGATGAACGCGGCCTGCTCATCTCCAGCGGCCCCAAGCATTTCATGGATCAGGTGGTAGAGACTCTGGGCTACAAGCTCACCGGTGAACTGGACGAAGAGAAGGCCCAGCGTCTGGCGGACAACCCTTACACCTTCCGCCCGGCCGAGGCCAAGATGGCCAGTGTGCACGCCAAGCTGGCCCGCCAGCTGGAACAAGCCCCTTCCGCTTACTACGAGGCCCTCTGCCACTATCTGGCGGCGCCGGGGGAAGAGGGGTGGCAGACCCTGGGACTGCAAGGGTTTGCAGATCTCGCGGAGCGGCTGCAGGTTGAACGCAACCTGGCACTGGTCTGCAAGGCCTTGCCCGTACTGCCGCAGGCCCCCCTCTACGCCCTGTGCCAGAGCCTGGAGAACGCCCCCCTGCCTCCTGCCCTGCAAGGCGCATTGCTGGAGCGCATCGGCAAGGAGCAGGAGTGCGCCGAGCCTGACCCCGAAACCCTGGCCTATCTGTGCCGGGCACTGGCCTCCTGCCCGGGCAACGGACTGCGCACCAACAAGCTGCTGACCCTGCTGCAAACCCGGCCAAGCCCGGCCCTGCTCCTCGCCATCGCTGGCCGCCTCTGGCCCGATCTGAAACACCCCGAACTGCTCGGCCTGTTTCTGGAGCAGCTCGCCCTGCAACCCACCCAGTTCTTCAACCAGGTATTTGCCGAGCTCGTCACGCTACCGACCCAGCGCAATGATATGCTGGCAAAACTGCGTGACCCCGAACGCAGCGAGGCCCTGGGTCTGGCCATCGGTCGCCTGTTCGCTTCCACCTAGGCCCGACACAACGGCCCTGTTGCCTGAGGTGAACAGGGCCCCACACACATCACAGAAGGAACCCGCTGATGGGAGAAATGCTTGGGATCTTGCTGCTCGGCCTCGTTGGCTGGGCCTTCTGGCAACAGCGCCGCCAGGCGGAGCTGGCCTGGCAATACATGCGCCGCTACTGCCAGCACCACGACCTGCAACTGCTGTCGCTGGCGCGGACACACCGTGCCCTGGGGCACAAGCCCCTGCGCCTGCTCACCTACTACCAGTTCGAGTTCTCCAGCGACGGAGAGAGCCATTATCAGGGGCAGCTCTGCATGCAGGGGCTGCATGTCGCCGGTGTCGAGCTGCCACCCCATCGTCTCCCCTCCTAGATTTGAGAGCACGGGGGCTGGCTATACTCTTCCACAGCCCCCTTCCAAGGAGTACCGACATGGAATTGCTCACCCATGACATGGCCGCCCTGTTTGCCCAGCTGGGGCTGGCCAGTGACGACATCAGCCAGCAGCGTTTTATCCGCGACCATCCCATCAATCGCCATACCCAGTTGCCCGACGCGCCGTTCTGGACGCCTTCCCAGGCAGACTTTCTGCGCGATGCCCTCAGCCACGACGCCGACTGGGCGGAAGCCATCGACCAGCTGGATGTGATGCTGCGCCAGGGGACCTGATCCCCCCACTCCCGGCGGCCAGCGTTGGGTCGACGCGGAGCCGCCAATCCCCTCCCTCTCGCCACCCACGCCCTTCGCTCCGCTTTCCTGATGGACAGGCTTTGATTAAGCTCTGTGCCACTATTCACCCGCAGCAAGACGGCCGTGCAGGAGCCAAGATGTCAGCCCAAGAGATCATCCAGATAGCCAACGAACTCAGTGCCAGGGGAATCACCCCCTCTACCGCCATGGTCAAGGCCCGCCTCAGCCATCCCGTGCCCATGGCCGAGCTGCTCAAGGTGTTGAGCCAGTGGAAACAACAACCCCAGCCCGCGTCGACAGCGCCCGCCCCCGCCAGTGCCCCCGAGGCATCCCCCTTGGCCACGGAACGCGTCACTCTTCAGCAACTGAGCGAACAGCTCGCCCGGCTGGAGCAGAAGGTCGATCGCCTCACCGACCTGCTGCTCAACCAGAAGCCGGATTGACCCATCGCCATGTATATCCTCGAACTCACCTTTGAGTGCTACCGCGATACCTCCCTCGGGGAGGCAGAGCGGGCCATCGTCCACTACCTCGACATGTTGCGCTATCAGGGGCAGATCCTGGGGCGGGAGTTTCCCACCAGCATGCACGAAGGCTATTTCGTCAGTCGGGTGGTCTGCCCGGAGCAGGACAGCCTGCACCCTGACAACCAGAGCGAGCTGGTCGCCCTTGCCGAGCAAGGTCTGCACCAGGCGGGCCTGCTCGCCCCCAAACTCCACCTGCAAGGGGCGGATCTGCTCTCGGACAGCACGGACCCGTGCGCAGAGCAGGGGGAGCGTCCCAGCTGGATGCTGCTCTACACCAGCTTCCTGCACAGTTGCTCTCCCCTGCGCTGTGGCGATCACTTCGCCCCCATCCCGCTCTATCGGCTGCCCGCCGTCGCCAACGGTGACCACAAGCAGATCATCAAGTGGCAGGAAGATTGGGAGGCCTGCGATCAGTTGCAGATGAACGGCTCCATCGCCGAGCACGCCGCCCTGCACGAAATCGGCGAGGTGGGCAGCCGCCTTCATCGCCGGGGCAGCGATCTCGCCAGACGGCTGGAGCTCCTGAGCGGCATTCCCACCTATTACTATCTCTACCGGGTAGGCGGCCTGAGCGCCGCCGAAGAGCGGGCTCGCCCCTGCCCTGGCTGTGGTGGCCCATGGGCGCTGGCCGCCCCCCTGCACGAGATCTTCGACTTCAGGTGCGAGCCTTGCAGGCTGGTGTCCAACCTCTCCTGGGACTTCAAGGAGTAGGTGCCCACCGCGCACAATGGCGCATTAAAAAGAGAGGGCCTTGCCAGGTGGCAAGGCCCTCTCTTTTGGGGCATCACTGGGGCAAGGTTTCCAGTCGCGCCAGAAAGGCCGGCAACGAGGGGGCCAGCGTCAGGCGCCGCCCGGAGTCCAGCCACTCCAGCCACACCTGGCCGCTCTCGTTATCGAGGGACACCAGCGTCATCTCGTTGCGGGTCGTGGCAATGAAGAGTGAAGGGGATCGCTTCAACTTGCGCAGCATCAGCAGGTGGCCGATGAGGTTCTCCTTGAGCAGATCCAGATCGGCGTCGTTCCACGGCAGGATGAGTTCGATGCGCAGCCCCTTGAAAGAGCAGGGCAGAGGGCGGCTGAACCAGTGGCCAAACAGGGCGATGGCGCTGGGATGCAGGGTCAGTTCCAGGGCGTTCGCCATGGCCGTGAAGTCGGCTGCCAGCTCCCGCTGGAACGGACGCCAGGCGACTCGCCCCTCCCTGGGTTCATCCAGCTCGCAAGGAGAGCGCCAATCGGCCTCCCAGTCACACAGGGGCAGCCCCCGCCTTCCTTCGCCATCGCGCTGCCAGCGTAAAAAGAACTGCTCCAGAGCAGACAGGACTTGATCCGACATCGATATTCCCCACAATAGCGGCCTCTGATGGCCGCAAGTACCTGATCGAAAAATCGGGCCATTGCACCATCAAACCCCTTATCAGACAAGCGTGAGCAAACCAGCATGAGCAAACAAGAGAGATACGCCGGCGCCAGTGCGCTGCAAGGCCTGAGCCTGGGGCAGCAGTCCGCCTACATCAGCCAGTACACCCCGAGTCTGCTGCAGCCCGTGCCACGCAGCCTGAACCGCGACGATCTTGGCCTGAGAGGTGAACTGCCCTTCCAGGGGTGCGACGTCTGGACCCTGTATGAACTCTCCTGGCTCAATGCCAAAGGCAAGCCCGTGGTTGCCATCGGGGAGGTCTTTGTGCCGGCCACCAGCCCGAATCTCATCGAGTCCAAGTCGTTCAAGCTTTACCTGAACTCCTTCAACCAGACCCGCTGCGACTCCCTGGAGGCAGTGCAAGCGCTGCTGGTTCAGGATCTGAGTGGCTGCGCTGGTGCCCCGGTGAGCGTCACCCTCTTCACCCTCGACCAGGCCCCCCACCAGATAGCCCAGCTGCCCGGTGAGTGCATCGACAACCTGGATATCGAGGTGGATGGCTACGAGTTTGACGAGACCCTGCTGCAAGGGGCCGCCGGTCGCGAGATCGTGGAGGAGACCCTGCACAGCCACCTGCTCAAGTCCAACTGCCTTGTGACCAGCCAGCCGGACTGGGGATCCGTGGTGATCCACTATCGCGGCCCGCGCCTCGACCGGGAGAAGCTGTTGCGCTACCTCATCTCGTTCCGCCAGCACAACGAGTTCCACGAGCAGTGCATCGAGCGCATCTTTACCGATCTCAAACACTTCTGCGCCCCGGAACAACTGACCGTCCATGCCCGTTACACCCGCCGCGGCGGCCTGGACATCAACCCTTTCCGCAGCGACTGGGAGCCGGTTCCGGCGAACCTGCGCCTCATTCGCCAGTAATCACCGGCGCCGCCATCCTGCGGGCTGCGGCCCGCTGCGCATCACCTCAGTAAACTCTGGACGGGCGGGGGTGGGCTTGGATAACATGCCTGCACCTCCGTGCCGTTCTTAATCCAATGAATCAACTGTTTTTTCTGGCAATGATGATGTCCTCCCTGTCGGCTCCTGATCTGGATCTGGCCAAGGAGCAGTTGTCCATCGACCTGCAGCAGGCCCAGACCCTGGTGCTGACCGATCCCGCCAGATGTGCCCAGATTGCCACCTCCTTCCTCGAACGCACGGCCAACAATCCCAAGCAGATCATCAGCAACCGTCAGGAGTACGGCTATCGCGAGCCGATGCTGAACTACGGTACCGCCACCCAGACCACGGGCGCCTATCTGCTCAAGGGGGAGTGTCTGCAGCAGCTAGGGCAGTTCGCCCAGGCACAGGAGTCCTTCGAGCAGGGCATCGCCATGGCCGAGAAAGAGCAGCAGTTCGAGCTGCAGGCCCATGGGCTCTATCTGCTGGTTCGAAGCCGCAACCTGCAACAGCATACCCATGGCGCCGCGTCCCCCCTGCTCGACAAACTCGACAAACTGCTGGCCAATCCCGACCTCAAGGAGAGCCAGTTGCAGGTCTACAGCCGTCTGCTACGCGTCAACGCCAGCGTAGAGGAGCGGCAATTCGATCTCGCCAAACAGCAGCTGGCCGAGACCCGCAAATGGGCGGATCACGCCAAACACCCTCTGGCCAGGGCCTGGACCAGCGCCGTGGGCGGGGATCTCTATCAGGCGCTGGGTCAGCCCCAGCTTGCACTGGGGGAGTACATCGAAGCACAACAGCAAGCCAAGCCCCTGCAGGATCCCCTCTTCCTCGGCCTGCTCTCGAACCAGATGGTCAGCCTCTATCAGGAAGAGCAGGAGCCACAAAAAGCGCTGCAATACGCCAGCGAGGCGGCCAACTATTTTCATGCCCTCGGCAATTCCTCCATGCTGAGCGACGCCCTGATCGTGCTCGCCCGTCTCAACCGGGATCAGGGCGAGATGAACATGGCGCTGGTCTATTTCTTCAATGCCCTCGACCTGCTGGACGAGAGCAGCAACCGTACCCGCATCGCCCATCTCAAGTTCGAGATAGGCAAGACCTACCTGCAGACCGGCAACCTCAACCTGGCGCGAAACTACCTGAACGCCGCACGCCAGTCCCATGAGCTGGGGGATGACAAGGAGTCGCTCATCGACACCCTGCTGTTGCTGGGAGAGTTGCACCTCAAGCAGCAGGAGGCGGGCATCGCCATCCTGCAGTTGGAGAACGCTCTCACCCTGGCCAACCGGATTGGGGACATCCGGCGCCAGTTCGAGATCTTCCGCCTGCTCTCCGTCGCTTATGAGCAGAAGGGTTACCTCCAGCAGGCCCTGGAGAGCTACAAGAATTACCACCAGCGCAGCGAACTGGTTCGCCAGCAACAGCTAGCGCTGGAGCAGGAGGCTGTGCGCGACAACTACGCCCAGGTGGAGCGGGTGCAACAGGTCAAGGAGCTGGAGCAGCAACTCGACGCCAGCCAGCACCAGCAGGAGCGATACCTCTGGACCAGCGTCAGCACCGGGCTGCTGCTGGCACTCTTCATCTATCTGTTCTTCACCCTCTGGCTGAAACTGCGGGTCGCACGCCTTCATGCCAAACAGCTGGGAGAAGCCCTGCTGGTAGAGCCGCGCAGCGGCCTGGCCAACTGGCAGCGACTGATGAGCCGCTGGCCGCGGGAGATGGCCAAGCGCCAGCAGAAATCCGAGCGCTGGTACCTGAGCGAACGCCCCACCAGCGAATTTGACGACAAGCTGCACTACCTGCTGTTCCGGGTTCCCTTCCTGATCAACAGCCTGGAGCAGCACGGCTATCAGGTCAGCCGCGAGATAGAGCAGGCCTTCGGCCGTTACGTCAACGAACTGACCCCGCAGGATGGCCGCATCTACGACCTGCGCGAAGGCCACCTGCTCTATGTGGTGCCCCAGCGCCACGTGGCCCAGTTGCATCAGCTGGCCCAGACCCTGCTCGACACCCTGGCAGCCTTCCCCTGCGAGCACCCGCTGGACAGGCGCATCAGCCTCGGCATCGTCAGCCATCCCTTCCTGCCCAAGGCAGCCATGGCCCTCGATCACCACGGCCTGTTCGATCTCTGCTACCTGGCCCTCTCGGGTGCCATTCAGCTCAGCGAAAAATGCCAGCAGAGCGTCTGGCTTGAGCTGGCCGCCATCGATTGCCAGCAGGCCGCATTTTTTAACGGAGATGTGTGGCAATGCTGCTTGATGGCAATTGACAAGGGACTGGTAAAAGTAAATTCTTCTCATGAAAAGCAATGGGTTAACTGGCTTGCGCTTTCACGGATGAAGGTTGCGGACAATCCTTGACAAAAAGGTACTCAACGGGGTCTTTGATTGGCTTTCTGTTGCTGGACGAAACAAAAACGATAATGACAACAGGGCGACCTGAAGAATGAATGATATGGCTGCCGTAACAGGACAACTGGCAAGACTCAGGGAATCTCTCCAGCAGAAACAGCAGGAGCTTGACGGCATGGCGAGCTTCTCCGATGCCGAACGCACCCGCAGTATCCAGTTCATCGGCAAGTTGATGCAAGCCTGTCGCGGCCACGATCGCGAGCTCGACAACCGGCTCGCCAAGCTCAAGCAGAAACTTGAAGGCAACCCTCCGCTCACCTCCATCGATGCCGATCTGATCGCCATCGAGAAGCTGTTGCAGCAGCACAGCCACACCATGGAAGAGTCCATCAGCCTGACCCGGGCAGCCATCGATCTCGGCAGCAAACAGCTCAAAACCATCAAGGGGTTTCCGGAAGATACCCGCCGCGCCCTCAAGGAGTTTCTCGCCAGCCCGGAGAGTTACGGCATCGGCGATCACCAGAAGAAGGTGATCCGGCTGCTGGAGTTCTACCAGCAGGCGATCAAGATCCAGCTGCTGCCGCGCAAGCCGCTGATCCCCCCTTCGGCGGAGATCCCCACCGAGCTCTCCAGCCCGGCCCCTACCGACTCCTTTGACATCAAGGCACATGCCCAGATTTCAGACGAGTTGCAGCGTCTCATCACCGAGCTCGACTTTGCCGGCGCCGTGGGCGAGAGCCTCGCAGACATCCGCCGCCAGTTGCTCGGGGGCATCACCCCTGCCCTGCTGGCCGAAGTCTGCCTGCAGATCATCGAACTCATCATCGAGGGTACCCGGGAAGAGCGCAAAGCCTCCCAGGCGTTTCTCAGCACCCTGAACGAGAGTCTCTCCTCGGTCCATTACAGCTTTACCGAATCCCTGGATGAAGGGCGGGCGCTGCAAAATGCCGCCCATCTCAGCGGACAGGCGCTGGAGCGGGAACTCGCCGCCATCGATCGCGCCATGGCAGCCCATGACTCGCCACAGATACTCAGGGGCGCCATTTCTGGGCATCTGGACACCATCCGCCGGCTGCAGCAGGAGCGGGAGGAGATGGCCAACCGCGAGCGCCACCTGCTCACCCACCTCTCCAACATGGAAGCCAAGCTCAGGTTGATGAAGGACGAAACCGCCGAGTACAAGAAGCGGCTCAGCATCCAGAAACACAAGCTCTTCCTCGACAGCCTGACCCAGGTACACAACCGGGCGGCCCTGGACGAGCGGCTCGAGCTCGAATACAAACGCTGGCTACGCTATGGCACCCCCCTGTGCCTGGCCATCATCGACATCGACCACTTCAAGCACATCAATGACAACTACGGTCACATGGCCGGCGACAAGGCATTGAAGGTGGTTGCCAAGGCCCTGCAGAACGCCTTGCGCGACACCGACTTCATCGCCCGCTTTGGCGGTGAGGAGTTCGTGGTCTTGCTGCCGAACATCAATCCGGACAAGTACCAGAAGCCGCTGGAGAACCTGCGTCAGACCATCAAGAGCATCCCGTTCCGCTTTCGCGATGCCAGGGTCGAGATCACCATCTCCATCGGTGCCACCCTGTTTCGGACCGGCGACCATACCACGGATGCGTTCGAGCGTGCCGACAAGGCGCTTTACAGTTCCAAGCACTCCGGCCGGGATCAGGTCAATCTCGCCTGAATCCGCTTTGAGGAGCGGCTAAAAAAGCGGCAAACGCACAGTCCCCCTATTCCCCTGCCCACCCCCTTGCCTCTACTATCGAAACCGAGGGATGCCAAAGCATCCCGTTTTCTCCCCAGGGAAAGCACAACGATAACAAGCGAGTGAAAGGGGAAATTATGATTACACACATCAATCCCGTGGGCAGCATGGACCTGCTGTCCCAGCTCGAGGTGGATCGCCTCAAGCAGACGGCCTCCAGCGATATCTATCAACTGTTTCGCAACTGCTCGCTGGCGGTCCTCAACTCCGGCAGCCATACCGACAGTTCCAAAGAGATACTGGAACGTTTCAAATCCTTCGATATTCACGTGATCCGGCGCGAGCGCGGGGTCAAGCTCGAGCTGTTCAACGCCCCCGAGCACGCCTTCGTCGATGGCGAGATCATCCGCGGCATCCAGGAGCACCTGTTCTCCGTGCTGCGGGACATTCTCTATGTGTCGACCCAGCTCGAGTCCAATCGTCTGGTCAACCTGACCAGCTCCACCCATATCTCCAACGTGGTGTTCGCCATCCTGCGCAACGCCAAGGCGATCCTGCCCGGCGCCGATCCCAACCTGGTGGTCTGCTGGGGCGGCCACTCCATCAACGAGGTGGAATACCAGTACACCCGGGCGGTGGGTAGCGAGCTGGGTCTGCGCGAGCTCAACATCTGTACCGGCTGCGGTCCGGGTGCCATGGAGGGCCCCATGAAGGGGGCCGCCGTCGGCCACGCCAAGCAGCGGGTGCGCAACGGCCGTTACATCGGTCTCACCGAGCCTTCCATCATCGCCGCCGAACCGCCGAACCCCATCGTCAACGAGCTGGTGATCCTGCCGGACATCGAGAAGCGGCTGGAAGCCTTCGTGCGTCTGGGTCACGGCATCATCATCTTCCCGGGCGGGGTCGGCACTGCCGAGGAGCTGCTCTACCTGCTCGGCATCATGATGCACCCGGCCAACGATCGCCAACCCATCCCCATCGTGCTGACCGGCCCGAAAGAAAGTGCCGACTACTTCCGCGCCATCGACGACTTCGTCAAGGCGACCCTGGGGGAAGCCGCCACCAGTCTCTACCGGATCATCATCGGCGATGCGCCCGAGGTGGCCCGCGTGATGAAGGAGGCGATGCCGAAGATCCGCGAATACCGCAAGTCGGTGGGAGATGCCTACTCCTTCAACTGGTCCCTGCGGATCGAGCCCGAGTTCCAGCTACCGTTCGAGCCGGATCACGCCAGCATGGCCAGCCTGGATCTGCATCGCAACCAGCCGCCCCAGCTGCTGGCAGCCAACCTGCGCCGCGCCTTCTCAGGCATCGTCGCAGGCAACGTCAAGGAAGGGGGCATCAGGGCCATCGAGAAGAAGGGTCCCTTCAAGCTGCACGGCGACAAGGAGCTGATGCACCTGATGGACAGGTTGCTGGAAAGCTTCGTCAAGCAGCAGCGCATGAAGCTGCCGGGCAGTCAGTACGTTCCCTGCTACGAGATAGTCAAATAGTCGGGACATCACAATGCACCGGAGGGGCCCATGGGCCCCTCTTTCATTGACTGGTCTTCTACGGGGTTAGCAGGAGACGCCACCATTGTTACAATGGCTTCCCCGACGCCCGGAGTGCCCCATGCCACACCTGCTCATCATCGATGCCCTCAACCTCATCCGCCGACTGCACGCGGTGCAGAGCCAGCAGGGACTGACCCCGGCCCAGGCCCTGCTCGCCACCCGTGCCAACCTCATCAACACCTGTAAGAAGCTCCTGGCAGCCAGCGAGCCGACCCACGCCATCGCGGTCTTTGACGGTGAGGTCCACAGCTGGCGCAAGACGCTCTATCCCCCCTACAAGGAGGGCCGCACCCCCATGCCGGATGAGCTGAGAGAAGGGCTTGCCGACCTGCAGGACGCCTTCTGGGAGTGCGGTGTGGATGCCCTGCTCTCCCAGACCGACGAGGCGGACGATCTCATCGCCACCCTGGCAAGCGGCATTGCCCAGCACGGCGCCAGCGCCACCATCATCTCCACCGACAAGGGGTTCTGCCAGCTCATCTGCCCGCAGATCCGGGTGCGGGATTACTTCAACAAACGCTGGCTGGATGCCGCCTTCGTCCAGCAGCAGTACGGCGTTACACCGACCCAGCTTGTGGACTTCTGGGCCCTGACCGGTATCGGCGGCTCCAACATCAAGGGGGTGCCCGGCATCGGCCCCAAGACCGCCACCCAGTTGCTGCAGCAATACGGGGACCTGGCTGCCATGCTGGAGGCCTGTGAGCGGGAGGAGGCCACCAGACCCCTGCTCAAGCTGCGCCAGCACCGGGAAGAGGCCCTGCTGGCCCAACGCCTGGTCCGGCTGCAGCACGATATCCCGCTCGGGTTCAACCTGCGGGAGATCCGCTATCCTCCCGTCCCTGATGCCGGGGCGTGATCCCCAGCACACCATTTCCCAAGACAGGCCGTACCTGTTGACATAAATGGGTAAAATGTAAAGAAACATGGAGGATGTGGTGCAAAAATGGTATAAAGCCGACGAATCCTCCCCCTCTGTTCCCTAGAAGTGGATACGCCTCATGTCAAAAAGAAAGATTACCGTCATCCCGGGCGACGGCATCGGCCCCAGCATCATCGAATCCGCCATCCAGATCCTGACCCACGCGGGTTGTGACTTCGACTACGAATACGCAGACGCCGGTCTGGTAGCCCTGGAAAAACATGGTGAGCTGCTGCCCCAGGCCACCCTCGATCTGATCGAGAAGAACAAGGTCAGCCTGAAAGGCCCGCTCACCACTCCGGTCGGCGGCGGCTTCACCTCCATCAACGTCTCCCTGCGCAAGAAGTTCAATCTCTACGCCAATGTGCGCCCCGTCCTCTCCTTCAAGGGCACCAAGAGCCGTTACGACAACATCGACATCATCACGGTGCGCGAGAACACCGAAGGCATGTACTCCGGTGCTGGCCAGAAGCGCAGCGATGACAACCAGAGCGCCGAGGCGATGAGCATCATCACCCGGGAAGGGGCCGAGCGCATCGTCACCTTCGCCTTCGAGCTGGCGCGCCAGGAAGGACGCAAGAAGGTCACCATCATCCACAAGGCCAACATCCTCAAGTCCACCTCCGGCCTGTTCCTGGAAGTGGCCCGTCAGGTCGCGGCCCGCTACCCGGACATCCAGAACGAGGAGATGATCGTCGACGCCGCCTGCATGAACCTGGTGATGTACCCGGAGCGCTTCGATGTGATGGTCACCACCAACCTGTTCGGCGACATTCTCTCGGATCTCTGTGCCGGTCTGGTGGGGGGGCTGGGCATGGCGCCGGGCGCCAACATCGGTGAAGGGGCCGCCATCTTCGAAGCGGTGCACGGCTCTGCGCCGGACATCGCCGGCAAGAACATCGCCAACCCCACCTCGGTGATCCTCGCCTCCATCCAGATGCTGGAATATCTCGGCATGCAGGACAAGGCGGAGCGCATTCGCGAGGCCGTGCGGGCGACCATCGAGTCCGGTGATCGGGTGACCCGTGACCTGGGGGGCACAGCGTCCACCAGCGAATTCACCCAGGCCATCATCGACCGTCTATAAATGGAATCCAACCATATGATTTTAAAAGGGAGCTTCGGCTCCCTTTGTTTTATGCCAACGCCTCCCTACCTCCCTCGCCAGATGAATACTATGTTGATATGAGGGATAAGGAGATCCACCATGCGTGCTACTTTCATCTTGCTGATTGTCAGCAGCAGTGCCACGGCATTAGACAGGCCAGTCGACAATGCCTGGTTGACGCCGCCCCCCCAGCACGAGGCGCCAGCCAAGCAGACCTGGCAATCCACCCTGGATACCAACGATCTGCTCAAACAGCCCAAGCCGCTCTCTCTGGGGGTGGATATCACCACCGACAGCAACGGCAATCGGCAGGTCACCCCCTATCAGAAGCTGAACCTCACGGCAGAGAAGAGCGTCAGCCTCTCCTTCGAAAAGCAAAAGCCCAGGATCAAGTTCAACGCTGGCGGCATCAACACCTCGGTCAAGCTTCGCGGGGATGGCGTCAAGATGCAGTTCAACCCCAGTGACAAGACCATTCCCCTGCAAATTGAGCTGAAGATCACCGACGACGAGTCCATGATGCGTCTGGACTACCGCTTCTGATGACCCAGACACAAAAAAACCGGACGTCGCCGTCCGGTTTTTTCATGCCCTGTTCCCGATGCTGCTTCAGGACTTGGGGGACAGCTTGGAGACCCAGAACTTGTTGTAGACGTGCACCGTGATCTCTTCGCGATCGTGATAGAGCTGCTTGGCCTGAATGATGAAGCCGCTGTCGATCTCCGCCAGCAGTCCGCGCAGCACCTCGATGTTGTGCACCGCCTCGGCATAGCGCTTCTTCATCGGCAGCTTGAGGTTGAACATGGCTTCCTGACAGTCGTTCTCCCTGAACCAGTCGGCCACCATGTGGGTCACTCGCGCCGGTTTGTCCACCATGTCGCACACCAGCCAGTAGGTATTCTTCTTGCTCGGCCGCCACACGAAACCATCGTCACGGATGTGCTTCACCTGACCTGTGTCCATCAGGGATTGGGCCATCATGCCGTTGTCCACCGCCGTCACCATCATGCCGCGACGCACCAGCTGATAGGTCCAGCCACCCGGGCAGGCGCCGAGATCCACAGCCTTCAGGCCGGAGCACAGGCGCAAGTCCCACTCTTCCTTCGGCACGAAGACGTAGAACGCCTCTTCCAGCTTGAGGCTGGAGCGGCTCGGGGCATCGGCCGGGAAGCGCAGGCGCGGGATCCCCATGTGGAAGGCGGAGTTGTTGAAGGAGTAGGAGTACCCCAGCATCAGGTGGTCATTGGCCAGGAAGAAGGCGTGGAACACGGGACGGTTCGGGGTCTCCTTCTTGGTCAGGATCTCGTTGCTGCGCAGCGCCTGGCGAAGCGGCACGGTGAACTTGCGGCAGAAGGCGGAGAGCTCCTTCGCCTCGTTGGTGTCGGCCGTCTCCACCCGCAGATCCCCGCAGATGGCGTAGCCACTCGCCGCCTCCAGGATGGGAGAGACCCGATCGCTTATTTCCAGATCTTTCAGCTCGTGGGTCACCACCAGCATCTGGCGAATGAAGATGAGCTCGCGGAACGGCAGCTTGCGCGCCAGCAGATCGGCCTGCTCCTCGTCATACAACTCGAAGATCACATAGCCGCTGTCGTCCTTGACCCGGGCAAAGCCGTAGCACTGCATGTTGCCGGCACGCTCGGTGATCTCTGCCGCCGCCTCTTTCTCAAAACCCGGGCGGCAATAAAGCAGCAGATTATTCATTCTTTCCTCCAAGACGACAGCCGGCCCACATCAGAGCCGCCCATCCCAACATAAAACAGAGGCCACCGGCCGGGGTGATGAGCCCCAGCCCCTTGCTGCCAAGCAGCACCATGGCGTAAATACTGCCGGAGAATCCCAGGATCCCCAGCACAAAGACGGCGCCCGCGAAGGTGATCACCTTGCCGCGCACACCGCACAACCCCAGCACCAGCAGGGCCAGGGCGTGGAAAAACTGGTATTGCACGGCGGTGTTGAACGCCGCCAGCAACGAAGGGGCGATGCCGGCCGCCGCCAGCCCATGAGCGCCGTAGGCCCCGAGCATGGTGGCCGTCAGGCCGAAGAAGCCCGCCAGCACCAGCCAATGTCGTTGGATCTGCATCTTCTCTCCTTGCACGCTTCTTCTATCGACCCGCTCGAGATGGTCAGGAGCGGCCCACCGCCGCGATAAAACCCTTGATCCGCTCCGCGGCCAGTCGCAGGTTCTCCTGCTCGCTCATGCCGCTCGCCTTTCTCGGTTTGAAACCATGATCCCCGTCGGTCAGCCAGTGGACCGATACGGCGGGTGAGAAGGGGAAATCGGCCAGCTCGGCGCGAGAACCGAAGGTATCGCGCTCCCCCTGCAGCAGCAGCGTGGGCGTCGTGATCAGCTTGAGCACCTCGCCCCGCCATGCGTCGGGCTTGGCCGGGGGGTGGAAAGGATACCCGAGAACGATCAATCCTGCAGCATCCATCTCGTCGTCCCCCTCGCAAAACAGCTCGGCCGCCATCCTCCCCCCCATGGACTTGCCCGCCAGAAACAGCCGGGGATGGGCAAACTGACGCACCATCTCGCGCCAGTGGGCGAGCAGCACGGGTTGTCTGTCCGGCGGCCTGCGTTTGCCGTCCTGAGCCCGTTTGGTCATGTAGGGGAAGTTGAAGCGCACCACCTCGATCTCCGGCCCCGCCAGCAGTCGCGACAACTCGGCCAGGAAGCTGTGCTCCATGCCCGCCCCCGCGCCGTGGGCCAGCAGAATGCGAACGGGGGCGTCACTCGCCCCCTCTCTTGTCAGGTCAGTCACCAGGTCAACTCCTCAGGCATCGGCAAGGCGGGCACGCCTGCGGGCCTCTTCCTGCTCCACCAGTTCCAGCATCCAGTCACGGAAGGCCACTATCTTGCCCTGATCGGACTGCTGCTCCTGACACACCAGATAGAAAGCGTTCTTGCTCACCAGCACCTGCTCGAACGGGCAGATGAGACGACCCGCCTCGATCTCCGGCTGGGCCAGCACACTGTGGCCGAGCGCCACCCCCTGACCGTGGATCGCCGCCTGGATCACCATGGTGGAGTGGCTGAAGATGGGCCCCTGATTGACATTGGGGGCATCGATATCGAGCTGGCGGAACCAGGCCTTCCAGTCGCGCCGGGAGGTGTCGTGCAGCAAGGTGTGGCGGGTCAGATCGTCCGGGGTGCGCAGGGGCTTGGGGCCGGTCAGCAACAGGGGCGAGCAGACCGGGATCAGGTACTCGGTGTGCAGCTTGTCCGAACGAAGACCCGGCCAGTTGCCGCGGCCGTAGTAGATGGCCACGTCCACGTCGTCGGTCAGCGACCCCTCGTCCATGTCCACCGCCTTGATCCGCACATCGATGTCCGGGTGGCGTTCGCTGAACTTGACCAGGCGGGGCACCAGCCACTGGATGGCGAAGCTCGGCTGCAGGGAGACGGTGAGCGCCCCCTTGGCGCTGCGGGCCAGCAGCTTGTCGGTCGCCTCGGAGATGGAGGCGAAGATGTCCTTGATGTCGAGGAAGTAGCTCTGCCCCTCCTCGGTCAGTAGCAGGGAGCGATTCTTGCGGCGAAACAGCTTGATGCCGAGATACTCCTCCAGCGCCTTGATCTGGTGGCTGATGGCTGCCTGGGTCACGAACAGCTCTTCTGCTGCGCGGGTAAAGCTCAAGTGACGAGCCGCGGCTTCAAACGCTTTCAGTGCATTGAGCGGAGGTAAACGACGAGACATGGAATCGGCCGACGATGAATTTTTCTAATGGGGCGCATTATAAATTGTCGGTTGCGGGTCGACCAGTGAATAAACATAATTCGCCACGCAATTCGTTGTCATATGGCTCACACCTTCTCTTCCATGTTGGTTTACATGTGGTTTTTGTGAGTGAGTCGACAGTGATTGTGGTGTTGTGTTTCTTCCTCTGCGGGAAGAAGGGCTAAATCAGGTCGATTTAACCCAGTCTGTCATCTGAATGTGTTTGGCGCCTCCGGTTGGATGGCGCCTTTTTTCTTATCCTCCCCTACACCCGGAACTGGCCCACCAGTTGCTGCTGCTTGTCCGCCAGTTGCGACAGCTCGCGCCCGTTGTCGGCGGAGGTCGCCGCTTCCGCCCGAATGGTATGGCTCACATCGCGAATGTTGCTGACGTTGCGATTGATCTCGTCCGCCACTCCGCTCTGCTCCTGCGCGGCCCTCGCGATCTGCTCGTTCATCTGGTGGATGGTGCCGACAGCCTGGATGATCTGCTCCAGCACGCTGACCGACTGCTCCACCTTGGTGAGGGTCAGATCCGCCTGGTGATGACCGGTCAGGATCGCCTTCACCACCGCCTCCGTCCCTGACTGCAACTGGCCGATGAGGTTCTGGATCTCGACGATCGCGTTCTGGGTTCGGCCCGCCAGGTTGCGCACCTCGTCGGCGACCACCGCAAAACCGCGCCCCTGCTCACCGGCTCGGGCCGCCTCGATGGCCGCGTTCAAGGCCAGCAGGTTGGTCTGCTCGGCAATCCCCTGGATCACCACCAGGATGTCGTTGATGTTGTCGCTGTTGGCAGAGAGGTGCTCCACCACTGGTTTGGCATCGCTTATCACCGTCATCAGTCTGGACATGGCCTCCTGGGTCTGCGCCACCACGGACTTGCCCTCCTGGGCCGCCGTGTCGGCCTCATCGGCCGCCGCCACCGCCGCATTGGCATTGCCGGCGACCTGCAGGGCGGTAGCGCTCAACTCTTCAAACGCGGTCGCCACCAGATCCACCTCCTGATACTGGGACTGCATGCCGGCGCTGGTACGGGCTGCCCCTTGCGCCGCCAGGGCCGCACTGGCCCGGGTGCCCGCAACGGTGTCGATCACCTGGCTGATGGTGGATTGCAGCTTGTCCAGGAACTTGTTGAACCACTTGGCCAGCTCGCCTATCTCGTCATCCCTGCGCAGATCGATGCGCTGGGTGAGATCCCCCTCCCCGCTGGCGATGTCCTTGAGGCGTGCCACCACGGCGCGGATGGGCGCCACGATGCGCTGGGCCATCAGCCAGATGCAGAGCAGAGCGAGCGCCGAAATCCCGCCACCTATGGTGAGCTGGGTGGCCACGCTGCGCTGGGCCTGCTCCTCAAGCTCCCCTTGCAGTTGCAGGGCCGAGGCGAGCACCACGGCGCGGGGCAGCTCGATATAGATGCCCCACTTGCGATCCGTACCGCGCATGCTGACCGGCACGAAGGTCTGCAACAGTGCGCCATCCGGGCTCCAGCGCGTCACCACATCTCCCTTGGTCAGCCACCCCTTGAGATCCTGCGCCAGCCCTTGCTGCTCCAGCAGATTGCCAAGGGCGACCGGGAACCCTTCCACGCCGGCCACCCGCCCTTCACTGCTGAGCAGGAGCACCTTGCCCTGCCCCTTGTAGAGGGTCCGGCCCATCTCTTCCACCAGGCTCTGCAGGGTCCCCAGGGAGATGTCGACCCCCACCATGCCAAGCAGGGAGCCCTGGTCCAGCAGCGGCACGGTCACCGAGGTCATCAACACCTGCTGGGTCCCCACCTCGTCCACATAGGGTTCGAGCAGACAGAGCGCCTTGCTGCGGATGCTGCAACTGTACCAGTCGTTCTCAAGGCCGCCGTGTCCGGAGGGCTTGTCGTTGGCCAGCATCGCCTCGTCCATCACCTCCAGGTTGACCTTGCCGTCGACCCTGGCCCAATAGCTGGAAAAACGCCCCTTGTCGTTGGCGCCAAGCGCCGTCGACCCCTGATAGTTGTCATCCTCCCCGTCGAGCTGGTTGGGTTCGAATACCGCATAGACACCGAGCAGGTTCGCTGACGACTCCGCCGCATCCTGCAACTGCTGGTTGACGGCATTGCGCAGCGCCTCGGAGTGAACGAAGTTGTCGGCCGCGTTCTTGCGCTGGAACAGAATGCCCTCGGCAAGCAGGGTCGCCCTGAAGTAAGCCTCATCGAGGTAGCTGGTCACCCGGGCTGCCTGGGTCGCCCCCATGGCCTGCATCCAGTTTTCTGCCGCGTGCTGCCCCTCCAGGGTGGTGGAGGTGAGCACCTGCTCCTGCATGCGGGCCGCGTTGAAAAGAGAAGAAGCCACCAGCGCGACGGCACTGGCCAGCAGACAGCAACCGGCGATCAGGGTGATCCGTCCCTGAACAGAAAGAGAACTCATGCCACTATTTCCTAACGTCTACAGATGTGAACACTGTATCGGTTTTTGATACAAAAACTTAACTAAATCAGCAGAGATCCAGGCTTAATTGATTGATTTCACCCGCTCCGGGCAAACCAACGACCAGACCGAGCAGGCGAATGGGCTTTCCTTGAGCCCGTTGCAGTCCCTCGTGCAGCAGATCGTGGAAACGTGCCGCCTGATAACTCCCCTTGCGGTAGACGGTGGTCTGGTGAAAATCGGCAAACTTCAGCTTGATCCCCTGCCCCATCAGCATCTCCGCAGAGCAGGCCTTGGCAAAACGCTGCTCCAGCTCGGGAATGAGCCGGCTGAGCACCTGCCAGCAGGCGTCCTCGTCCAGCACGTCGCTGGCGAGCGTCGTCTCCACACCGATGCTCTTGCGCACCCGCCTGGCCTGCACCGGCTGATCGTCATGCCCCCAGATGCGGCCGGCCAGCATCTCCCCGAGCTTGCCGAAACGGGCGATCAGCTCCTCGTTGCCGAGCTGACGGGCATCTTCGCACGAATACAGCCCGAGGGACTCCAGCCGCTCTGCCGTCTTGCGGCCGATGCCGGGCAACTTGCCAAGGGGGAGCTGGCGCACGAACTCGTCCACCTCCTGGGGGCGGATGACGAACAGGCCGTCAGGCTTGCGCTGCTCGGAGGCGAGCTTGGCCAGAAACTTGTTCGGCGCCACACCGGCCGAGGCAGTCAACCCAAGCTCGACGCTGATGGCGGCACGGATCTCCGCCGCCATCATGGTGGCGCTGCCACCGCAGCGGGGACTCTGGGTCACGTCGAGATAGGCTTCATCGAGGGAGAGCGGCTCCACCTGCTCGGTGTAGCGCAGGAAGATGGCGCGCAACTGGCGCGAAGTTTCTTTGTAGACGGCCATCCGCCCGGGGATCAGCACCAATGGCGGACAAAGCTTTCTGGCCAGGGCGCTCGGCATGGCGGAGCGCACCCCGAAGCGGCGCGCCACGTAGTTGCAGGTGGAGATGACCCCGCGTCGGTCGGCGGCGCCACCGATGGCGAGCGGCACCTCCCTGAGGGCCGGGTTGTCCCGCATCTCCACCGCGGCGAAGAAGCAGTCCATGTCGATGTGAATGATCTTGCGCATGGCTGTGTCTGTTGCTGTGTCGACAGCCTCCCGAACAGATCATAGGGATAGACCCTGGGCATCCGGCGAGGAGACATGTCGAAAGCCAAAAATACTGTATGGATAACCAGTTGGACGTTCCATGCTACCCCACCCCTGTCATTTCTACCAGTCTGCGCGCGGGCGCGGCGGCATAGACTCTCAAGGCCACATCCACACGAGACTCAAGGAGGAGAAGCATGAGCATCATCCGGGCGGGGCTCTGCCTGCTGCTGTTGCCGCTAGCGACCATGGCCAAGGATCACCCGACAGCCGAATGCAGCTGGCTGTACAAGCGCATCGAGATACTGGAAACCGCCATCAGGCAGGGGGATGAACTGGGCACCAGGGAGGAGCTGGCAAAGCGAAAGAAAGAGTTCAAAGCAAAGTCGTGCAGCCAATATGACTACTGACCCCATGCCACTTATAAAAACGAGCCGACCCAGGGGTCGGCTCGTTTCGTTGGAAGGCTGCCTTCAGAGCGATATCCGCCGTTAGATGATGCGGTTGTCCACCAGCATCTTGCGACGGGCCTCTTCCTTGGCCATCTTCTTCTTGCGGTTGTCGCAAGGCTCGGGGCAGTCGCACTCCTTCTCGATCCCGATGGAACCCAGGCCGCCACAGGAGCCGGAGATGGACTTGCGCTGGAAAATGTAGCCGATGGCCATGGCCACCACGACCATCAGAAACACCCCGAAGGTGATCAGAAAGATCTGCATGTAGTTACCCCTTACTTCTTGACCAGATATGGTTTGAAGGCATCCGAATAGGCCTCTTCGAACCCGTCATCCGTCTTGGTGATGGTGAAGATGGCCAGCCCCCGTTCCTTGGCATAGGCCAGGCTCTTCTCCGGCCCCATGACCATGAACACGGTCGCCAACCCGTCTGCAGTCATGCAGGAGGGGTGGATGACGGTCACCGACACCAGGCGGTGCTGGATGGGCTTGCCCGTCAGCGGATCCATGGTGTGGGAGAAGCGCTTGCCGTCCAGCTCGTAATAGTTGCGGTACTCGCCCGAGGTGGCCACCCCGTTGTCACCGGGCAGGATCACCTCTTGTACGGAACCGGCATTGACGGTCGGCTTCTCGATGGCGACACGCCAGGGATGCCCCTTGCCGTTGACGCCGTTGATGCGCAGCTCGCCGCCGATCTCCACCAGATAGTTGCGCGCCCCCTGGGACTCCAGGTACTCGGCCACCTTGTCCACGCCAAACCCCTTGGCAATGGCGGAGAGATCCACGTAGAGGTCCGGGATGTCCTTTTGCAGGGTATCGGCATCGGCAGAGGTTATCACATGCAGATTGCCAAGGCCCGTCTTCTGCCGGGTCTGGGCGATCAGCTCGTCGGACGGCACCTTGGTCGGTCTGGCATCCGGCCCAAAGCCCCACAGATTGACCAGAGGACCGACGGTGACGTCCAGCGCCCCACGGCTCTCGCGGCCAATGTGAATGGCCTCGGTCACCACCCGCGCGGTATCGCGGGAAACCACCACAGGGGTATTGCTCTTGTGCTGGTTGAAGCGTGACAGCTCGGAATCCGGGCGATAGGTCGACATCTGATCGTTGACCCGCTCCAGCAAGACGTCGACCTCGGCTTGCAGCCTGGCGGCATCCTGAACGGCGCTATCCGCCACCTTGATGGAGTAGTAGGTACCCATGGTGCTGCCGGTGATGTGGATCTCCGGCTTCGATTGGACCGTTTCCTGACCGCACCCAGTCAAGAAAAAGGCTAGCCCGAAGGCTAGCCAGGTCTTTACAACGCTGTGCATGGATTAACCACCGAAGTCATCCAGCAGGATGTTCTCGTCTTCAACACCGAGGTTTTTCAGCATGTTGATGACGGCGGCGTTCATCACGGGAGGCCCGCACATGTAGAACTCGCAATCCTCAGGCGCCTCGTGGTTCTTGAGGTAGTTCTCGAACAACACGTTGTGGATGAAGCCGGTGTAGCCATCCCAGTTGTCTTCCGGTTGCGGATCGGACAGGGCGACGTGCCACTGGAAGTTGTCGTTCTCGGCCTGCAGCATGTCGAAGTCTTCGACATAGAACATCTCGCGCTTGGAACGGGCACCGTACCAGAAGCTCATCTTGCGCTTGGTCTTCAGACGGCGCAGCTGGTCGAAGATGTGGGAGCGCATCGGCGCCATACCCGCACCACCACCGACGAACACCATTTCGGCGTCGGTGTCCTTGGCGAAGAACTCGCCGAACGGACCTGAGATGGTCACCTTGTCACCAGCCTTCAGGCTGAAGATGTAGGAAGACATCTGGCCGGGAGGGGCAGTCCAGTTGCTGGGCGGCGGGGTTGCGATCCGCACGTTCAGCATGATGATGCCGAACTCTTCCGGATAGTTCGCCATGGAGTAGGCACGGATGATCGGCTCGTTGACCTTGGACTCCAGCTCGAAGATCTTGAAGCGATCCCAGTCGCCACGATACTCCTCGGGAATATCGAAGTTCTTGTACTGCACGTGGTGAGCAGGCGCTTCGATCTGGATATAACCACCGGCGCGGAACGGCACGCTCTCGCCATCGGGGATCTGCAGCTTGAGCTCCTTGATGAAGGTGGCCTTGTTGTCATTGGAGATGACGGTACAGTCCCACTTCTTCACGCCGAAGATCTCTTCCGGCAGCTCGATGTCCATGTCGGAACGGACGGTGACCTGACAGGCCAGACGCTCGCCATGACGGGCTTCGCCCTTGCTGATGTGATCCAGCTCGGTCGGCAGGATGTCGCCGCCGCCGGATTTCACGCGCACCTTGCACTGACCACAGGAGCCACCGCCACCACAGGCGGAGGAGACGAAGATACCACTGCCGGCGAGCACGCCAAGCAGCTTGCCACCCGCCGGGCTGGTCACAGCCTTGGCCGGGTCGCCGTTGATGCTGATTGTCACGTCACCGGCGGTCACCAGCTTGGACTTGGCGAACAGAATGACTGCCACCAAGGCCAGCAGGATCACGGTGAACATGACCACACCCAGAATAATTTCCATCTATATTTCCTTTCCGATTACAGGGAAATACCAGAGAAGGACATGAAGCCCAGCGCCATCAGACCCGCGGTGATGAAGGTGATGCCGAGGCCGCGCAGGCCTTCCGGAACATCGGAATATTTCATCTTCTCGCGGATCCCTGCCATCGCGACGATAGCCAGCATCCAGCCTGCACCCGAACCCACGCCATAGACCACGGACTCAACGAAGTTGTAGTCACGCTGCACCATGAAGGAGACACCACCGAAGATGGCGCAGTTCACGGTGATGAGCGGCAGGAAGATACCGAGGGCGTTGTAGAGGGCCGGGAAGTACTTGTCCAGCGCCATCTCCAGGATCTGCACCAGGGCCGCGATCACCCCGATGAAGGTGATGAAGCTCAGGAAACTCAGATCCAGACCGGATACCAGGGCACCGTCTTTGAGCACGTAGTTGTAGATCAGGTTGTTGGCCGGGACGGCAACGGTCTGAACCACGATAACGGCAATCCCCAGCCCCATGGCGGTCTTGACCTTCTTGGACACCGCCAGGAAGGTACACATCCCCAGGAAGAAGGAGAGCGCCAGGTTCTCGATGAAGATCGAGCGAATCAACAGACTGATATAGTGTTCCATACCTTAATCCTTCGCCTCCACCTGCTTGGGATCCTTGGTGCGCACGCCCCAGATGATCAGACCAATGATGAAGAACGCACTCGGCGGCAGCAGCAGCAGGCCGTTGGGCACATACCAGCCACCATTGTTCACCAGCGGCAGCAGCTCGATGCCGAACCAGGTGCCGGAACCCAGGATCTCGCGCACGGTGGCCACGGTCAGCAGCACGGCGCCATAACCCAGACCGTTGCCGATACCGTCCAGGAAGGAGGGCAGCGGGGCACTCTTCATGGCGTAGGCTTCGGCACGACCCATCACGATACAGTTGGTGATGATGAGGCCGACGAACACCGACAGCTGCTTGGAGATGTCATAGGCATACGCCTTGAGCACCTGGTCAACCACGATAACCAGCGAGGCAATCACCGCCATCTGGGCGATGATCCGCACGCTGTTCGGGATCTGGTTGCGGATCAGAGAGATAAACAGGTTGGAGAAGGCGGTGACCGCGGTAACGGCCAGCGTCATCACGAACGCCGTCTTCATCTGGCTGGTAACGGCCAGCGCGGAACAGACACCCAGCACCTGCAGTGCGATGGGGTTGTTGCCGAGCACAGGCGTCAACAGCAACTTTTTCATTTCGCTCTTGTCAGCCATTGTTGATTTCTCCTGCACGTACCTTGGCCAGGAAGGGACCGAAGCCCTTGGGGCCCATCCAGAAGTCGAAGGTGTGCTGTACACCATTACCGGTCAGGGTTGCACCAGACAGGCCGTCGATTTCATGCTCGGAACCAGCCGGAGCATGGCCCTTGATCACCCGCAGCGCAGGCTGACCGTTCTGGTCGAACAGCTTCTTGCCGACGAACAGCTCGCGCCAGGCCGGGTTCTCGATCTCGCCACCCAGACCCGGGGTTTCACCGTGGTCATAGTAGGTGATGCCCTTGATGGTCTGACCGTCGGCCGCGACCGCTACGAAGGCATACATGGTGGACCACAGACCCTGGCCGTAGATCGGCAGGATGATGTTGTCGACCTTGCCTTCGGCATCTTTCGCGAAGAACACGGGAACCAGCTTGGAGATCTGACGCAGGCCGGCCTTGTCGTCGGCCGGGGCCAGACGGATGCTCTTGGCCGGATCCTTGGCGGCAACCTTGGTGTCGAAGTTGTCGGCGTCGCCGTCAACGAACTCACCGCTGGTCAGATCCACCAGACGCGCTTCAATCTTGTCGCCATAGAGCTGGGCCAGATCACGCTTGGCCACGGCGCTGATGTCGACGCCGGCGACGGACAGGATGTTGCTTTGCTTGTCCAGTGCCTTGTTTTCCAGCTGGGCCGGACGCAGACCCACGGCAGCCACGGAGACCACGATGGAGCAGACCAGACACAGACCGGTCACTACGGCGAGGGTGCCGGTAGTAGAGTCTTTATTAAACGCCACGTGCGATCCTCCGCTTGATGTTCGCCTGCGCCACGAAATGGTCAAACAAGGGGGCAAACAGGTTGGCGAACAGAATGGCCAGCATCATGCCTTCCGGGAAGGCAGGGTTCACTACCCGGATCAGCACCACCATCACGCCGATCAGGGCGCCATACCACCACTTGCCCTTGTTGGTGAAGGCAGCGGAGACGGGGTCGGTCGCCATGAAGGCCATGCCGAACGCGAAGCCACCCAGCACCAGGTGCCAGTGCCACGGCATGCTGAACATGGGGTTGGTATCGGAACCGATGACGTTGAACAGCAGGGAGGTCGCGACCATGCCGACCATGACGCCGGCGATGATGCGCCAGGAGGCGATGCGCATGTAGACGATCATGGCCGCGCCGATGAGGATCATCAGGGTGGAAACTTCACCGATGGAACCGGGCAGGTTGCCAAGGAAGGCATCCATCCAGCTGATGGCTTCACCGGTGGCACCGTTGATCAGCGCCATCTGGCCGCCCTGGGCCCACTGGCTCAGTGCGGTTGCGCCGGAGAAGCCGTCAACGGCAACCCAGACCGCATCGCCGGAGATTTGACCCGGGTAGGCGAAGAACAGGAAGGCACGACCCGCTAGCGCCGGGTTCAGGAAGTTTTTGCCGGTACCACCGAACACTTCCTTGGCCAGCACCACACCGAAGGTGATACCCAGGGCAGCTTGCCACAGGGGCAGCTCGGGCGGCACGATCAGGGCGAACAGGATGGAGGTCACGAAGAAGCCTTCGTTGATCTCGTGCTTGCGCACCATGGCGAACAACACTTCCCAGAAACCACCGACGATGAAGACGGTGATGTAGATCGGGAAGAAGTGCGCCGCACCGATCAGCATCTTGCTGCCGATGCCGGCGACGGCCGGATCCAGCGAGGCACCGAACAGGGTGGCCAGGGCGTATTGCCAGGAATCGGCACCGGCCGCGCTGCCCATGTGGGCGATAGCGGCGATAGACTGGTTGCCGACGTTGTACATGCCCCAGAACATGGCCGGGAACACAGCCAGCCACACCATGATCATCATGCGCTTCAGATCGATCGCATCACGGACGTGGGCGGCATTGCGGGTCACGGAACCCGGGGTATAAAACAGGGTGTACGCCGCTTCGAACAAGGCATAGTACTTTGCGTACTTGCCACCCGGCTCGAAGTGATGTTCCATATTTTCAAGAAGTTGCTTGAAACTCATCGCTTAACCTTCCAGTTCGATCTTGGTCAGGCACTCACGCAAGACGGGGCCGTACTCTGTCTTGCCGGGGCAGACGAAGGTACAGAGCGCCAAATCTTCCTCATCCAGCTCCAGGCAGCCGAGCGCCTGCGCGCTGTCGGTGTCACCGGAGATCAGATCCCGCAGCAGCAGGGTCGGCAGGATGTCGAGCGGCATCACGCGCTCATAGTTGCCGATAGGCACCATGGAGCGATCACTACCGTTGGTGGTGGTAGTGAAGTTGATGAGTTTGCCCTTCATCAGGTGAGAGAGGGTGGTACGGGTGATGGAGAACTTGTTGGCACTGGGTTTGACCCAGCCCATGAACTCTTTCTCACGGCCTTCGCCCAGCACGCTCACCTGATTGTGGAAGCGACCCAGGTAGTCATGAACCCCTTCGGCCTTGGCACCGCTCAGCAGGGAACCGGAGATGATGCGGTTTTCGTCCGCACGCAGCTCGTTGTTGGTCAGCTGGCTGAGGCTGGCACCCAGACGGGTACGCAGCAGACGCGGCTTGATGACGTTCGGGCCAGCCAGGGAGATCACCTTGTCGGTGAAGATCTGGCCGGTGGTGAACAGCTTGCCGTAAGCGATCACGTCCTGATAGTTGATGTGCCACTGCACCTTGTTGGCACCGACCGGATCCAGGAAGTGGATGTGGGTGCCCGGCAGACCGGCGGGATGCGGACCGACGAACACTGCTTCCTTGACCTGGGCCAGGGAGGAGTGCGGCAGGCTGGCTTCGCCCTTGCAGACGTGGACGGTACCATCGGTCAGGCGGGTCAGCACGGCCAGACCGTCGAGGAAGGCCTGGGCCTGCTCCTTGATGATCAGCTCCGCACTGGCGGCCAACGGGTTGGTGTCCATGGCGGTAACGAAGATGGCGCGCGGGGTGGAGCCCACGGCCGGCACCTTGCTGAACGGGCGGGTACGCAGCGCGGTCCATTGGCCTGATGCGACCAGGATCTCCTGCACCTTGCTGCGCTCGAGCTGTGCCAGCTCGGCGGAGGCAAAATGCTCAAAGGTCACCTGCTCGTCGGACCCATCGATGTCGATGACGACGGACTGGAGAACACGCTTGGCACCACGGTTGATCTCAGAAACCACACCGGTGGCAGGGGCCGTGAATTTAACGCCGGGATTCTTCTTATCTTCGAAGAGCTCCTGACCTTTAATGACGCGATCACCTACTTTGATAAACATAGTAGGACGCATCCCCACGAACTCTTCGCCGAGTGTAGCAACACGGGTGATGGCCGGGCCATCGTAGATTACTTGCTCCGGAGCACCCAGCACGGGGATGTCCAGTCCTCTTTTAATTGTAATCATACTCACTTGCACTACCGTTAAGGGAAGACAGGTTGGTTAGCGCCGAGAAATACATCACGACGAGTTGTTGAATGAGCCCGTCAACATCGCGGAAAGCTGTCGAAGAAATAAACAAATCAGCAACATACAGGATCATTCAAAAGCGCCTGAGTTTACCACCTTAGGCGAGTTAGCCGCCACGCCAAATGGGGAAAATCCCCGCCCTATCACAAAATTAACCTTCACTGAATATTTCGCGCACGTCCTTGCAAACCGTGGTTTTAAAGGACTTTTCGCAAAACTAACCATATAGAGGTATTTTTCAGGCGTAAGGAAAAGGATTAGAAAAAATAATGCTACACCCCTCATCCCTGGCGGCACACCATTCGTGATAGCGCTGTTAATGGCCCGAGGAAGGCGCCATCAGAAGGTCCAACGGCTCACGCAAAGGGGGATTTGCTGACGCAACCCGGCGTCTTTGGCGCCTGCTCCCTGGCCTGCCACTCGGATTCGGTATAGGTATGCAGCGCCAATGCATGAATGGCTCCCGCCAGCTCGTCGGCCAGCACCCCGTTCACCTGACGATGGCGCCCCAGCAAACGCTGTCCCTCAAACGCCTGGCTCACCACGACTACCTTGAAGTGGCTTTCGGAGCCCGGTGCCACCCTGTGCATGTAGCTCTCATTGATCACTTCCAGGTGGCTCGGGGAGAGCGCGGCGGCCAGCTTGGCCTCTATCTGTTGTTGCATGCTCACGGTAAGGACTCCTCGTTGAATATCCGGCCATTGTAGCCAGGGTTGTGCGCCCGATGCATCAGGTACGAAGGATCCGCTCGCTCTCGCCGCACCGGACTGGTGAATTTCTCCGTCGCCGCTAGAATAGCGCCACTTTCCTGCCCGCCGGACAACACGATGCGGGCGGTCGTCATCCATTCAGCCACACGTTGGACTTCTTTATTATGCAAACCCTGCTCGACATGGCCCACTGCCGCCTGACCCTGTACCGTTACCCACGGCAGAACCAGGATCCTCTGCAGGCCTGGGACGCGGCGGACGAGTACCTGATCAACCAGCTCGCCGAGTCGCCCCTCGAGCCGGACGGCCCCGTCATCATCATGAACGACGGCTTCGGGGCCCTGACCGCCTTCCTGCACGGCCACTCCCCCGTCTGCGTGACCGACTCCCACATCAGCGAACGGGCCACCCTGGCCAACCTGGCGGAGAACGGCCTGGACAGTGGAACTGTCACCCTGCAGGATGCCCTGGCCCCCCTGCCCCAGGCCCCGGCCCTGGTGGTGATCAAGGTCTCCAAGTATCAGGCCCTGCTGGAGCAGCAACTGCTGGCCCTGCGCCAGGTGGTCACCCCGGCCACCCGGGTGCTGGCCGCCGGCAAGGCCAAGGACATCCACACCTCCACCCTCAAGCTGTTCGAGAAATATCTGGGGGAGACCCGTACCTCGCTCGCCTGGAAGAAGGCGCGCCTCATTCACTGCACGCCGGCGGCCGAGCGTCCCCCGCTGGCCAACCCCTTCCCGACCGTCTGGCCGCTGGAAGGCACCACCATGCAGATCCACAACCACGCCAACGTGTTTTCGCGCACCAGCCTGGATATCGGTGCCCGCTTCATGCTGGACAACCTGCCGATCCATAGCGCCCGCAGGGTGATCGATCTGGGCTGCGGCAACGGCGTGCTGGGGCTCTCCCTGCTCGCGCGGGACAGCGAGGTGGAGGTGACCTTCATCGACGAATCCCACATGGCGGTGGCCTCGGCCCGTCTCAACGTCGAGCACAACCTGCCCGATGCCCTGCCCCGTGCCCACTTCATGGTCAACAACTGTCTCGATGACGTTCCCGTCGGGGCGGCAGACAGGATCCTCTGCAATCCCCCCTTCCATCAGTTGCAGGCGATCACCGATCACATCGCCTGGCAGATGTTCAGCGACGCCCACCGGGTGTTGCCTCAGGGGGGCGAACTCTGGATAGTAGGCAACCGTCATCTGGACTATCACAACAAACTCAAGCGCCTGTTTGGCAACGCACAAGTCGTTGCGTCGAACAGCAAATTCGTTATTTTGAAAGCCATCAAACGCTAAAGATAAAGCTAAAGGAAACCCATGATGAAAAAGTCACTCTTGCTGCTGGCCGCTCTGGTATTGGGCGGTTGTGCTACTCACTGGCCCGAGAGCGCCCTGCTCAACCCGCAAGTCATCCCCTCCAACCAGCAGTACTACTCCGGCAACCGCATCACCATGGAAGGGGTGGACAAGCGTGAAGCCGCCTATGTTTTCTCCATCAAGAAAAAAGAGAAGGCCCCTGTGCTGGTGAACAGCAGTCAGCCTCTCAACAGCCTGCTGGCTGAAAAACTGGCGGAAGGGCTGCGCAGCCAGGGCCTGGAAGTGGGCAACAGCGGCACCACCAACCTGACGCTGGCCATCTCCACTGCCGCCGTCACCGTGGAAGAGAAGACCTTCACCTATGTCACCAAGTCCCGCGTCAGCCTGCAGGTGATTGCCGACTTCCAGGGCAGCAAGCTGACCAAGCAGTTCAACATGTCCTCCAGCAAGGAGGGCCCGGGCGAACCGAGCATGGCCGATCTGGAATCCACTCTGAACCAGCAACTGGGCAGCGTGCTGCAGCAGATCATGGCCGACGAGGCGCTGCGCGGTTATCTGAAGGGTCAGCCGAGCTGAGCGAGGACATATAAATGAAGAAACTCTGGTTACTGGTCACCCTGATCGCCCCCCTGGCTTTTGCCGGTCAAAAAGTCCAGATGGAGACCAACCATGGCACCATCGTCGTGGAGCTGGCCCCCAAACAGGCACCCCAGACCGTGAAGAACTTCCTGCGCTACGTGGCAGACGGCAGCTATGACGGCAGCCTGTTCCACCGGGTGATCCAGAACTTCGTGGTGCAGGGTGGGGGCTACAACCAGCAGTTCCAGCCCCTGCCGACCTTCGATCCCGTGGTCAACGAGTCCAGAGGCGGCCTGCCCAACAAGCGCGGTACCATCGCCATGGCCCGCACCCAGGCGGTCGACAGCGCCACTCGCCAGTTCTATTTCAATCTGGTGGACAACGACAACCTCAACGCCAATGCCGGCGCCGGTTACACCGTGTTCGGCCAGGTCGTGAAGGGGATGGAGGTGCTGGACAAACTGGCCCAGGTCCAGACCGGCTACAGCTCCATCCTGCGTGCCAACGACGTCCCCACCAGCCCCATCATCCTGAAGAAAGTGGTGCTGCTCGCGGACAAATAACGCGGCCCGGATCACATTCCACCGCGTCCCTGAACGGGTCACCAATCTCTTTTTCTATACTCTGCTCCCCGATGTGTGCCACGCATCGGGGAGCAGAACCAGAAGGAGGAGCCGGTGACCTGTCATGATTACATAACCCAACACGCCGGCCCGCTGGCCCAGGCGGTTCGCCATTTTCTGGCACGCAAGATTCCCTACCAGCAGTTGGAAGACTTGAGCTGGCAGCTCCTCTCCCATTGGCAGGCGCTCTGCGTGATCCCCATGGACAAAACCCCCGCCAACGCACAGGAAGGTGTGTTCTGGCATCTGCTTCACAGCCTGCACCTGTGGGATGAGCAGCGCCTCCTCTGTGATGACGCGCTGCGCCTGCAACTCATGGCCTGCGCCAATTTTCTCGCCGACGAGGGCCCCTGCCCGCACCACTGCATCGGCTCGCGCCCCTGAAACCTGCCGCCCGCCACTCGGCTTGCCTTGGCTACGCCTGCCGAACCTGACAAAATGACCCCCTTTTCCCAGAGGAGTCAGGCTGTTGAACAATCTCCGCCCGCCCAGCCACACACCGGGCCGCGCCACCCGCTGGCGAGATGCTCTCGCCGTCTATCTGGAAGCGCGGGTACTCATCCTGTTCGCCATGGGATTCTCCTCCGGCCTGCCCTTGCTGCTGGTCTTTGGCACCCTCTCGTTCTGGCTGCGCGAAGCGGATGTCAGCCTGACCGACATTGGCTACATGAGCTGGGTAGCGCTGGCCTACGGTTTCAAGTGGCTGTGGTCGCCCCTGGTGGATCGGCTGCCCCTGCCCCTGCTGTCACGGCTGCTTGGGCGGCGACGCAGCTGGATGCTGTTCTCCCAGGTGCTGATCGCCCTCTCCCTGGTGGGGATGGCCTATTGCGATCCCAAGACCCAGCTCGCCCAGCTGGCCCTCTTCGCCCTGCTGGTGGCCTTCTCCTCTGCCACCCAGGACATCGTCATCGACGCCTATCGCATCGAATCCGCTCCCGAGCGGCTGCAGGCGGCCATGGCCGCTTCCTATATGACGGGGTATCGACTCGCCATGATCATGGCGGGAGCGGGGGCGCTGGCGCTGGCGGCCTGGCTCGGCAGCAACAACGGCTATGACTATCGCGGCTGGCAGCTCACCTATCTGCTGATGGGAGGGCTGATGTCTCTTGGCATCCTCACCACCCTGATGAGTCACGAGCCGCAGATCGATCTCAAGAGTCAGGACGAGCAGCAGATGGCGCGCAAGGCCACCCTGCTGGCACGGGGTTGGCCACCCACGCTGGCCGGGCTGGGGGCCTGGACCTACGAGGCCATCTGGTGTCCCTTCGCCGACTTCTTTCGCCGCTACGGCTCCTCGGCCCTGCTGATCCTCGGGCTTATCGCCTGCTATCGCATCTCGGACGTGGTGATGGGGGTGATGTCCAACAGCTTCTATGTGGATCTGCAGTTCAGCAAGACGGAAGTGGCCACCATCACCAAGGTCTATGGCGTCATCATGACGCTGGTGGGAGCCGCGCTCGGGGGCGTGCTGGTGATGCGCTTTGGCACCCTGCGCATCCTGTTCCTCGGCGCCGTGCTGACCGCCAGCACCAACCTGCTGTTCGCTCTCCTCAACGAAGTGGGCCACAACCTGGAGCTGCTGACTCTGATCATCTCGCTGGACAACCTCAGCGCCGGCATCGCCACGGCTGCGTTTGTGACCTATCTCTCGAGTCTTACCAACGTCGCCTTCTCCGCCACCCAGTACGCCCTGTTCAGCTCCATCATGCTGTTGCTGCCCAAGTTGCTGGCGGGGTTTTCTGGTCGGGTAGTGGAGCAGATCGGCTACAGCCACTTCTTCATCGGCACCAGTCTGCTCGGCATTCCGGTGATGATCCTGATCATCATGGTTGCCAAACGAGGCAGCACCTTGTCACCACAAACGAGCAAATAGCAAGCGTTTGCTAATTTTTGGGGGTGATTAGATTCACAAATCCTGACAAAGTTCCCTGGTGCTTGTTTATCCGTTGAATTTATTTGGCTAGAATCCCTCCCGCTCCTTGTGGGCAGGCTACGGAAAACCTCAACTAACGCACAAGAGACCAATAAAATGGCCAAATTTACCAAGACTCTGATCGCTGCCGGTCTGCTGGCTGCCTCCGCCACTCCGGCCTTCGCTGCCGACTACAGCGGCGACATCCACAAGAACGACTACAAGTGGTTCCAGTTCAACGTGATGCACACCATCGATCAGCTGCCCTACGCTGAGTCCGAAGGTGGTTACAACGATACCTACTTCGAAATGGAGTTTGGTGGCCGTTCCGGTATCTTCGATCTGTACGGTTACGTCGACGTATTCGACATCTTCCAGAACCGTCACGACGACAAGCACAACCAGGACAACCTGTTCATCAAATTTGCACCGCGCATCTCCATCGATGCCATGACCGGCAAAGATCTCTCCTTCGGCCCGGTGCAGGAAGTCTACATCGCCAACCTGATCAACGTCGGTGGTCCGGATGGTCTGTTTGAAGCCATGACCGGTCTGGGTGCAGACGTCATGGTGCCCTGGTTCGGCAAAATGGGCATGAACCTGTATGCCCGTCACGTCAATGAAGGCGGTGGCGAGCAGGGCTGGAACGGCTATCAGTTCTCCATGAACTGGTTCAAGCCTTTCTACACCTTCTCCAACGGCAGCTTCGTAGCCTATCAGGGTTACCTGGATCACCTGTTTGATGCCAAGGACACTTCCACCGACGGTACCGCCATGTTCAACGGCCTGTACTGGCACTCCGACCGCTACGCCGTCGGTTACGGTCTGAAGTACTTCAACGACATCTACGGCATCCAGAACGGTTCCTACGGTCTGAAGACCACTGGTTTCGGCCACTACTTCTCCGTAACCTACAAGTTCTAATCGAACTCGTCACACGGACACAAAAAAACCGGAGCAGCTGCTCCGGTTTTTTTTATGCCCTCATGCTGGCAGTGGGGGGAGAGCCGCGCCCTCCCCGTTCGCCATCAATCGCGGAAGTTCTGGAACTGCATCGGCTGGCCCAGTTCGGCGCCACGCACCAAGGCCATGGTCTCTTGCAGATCGTCGCGCTTCTTGCCGGTGACCCGCACCTCGTCGCCCTGGATGGCGGCCTGCACCTTGATCTTGGAATCCTTGATGAGCTTCACCAGCTTCTTGGCCACTTCCTTGTCGATCCCCTGCTTGAACTTCACGGTCAGGTGGAAACGCTTGCCGGAGTGGACGCTGTCACCCACGTCCATGGAACTGTTCTCGATCTGGCGCTTGAGCAGGGCGCCACGCAGGATCTCGACCATCTGCTTGAGCTGAAAATCGGCGTCGGCTTCCAGCTTCACTTCTTCCTTGTTCAATTCGAAGCTGGCTTCCACACCACGAAAATCGAAACGGGTCGCCAGTTCACGGTTGGCGTTATCAACGGCGTTCAACACCTCGTTCATTTTGACTTCAGAGACAATATCGAATGACGGCATAGCCGGGCTCCTCATGCTGTACTTCAGGTTGTGCTGACAGGTGGGCAAATCTACCAGAAAACGGGCAAATTTGCTGATTTCGATGGGATTGCTCTGCTAGAATCCCCTGCGCACAGGAATGGTGAGACCCGTTAGAACCCGTCCAGGAGCGGTCGCGAGAGGTCCGACACTCGGTGAAGTGCAGCCCAGGAACCCGTATGGTCATGCATACATGAGGCTCCCTGGCTGCGCATGAACCTTGAGCACGACCCGGCAGCCAGCTCATGCACCGGTTCCAGGTATTCACCAAGCGACATCTTCCCTTATCCCGGGTTGGCGGTTGACAGGATGGCAGCCCTTCCCATGATCGAGCCTCTTCATGCCAAGCGGATTACGCGACAACAACCTGAAAACACGCCGTCACCCTGTCTCTCCCGAGTGGACCTTGCTGGGCTGCGGCGCCCTGGGCGGCGTCTTCGCCTCCCTGTTGACCCAAAGCGGCCAAGCAACCCGCCTCCTGCTGCGCGAGCGCCATCGTGCCACCTTGCACCCCGGCGTCGACTTTACCTCCCTTGAGGGGCATACCCAGCTCCTGGCCATCGAACGCGCCTTCATCGACAAGCCGGGCTGCATCAAACGCCTGCTGGTGATGACCAAGGCGGGGCAGGTGATATCGGCCCTCACTCCTCTGGTCGGGCAACTGGCGGCAGGAGTGCCCATCGTGCTGCTGCACAACGGCATGGGGATCGCCGATCAGGTGGTTGCACTCTTCCCCGACAATCCGGTGATCGCCGGCGTCACCAGCCATGGCGCCATGCAGAGCGGCCACTTCGTGTTCCGCCACACCGGCAAGGGGGAGACCTGGTTGGGCCCAATCAACGAAGCGGCCCGTGCCCATGCCCACCTCGCCGACGAGCTGGCCAGCGCCCTGGGTCAGGCCGGTTGGGATGAGCAGATCCTGACACGCCAGTGGCAGAAACTCGCCGTCAACTGTGCCATCAATCCCCTCACCGCGCTCTACAAGCTCAAGAACGGCGAATTGGCCGGTCCGCGTTTTGCCGATGCCCTGCAGCAAATCTGCGTGGAAGTGGCTGACGTCATGCGGGCCGAAGGTCAGCCTACCGGCAGCGAAGAGCTGTTGCGCCGTGTCATGATGGTGGTGGAGCTCACCGCCGACAATTACTCTTCCATGTATCAGGACATGGAACAGGGCCGCGAGACCGAGATAGAGGCCATCACCGGCTTCCTGCTGGGCAAGGCCGCCCTTCACGGTATCGCGGTACCGGTCAATCAGGGCCTCTATCAGGCCGTCAAAGAGAAGCGCTGAGCAGAGCAGCTGGCAAGCAAGGAGTGCAGGATGAGCGTACTGGTACTGGTGGCCCCCGGGTCGGAGGAGATAGAGACGGTTGCCATCGTCGATACCCTGGTTCGGGGTGGCATCGATGTGGTGCTGGCCTCCTGCTGCCCCACTGGAGCGCGCCAGATCCGCGCCTCTCGCGGGGTGCAACTGGTGGCGGATTGCCATCTCGACGAGCTGACCACCCGTGACTTCGATGCCATGGTCGTGCCGGGCGGTCTGCCCGGCAGCGAAGTGATCCGCGACACCCCCCTCGCCATCGACCTGCTACGGGAGCAGGCAGGCCTCGGCCGCTGGCGCGCCGCCATCTGCGCCGCCCCCGCCGTGGTACTGCACCATCACGGCTTGCTGGGGGATGCGAGCACCACCTGCCATCCGGGCTTTCAGGCCCGTCTGCCCGAGACACAATTGAGCACGGCGCGGGTCGTGACCGATGAAGCCCATCGCCTGATCACCAGCCAGGGCCCAGGCACCGCCATCGAGTTCGCTCTCGAGATAGTACGGGTACTGCGAGGTGACGAGGCCGCTCACGCGGTGGCCGGTCCCATGGTGTTGCCCCCTTCGGTGTTGCCATAATCGCACCAATCACTTCTCTGAAAACGGCAGAGCCCCCTTGCTTGGTCTATGTTGGCTGCTCTTGTGCTAGATAAAACAATCCGGGCTTCCCCGGCCTGGCACCGGCTGTTAACATGCGCCCCTTATGCCTGTTATGTGCTCTGGGGTGGCCGTCACGCCGCCCTGACCCTGCCCTGTGCGGCCTCTGCCGCCTGACTCCGGTTATGCCGACCGGCCGGTTTACCCGGCCATCAACAGCCAATGCAACCCTGTGATCCCCGCCATTCCCCCTGATTTGCGGGCCTGTGACCATGGCTCCTCAACGAGCGAGAAAATCCCCATGCTGGAACGAGCAAGACAAGAGTGGTTCTCCAACATACGGGGCGATCTGCTGTCGGGCATCGTCGTCGCCCTGGCGCTGATCCCGGAGGCCATCGCCTTCTCCATCATTGCGGGCGTCGACCCCAGGGTCGGCCTCTATGCCTCCTTCTGCATCGCCGTGGTCATCGCCTTCGTCGGCGGTCGTCCCGGCATGATTTCCGCCGCCACCGGCGCCATGGCGCTCCTGATGGTGACCCTGGTCAGGGAACATGGCCTGCAGTATCTGCTGGCGGCCACCCTGCTCACCGGCCTCTTCCAGATAGCGGCGGGCTACCTCAGGCTCGGCAGCCTGATGCGATTCGTCTCCCGCTCCGTGGTGACCGGCTTCGTCAACGCCCTGGCCATCCTTATCTTCATGGCCCAGCTGCCCGAGCTCACCAACGTCACCTGGCAGGTCTACGCCATGACCGCGGCCGGGCTTGGCATCATCTATCTGTTCCCCCTCGTTCCCGTGGTGGGCAAACTGCTCCCCTCCCCCCTGCTGTGCATCGTCATCCTGACGGCGGTGGCCATCACCCTGGGCATCGACATCCGTACCGTGGGCGACATGGGTGAGCTGCCCGATACCCTGCCGGTCTTCCTCTGGCCCGACGTGCCCCTCAATCTGGAGACCCTGGCCATCATCTTCCCCTACTCAGCGGGGCTGGCGGTGGTGGGACTGCTCGAGTCCATGATGACGGCAGCCATCGTCGACGAGATGACCGACACCCCAAGCGATCGCAACCGCGAGTGCAAGGGTCAGGGGATCGCCAACATCGGCGCTGGTCTGCTGGGAGGCATGGCGGGGTGCGCCATGATTGGCCAGTCCGTCATCAACATCAAATCCGGTGGCCGCGGCCGCCTCTCCACCTTCGTGGCGGGGACCCTGCTCATCCTGATGGTGGTCTTCATGGATGAGTGGATCCGTCAGATCCCCATGGCAGCCCTGGTGGCCGTGATGATCATGGTCTCCATCGGCACGTTTTCCTGGGAGTCGGTACGCAACCTGAAGAGCCACCCCCTCTCCACCAACCTGGTGATGGTAACCACCGTCGCCGTGGTGGTCGCGACCCACAACCTGGCACTCGGGGTATTCGTGGGGGTGCTGCTCGCCTCCCTCTTCTTCGCCCACAAGGTTGCCCGCGTCATGCTGGTCAAGAGCGACAGCGAGCGCAGCGGCGCTGTGCGTACCTATCTGGTGCGGGGCCAGGTCTTCTTTGCCAGCGCCGAGCAGTTCCTGGCCGGTTTCGATTTCAGGGAGGAAGTGGAGAAGGTGGTCATCGACCTGACGCACGCCCACTTCTGGGACATCACCGCCATCACGGCCCTCGACAAGGTGGTCATCAAGTTCCGCCGTGAGGGGAAAGAGGTGGCGGTCATCGGCCTGAACAACGCCAGTGCCACCCTGGTCGATCGCTTTGCCATCCACGACAAACGCCAGGAGGGAGAGCCCCTGCTGGCCGAGCATTGATCCCGGCGCGCCCCATTAGGGCGCTGCCTGCAAGCCATAAAAAAAGCCCGTCTCTCCCCATGAGATGGGCTTTTTTTGGGCTGTTGGCTCACAGTCAACACACGCGCCTCGGCTTGCCCATACTCAACCGATGCGGCAATACGGGGTCATGACCTGCCGTCAGGGTGCAAGAGGGGCCATGAAAGCAGGAACAGGGTGCCACCCCGCCCGCCGGGTTGGCAAACCGCGCTGCCGCCGTGGGCCTCGGCAATGGCCTTGACCACGGCGAGTCCGAGCCCGCTGCCGCCACTCTTGCGTGAGCGTGACGGATCCCCCCGGCGAAACGCCTCGAAGAGATGGGCGGCGACCTCCTCGCTGATGCCAGGCCCCTCATCTTCCACACTCAGGATGCACTGGGTGCCCGAACGATGCAGGCGCACGGTCAGCATGCCCGGCACCGCGTGCTTCTGGGCATTTTCCAGCAGCGCCATCAGGGCCTGACGGATGCGAAGTGCATCGCAACAGACCCAGAGTTCGGCATCGAGCTCCCGTTTGAGGGTGAAACCGCTCGCGGCCAGAGGAGTGGCAAACGCCTCAAGCACCACGGCAAGCTCGTCGGCCAGCCTGATCGCCTCTCGTTGCAACTCCAGGTGGCCGCTGTCGTTGAGACTGAGCACCCGCAAATCTTCGATCAGGTGGGTCAATCCCTCCACCTGGCGCAGCAACCCTTCAAAGAGCTCACGCTCTGGCGGAAATACCCCTTCGGCCAGCCCCTGCAAGCGGCCACGCAAGATGGTCACCGGGGTGCGCAACTCGTGGGCGATGGCGGCATTCCAGAACTCCCGCTCGCGGGTCATGCTCTGCAGTCGCTCGGCCATGGTGTTGAAGTCCCGCACCAGTTGCGCCGTCTCCCCGATCGCCTGTTCATCCAGCGGCACGCGCGCATCGAGTTTGCCCTCTGCCACCTCTCGCAGGCTGTTCGCCACCGAATTGAGCGGGGTCAGGATGCGCCGAGAGAGGCGCACCGCCACGTACAGCGCCATCCCCAATGCAATGAGAATGGTCGAGCCAATCCAGATCATCTCGACCCTGGAGGGCATCCAGCTCTCGGAGATGCTGCCAGGCACATAGGTCACGGCAATGGCGTAGAACACATAGGTGCCTATCACCGCGAGGCAGATGATGCCGAGCGCCATCAGCCCCAGGGAGCGGATGATTTGCCTGCGCAGGCCGGGTGCCGATGTCACGCATCGCCCCCGAAGCGATAGCCGACGCCCCAGACACTGGCGGGCACCCCCTGGATGCCCTGTGCCTCCAGCTTCTTGCGCAGCTTGCTGATGTGGCTGTCCACCGTGCGCTCCTGGGTATCCCCCTCCGGCAGGCAGTGGGTCAGCAGTTCGGCGCGGCTGAACACCCGCTTGGGTGCCCGCATCAGGGAGGCGAGCAACTTGAATTCGGTCAGGGTCAGATCCAGCATCTGTTGCCTCTCATCGCGGCAAATGCTGGCCTCGTGGCTCTCCAGATCGATCTGGAAGGGGCCGACCCGCAGCACCCGGGCCGTGGTCTGCTTCGCAGCCTGGCTGCGTCTGAGCACCGCCTGTACCCGAGCCACCACTTCGGCCGGGTTGAAGGGTTTGACCACATAGTCATCCGCCCCCATGCGCAGCCCCATCAGCTTGTCGAGGTCCTGATCCAGAGCGGTCAGCATGATCACCGGCGTGTCGCCACGGGCCCGGATCTCGCTGAGCACCTGCCAGCCATCGAGCTGCGGCATCTGCACATCCAGCAACAGGAGATCGGGTTTGCATGTCTGGTGCATGGCCAGGGCTTCGCGGCCATCGGCGGCATGCAGGGTGCGCAATCCGTGGCGTTGCAGGTAAGCGGCGAGGATGTCGGCTATCTCGGCTTCATCCTCTGCAATCAGTACCAGTGACTGGGCCGCCGGGTTGGCGGAAGCAGGAAGATACGACATGGTCGGCCTCGAAAATGGTGGGTTTGAACTTTATCACCGCCTCCATGGATTCTCCACAAAGCCTCGAATCATTCGCAATAGCCCCTCTCCATAATGCCCGCTCGATGTGCTCTCGCGGCAACACCATGCCCGGGAGACGGTTTAACGAGGTGAATATGATGTTTGTCAAACAGCGGTATGCGGGCGCTTTGCTCGCCGTCATTGCCGTATTCGGATTGGCAGGTTGCGATGGGGCGACGCAAGCGCAAGATGCGCCGGCCCTTCCTCAGGTGTCGGTGATGACGCTGGCAGGTCAGGACCTGGTCATCAGCGAGGATCTGCCCGCCCGGGTAGCCGCGGTGCGCAGCGCCGAAATTCGGGCCCAGATCAGCGGCATCGTGCAGCGCCGCCTGTTCGAGCAGGGTGCCGAAATCGGCGCAGGCACCGTGCTGTTCCAGATAAATCCGGCCCCCTTCAAGGCGGATGTCGACAGCGCCGCCGCAGCATTGCAGCGGGCCCAGGCCGTGCTGGCCCGCGCCCGAATCCAGATTGACCGTCTGGTGCCGCTGCTGCGCACCGAGGCCATCAGCCGCCAGACCTATGACGATGCCGTCTCCCAGCGGGATCAGGCGGCCGCCGACGTGGCTCAGGCCAGGGCGACTCTGGCCCGGCACCAGCTGAACCTGCAATTTGCCAGCGTGGAAGCCCCCATCGCCGGGCGCATCGATCAGGCACTGGTGAGTGAAGGGGCCCTGGTGTCCCCCACCGACGCCACCCCCATGGCCAGGATCCAGCAGATCGATCAGGTCTACGTCGATGTGCGTCAACCGGCCTCTGTGCTCGACACCCTGCGCCAGCAGGCTGGCTCGACGGCACCGGAACTGGCGGTGGACATCCTCGGCAGCGACGGCAAGCCGCTCGGCATGCAGGGGCACATCCTCTTCTCCGGCATCGAGGTGGATGCCGGTACCGGTGACGTACTGCTGCGGGTACTGGTGGACAACCCGGAGCGGCGGCTCTTGCCCGGCCTCTACGTACAGGCGCGCATTCCCCGTGCCCGCTATGCCAACGCCCTGAGCGTGCCTCAGCAGGCGGTGGTGCGCACATCGGGCCAGACCAGCGTATGGGTGGTGGATGGCCAGGGGCAGGCACAACTGGTTCCGGTCAACACCGCTGAACTGGTGAATAGCCAGTACCGCATCGCGTCCGGACTCAGCGCCGGACAGCGGGTGGTGATCGAGGGGATCGACCGCCTGACCCCGGGGACGCAAGTCATTGCCCATCCCTGGCAATCCCCCGCAGTCAGCCAGCAGGCTGACGCCGGTAACCGTTGAATCGGAGACATTTCATGCCGCAGTTTTTCATTCATCGCCCGGTGTTTGCCTGGGTGATCGCCCTCTTCATCGTGCTGGCGGGGGTCATCGCCATCCCCAAGCTGCCCATCTCCCGCTATCCCTCGGTGGCGCCGGTGTCGGTGACCCTCTATGCCACCTATCCGGGCGCCACGCCGCAGACCCTGAACGATGCGGTGGTGAGCCTGATCGAGCGCGAGCTGTCTGGGGTGAAGAACCTGCTCTACTTCGAGTCGTCGGTAGATGCCTCCGGCAGCGCGCAGATCACCGCCACCTTCAAGCCGGGCACCGATCCGGAGCTGGCCCAGATGGACGTGCAAAACCGCATCAAGGCGGTCGAGCCTCGCTTGCCACAGGCGGTGCGGCAAACCGGCCTGCAGGTGGAGTCCGCCTCGTCCGGCTTTCTGATGATGGTCGGCATGACTTCACCGGATGGCCGCTTCGATGAGGTCGCGCTGAACGACTACATGGCGCGCAATATCGTGCAGGAGCTGCGCCGCATCGACGGCGTGGGGCGAGTGCAGCTGTTCGGCGCCGAGCAGGCCATGCGCATCTGGGTGGATCCGGGCAAGCTCGCCGCCTACGGGTTGACCATCAGCGAGGTGGCGCAGGCCATTGAGCAGCAGAACGTGCAGATTGCACCGGGGCGCCTCGGCGACGAACCCGCCCTGCCTGGCCAGCGACTGACGGTTCCCCTCACGGTAGAGGGGCAACTGACCACTCCCGAGGCGTTCGCCGCCATCGTGCTGCGGGCCGGAAGTGATGGCGCCAAGCTGGTGCTGGGTGACGTGGCCCGGGTCGAGCTGGGGGCGCAATCCTACGCCTTTTCCAACCGCGAGAACGGGGTGGCTGCCACCAGCGCCGCCATCCAGCTCTCCCCCGGCGCCAACGCCGTGCGCACCGCCGATGCGGTGCGCACCCGTCTCGCTCAGCTCGCCCCCACTCTGCCGGCGGGCATGGCCTATTCGATCCCGTTCGACTCGGCCCCCTTCGTCAAGGTCTCCATCGACAAGGTGATCCATACCCTGCTGGAAGCCATGGTGCTGGTGTTCCTGGTGATGTTCCTCTTCCTGCAGAACCTGCGCTACACCCTGATCCCGGCCATCGTCGCCCCCATAGCGCTGCTTGGCACCTTCGCGGTGATGCTGCTCGCCAGCTTTTCCATCAACACCCTCACCATGTTCGGCATGGTGCTGGCCATCGGCATCATCGTCGACGACGCCATCGTGGTGGTGGAGAACGTCGAGCGCCTGATGGCCACCCAGGGGCTATCGCCCCGAGAGGCGACATCGCGGGCCATGAAGGAGATCACCGGGGCGGTGATCGGCATCACTCTGGTGCTCACGGCGGTGTTCATCCCCATGGCGTTCGGCAGCGGCTCCGTGGGGGTCATCTACCAGCAGTTCACCCTGTCGATGGCGGTGTCAATCCTGATTTCCGCCTTCCTGGCCCTGACCCTGACGCCGGCGCTCTGCGCCACCCTGCTGCGTACGATCAGCCCGGATCACCATGAGAAGCGCGGTTTCTTCGGCGCCTTCAACCGGGGCGTCGAGCGGCTCACCGCAGGCTACGGCGTTCGGGTCACCCGGCTGGTCGGGCGCAGCGGACGCATGATGGCTACCTTCGCCGCCCTCTGCGCCGTGCTGGCCATTGCGGCCACCCAGCTGCCCTCCTCCTTTCTGCCGGACGAGGATCAGGGCTACTTCATGACCTCCATCCAGTTGCCGACCGGCGCCACCAGCGAGCGCACCCTGGCCGTCATCAAGGAGTTCGAGGCCCATGTGGCCTCTCGCGAGGCGCTCGACACCAACCTGGTGGTGCAGGGCTTCAGCTTCTCCGGCGCAGGCCCCAATGCCGCCATGGCCTTCACCATGCTCAAAGAGTGGGACCAGCGTCATGGTGCCACGGCTGCCGAAGAGGCTGAGCTGGCACAGGCCGCCATGGCCAACAGCAAGGAAGGCACCGTGATGAGCCTGCTGCCGCCCGCCATCGACGAACTGGGCACCTCTTCCGGTTTCACGCTCTTCCTGCAAGACAGGGCCAACCAGGGGGAGGCCGCGCTGCTGGCCGCCCAGGCGCAACTGCTGGCACTGGCGGCCCAAAGCGAAGTGGTGAGCGATGTCTATCCCGACAGCCTGCCCCCCGGCGAGAGCATTCACCTCGAGATCAACCGGCAGAAGGCCGAGGCCATGGGACTCTCGTTCACCAGCGTGAGCAGCACCCTGTCGGCGGCGATGGGATCGCTCTATATCAACGATTTCCCCAACGGCGGGCACATGCAGCAGGTCATCCTGCAGGCCGACGCCAAGGCGCGCATGCAGCTCGATGACGTACTCGGCCTGCGGGTGCGCAATGCCAGCGGCGGCATGGTGCCCCTGCGGGAGGTGGTGACGCCGACCTGGCGCCAGTCGCCGCAACAGATGATGCGCTTCGAGGGCTTCCCCGCCGTGCGTCTCTCCGGGAGTGCCGCCCCCGGGGTGTCCAGTGGCGCCGCGATGGCGGAAATGGATCGCCTGGTGGCGCAATTGCCGCCAGGCTTCGCCCTGGCCTGGACGGGACAGTCGCTGCAGGAGCGCCAGTCGGCGGCCGAGGCCCCCCTGCTGATGCTGCTGTCGGCGCTGGTGGTCTTCCTGGTGCTGGCCGCGCTCTACGAGAGCTGGTCCATTCCGCTCTCCGTGATGCTGGTGGTTCCCCTGGGCCTGCTCGGCGCCGTGGCGGCGGTGATGCTGCGCGGCATGCCCAACGACGTCTTCTTCAAGGTGGGCATGATCACCATCATCGGTCTGTCGGCCAAGAACGCCATCCTCATCGTGGAGTTTGCCCGCCAGTTGCACGGCGAAGGGCGCTCGCTGCTTGACGCTGCGGTGACCGCCGCCCGCCTGCGCCTGCGCCCCATCCTGATGACGTCGCTCGCCTTCACCCTCGGCGTGGTGCCGCTGATGCTTGCCAGTGGTGCCAGCGCGGAGACCCAGCATGCCATCGGCACCGGCGTGTTCGGCGGCATGATCAGCGGCACCCTGCTGGCCATCTTCTTCGTGCCGGTCTTTTTTGTCTTCGTCATCGGCACCCAGACGCGCATTCAGGCCTGGCGGACACAGCGAGCACAGCACCGATCATGCTGACCGCTGCGCGGGTTTGCTGGCCCTGAGGAGGCGATGATCATGCAATGCATGCCTGGCACCATTTTGCGTTCCTTCGAAGAGGATGAGCGCGCCATGGTGCCGGGCCTGTGGTTCATGGCCGGTGCTGCGGGGCGACCCTATCGCGGGTTGCCTCTCCAGGATTTGTGACCAGCCCTCCGTCGCCGGTGCATCCTTGGTCTTCTCCAAGATGGCGATCTGCTATCTGGCACAGGGGGCTTGCACCATCCCGGGTCGGTGCCGACCCAGCAGGAACCCGGCCTCAGCATCGCTCTGACGGCCGACTCCCTTGGCCTCATCGACTGCATGCTGTCTGCCATCACCAGTCAAGGCTGGACACTCCTGGTGCCTGAACCGCTGGAGAGGCCCCCGCAAGGTTGATGACAGCCTGAGTCTTATTCAATACAGCATGAAATCGAAGTCAATTTAAGTGTTGCTCAGAAATCGACACATCGCAATCACCTCCGATATATTGCAGATCTACTCCGATACTTTCCCTCTGATAGTCAGCCTCAAGAGAAAAATAAAATAAACCATTAAAAACAACACCATGAACTCTTTTCATTTAAAGATAACTCTTTCTTGCACATCCCATCAGCTGGTCATCAGGACACGTTTTCTGTGATTTGAAACACAAACTTTGATCATCACAGGGGATAAGCATTGCATTGGAAATCGATTTCAAGAAAATGAAGCCAGCATGATTTGTCTTGGCATCGATTGCATAGCGTCTGTTTGAGTCTTGACGGTTCATCGCGGTGGATATTTTTCCCATTGATTGGAGTGGTCAGTATGAATGCATCAAAAAAAGGACTTTTGGCGTCGTTGATCGCCGCTGCCCTGCTTGGCGGGTGTGGTGGGGCCGATAATATCGACTCGAATAGTGGCAACAACGGTGGTAATAACGGTGGCACCACGCCCCCTGGCGACAGCACCCTGATCCTGTTCGGGGTCGGTGCCAATGGGGGTACAACCCCCAGCATCCAGTCAGAGAAGGACAACTGGAGCTTGCAACCGGTCACCGCTTCTCCCGTCGCCATGACCAGCATCAGCGCCGTGCTCATCAACAATGCCGGTACCGATGACACCGCCGATGTGCAGGTAGCCGGTGACGGAGATGGCACCTTCATGCTCAAATCCGCCACCCCTCTGAACCTGAGCAAATACGCCTCCGGTTTCATCGAGTTCCAGCTGCGGACCAAGAGCAAGGTGCCGGAAGTGCTCAATGCCTCCATCGACAACGAGTATCCCAACCGCAGCAGCCTGCCCATTGCCAGCGCCCTGACCGGTTCCGGCGACTGGGAAACGCTCACGCTGCCCATCAACTGCATGAAGCCCTTCCCCGGTGCCACGGCCATCAACCTCGCCACTGTGGGCACACCGTTCCACCTGGCCACCAAGGAAGCCTTCAACTACGAAATCACCAACATCAAGTACCTGCTCACCACCTCGGCCAAGCCCGTTGTCGACCCGGTCACCTGTGAAGCGCCTGGCGGCGCTACCGACCCGGGCACAGACCCAGGCACAGACCCAGGCACCGACCCGGGAACCGATCCCGGTACCGATCCAGGTACCAATCCGGACACAGGCTCCGGCGTCAACAATGCCCCCGCGCTGGTGGCCACCGATGCCGCACTCTACTACTCCGGTGACAAGAGCCAGGCCCAGGACCGCAGCGCCCATTACCCGGCAGCCAGCTTCGGCGGCACCCTGACCGATGAAAACCAGGTCATCACCATGGACCTGCCAGGCAATGGCGCCGCCTTCCTCGGGACCGACAGCGCCAATGGGGATCTCTCCGCCTATCAGGACGGCGCCATGCTGCTCGACCTGAAAGTCTCCAGCTACGGTGACTCCCCCAACATCCAGATCCGCATGGACGGTACAGCAGGCCCGGACTTTGGCACCTTCTTCACCATGGACAGCAACATCGTGCCCGATGACGACACCTGGTACCGCTGCATCCTGCCGGTCGCCTCTCTCATTCCGGCGGCCAACACCGGCTCGGTGCAAAAGGCGCTCTACCTGAGCGGGGCCTGGGACTCCATGGCCGGTCTGCGCTTCGCCTTCACCAACGTGGCCCTGAAAACAGCCATCCCGGCAGACTTTGACAGCAATCAGCCCTGCCAGCAGATCAAGTGACAAGGCATTGAATCTTCGAGAAATCGATTGAAAATAATTTTCTACGGATTGGAGCAATAAGATGAAATTGAAGTCACTCGCCTTGTTTGTCGGGGCATGTTGCGGGCTGGCAGTGCCCGCAGTATCGAATGCCGCCGAGAGTTTTGGCTTCCACGGTTATATTCGTGCCGGCTCGATGTTTGACGCCAAGGACAACTTCGCCAAGGCGGGGTACGAATATGAGATGGACAAGACCATGGGGCGCCTGGGCTCCGAGCTGGACAACAGCTGGGAAGCGGGCCTGAACAAGTTGTGGGATCTGGGCAGCAACAAGTCGGTCAACATCCACTTCAAGGTGGAGTCCGATGCCGACGGCCTGCAAACCCGAGCCGCGCCTCGCGAAAGCGGTGTGTCAGAAACCTATGTGGAGCTGGGTGGCATCACCCCGACCGGGACCATGTGGGGTGGCCTGCGCTATTACGACCGCGAGAACTACATCTGGACCACCGACTATTTCTACACGGACTACTCGGGAACCGGCGTCGGCATCAAAGCCATGGAGATGGCAGGTGGCAAGTGGGACTTTGCCTATATCAACAGCAACGACACCAGCCACTCCGACCGCGCCAATGGCACTGAAGCCACCATGCACACCCTCCACACCAGCGCCCTCTACGGTGCCTGGGACATGGAGATTGCACTCAAGCAGATGCCCAGCAACGAGTTCACCGGCGATAACAAGCAATATGCGACCAAGGGGGCAGAAGGAACCGTCATCTATTCCCGCGACGACTTCTTCTTCATGCCGGGGGGCTTCTCCAAGTTCATCGCCCAGGCAGGACGTGGGCTGGGTTCAGGGGACTTGCTGGGTGCCAACCTGACCAATACCGCCATGTATCGCAAGGGCTCCCTGTATCAGAAGACACTGCAGGACAAGGCGGATGGCTATAAACCCTACCAGTCCAAGGTGATGGAAGGCGATCAATCCTACCGCCTCTTCCTCTGGGGCGGCTGGTATGGCGCCAATATTCATCTGCTGCCGACCCTCTCCTACCAGTACAACGACTACGAGCTGGGTGGCCATGACTCCTGGTATGCCGCATCTCTGCGCCCGGTATTCCCGATCAATGAGTTCTTCTCCATCCAGACGGAAGTCGGATATGTGAAAAACAACCTGATCATCGACAACGTCGAACGGGGTGGCACCTCTCACAAGGTCAGCATAGTGCCGACCTTCACCGTCAATACCGGCATGGGGCCCTCACCGGAGATCCGCATTCTGACGACCTATGTCGATCACAACAACGAGACCCCCTGGCAGGAAGACCGGGAAGATTTCCTGGTCGGTGTGCAGGCGGACATGTGGTGGTAGGTTAGGTCGCGATACTTATCTGCACTATAATCTCGGGTCCCTTGGGGGACCCGCATTGCATACGAGGAAACACGATGAAGGGAACGAAGCAGTGTCTGCCTTTCCTGGTCAGTCTGCTGATGGCCGGATGCGCCGGCATGGGCCCGGAGCATTCGCCAGGTTCGGCAGTCTCCGCCCTGCAGCAACAGGTTGAGCAAGGTCGGGAACAATTGTCGAACAAGGTGGCGGTCGAGTCGTTCAAGGAACTTCGCTTCCAGTCCCTCGGGCAGGAGAGCCGCTGGGTCGATGTGAGCACCGACAGCCAGGTCTATGCATTTGATTCAGGCAAAAGCTATGTCATGGCCTTCTCGCTGCCCGAAGTCAGCCAGGCAACTCGCGTCAAAATAACCATTCCGGTCGACTATACCGTCTTCCTGCCCAGCATCCTGTTGCTGGACGAGCAATACAACGCCGTTCAAACCATTCCCGGTTCCACATTCAGTTATGACGGTCGTTCGTTAATTTCAGGGCAGAACATTCAGGGGGAATTCACCATTCCGGCCCCCATCGGCAGCGCTCGGGCCGCCTATATGGTGATCTATTCCACGGCGAAGGACATGCAGGGCAGTACCCGGCTCAACCCGGACGATCTACAGCGCGCCATGCAATATGATCGCACCACGGATGTCGCCCGCCTCATCAATGTGGAAGTGCCTCACTCTGCTACCGGACGCCTATATTTGACGCTGGACGCAGAGCCCGCTGCAAATGCGACGCAGATCGCAAAAACCATATCGCCCGTGATGGTCTCACCAGATAAATCGTTGGGTGAACTGGATTATTATCAGCATATTCGCACTGCCGTTCAGAGCAAAAACTATGAGCAGGCGCTCGCCTGGGTCAAAGCCGCCGAGCAAGCCGGTTTTACCAAGGCAAAAGAGGTCTTTTTTGCCGCCCAGCAGTAGCATTCCCTCCCCTGGCAAGGCGCATCATCGCTTGTCACCACCAGGGGAAACGGGTATCCTAACTTGCTGATTTATTAAGAAGATATTCATATAACACTGGCCATGACCAGGGGTTTTCACAGTCGAGTACGGAGGGGGGATGTCGAAGTCAGCTCAGGAGAAAAAAGCCACTGTCTATGATATCGCCCGCCGAGCCGGTGTCTCGGCAAGCACTGTATCCCGGATATTGAACGGCTCGGCCAAAGTGGCCGCAGATAAACGTCAGGCGGTGGAAGATGCCATTCAGGAATTGAATTTTCGTCCCAACCTGATGGCGCAATATTTGAAAACGGGTCAGTCCATGACCCTGGGTGTTTTGACCCAACATGTGGAGAGTCCATTTTCCAACGAAATGTTGCGGGGTGTTGAACACACTCTTCAGGGCATGGAGTATGTGCCGCTGATTGTCAGCGGTCACTGGAATGCGGAAGAAGAAGTTGAGCGGTTGCGTCTGCTGGTGGCCCGACGGGTTGATGGCCTTATTATTTTGACCGGCCACGTCAATCAGCAAACACTGCTCGAGTTTTCCCAGCAAATACCGATTGTGGCCACAGGTCACAATATCATGACCGAGCGGGTACACTCCTTCAGCATCAATAACCGGCTGGGTGGCTACATGGCGACTCGCTATTTATTGGATCTGGGTCATCGTGACATCGCCCATATCGTCGGTTTGCCGGATCATAACGATGCCATCGAGCGTCATCATGGCTATCGCCAGGCCCTGGTGAGCGCAGGTATTGAATATGACCCCTCCCTGGTCATCCAGGGGGATTTCGCCGAAGTCGGCGGGCTCAATGCCGTCAAGAAGCTGGTGGAGAGCGGCCGGAAATTCTCCGCCATCTTCTGCGCCAACGATCAGACTTGTTACGGGGCCATTCTGGGGCTCAAGCAGTGCGGCTTGCGGGTGCCTGAGGATGTCTCTCTCATCGGTTTTGACGACCTGCCCTTCTCCACCTTTTCCAACCCGCCATTGACCACGGTACGCCAGCCCATCTACGAGATGGGTGTCAAGATGGTCAAGACTCTGTTGGGTTTGATCGAGAACACGGAGCTGAACTCGGACGAACTGCCCGAGTTGAGCATTGTGGTGCGTGATACCACACTGCCGTACAAGGGGTGAACACAGACCGGGGCGGTTCCCTGCGCAGCATCAGCGCAAAGCGGCCTTCGGGCCGTTTTTCTTTTGTCAGCCACCTGCCCAGCGAATGACTTGCTCCTGCCACGTCTTCCACCTTGACTCTCTGACATAGCACAGAGACCACACACAACCTGGCATCCCTCTTCTGCGGGCCCCCAATCCGGCCTGGCCCGATGACACCAGCCAAAGCCTGGCAATCACAACCCGATGAACCCGGCCGACCTGAATGAAACAAGGCGCCTGAAGGCGCCTTGGGGAGTGTGCAGATCCCTGCGGGAGCGTGGCCACCGTCAAGGCGCTGCGAAGGGGGATTCCGTCCCGGTGACCGCGCTGGTTGCCAGCGTGGGGAGAGGCTCGTCCGCTTCACACAGACTGGCTCTTCTCGTGGCCGCCTTCTGGGGGGGATACCAGCTTGCCAACCCCTGCTGGATGCGCGCGGCGGCCGCTTCCGGCGTCATGGTGCCGAGCACCACGGATTGCGATACCTCCGCAAGCTCTGTGGTAAGCGATGGCTCACCCCGGGTGAGGAACTGCGCCCCCAGACGCAAGGTGGAATCGCAGGTATCCCGCCAGCCCATCATGGTGCTCGCCACCGGGTCCTTGAGCTCGAAGAAGTGGTTGGAGAGGGAGAAAAAACCGGGCACCGAATTGGAGAAACGCTCGGCAAAGTCGGCGCTTGCCATCCACTCCACCAGTTTCAGGGCGGCCTCCTTGTTCGGGCTGGCGGCATTGATGCCGATCCCCATGTCGGTGTGATCGGTGAAATAGCAGGTGTCCCCCTCCCGTGCGACGGGGGGCGGGAAGGCACCAAAATTGACCTTGCCGGTGAACTGGGCCAGCGACCAGGAGCCCGCCACTATCATGGCGGCCTTGCCCGCAGCAAAGGCATCCACCGCCTGTGCTTCGGTGGCATCGGCCGGATGGTCCCCTATGTAGGGCCGCCAGCTCGCCAGCTCACGAAACGCCGCCACATAAGGGGCATCGGTCACTCGCGCCTGACCGTTGATCAGCGCCAGGCGGCCATCTTCCCCATGCCAGTAATTGGGACCGATATTCTGATAACCAAGCTCGGAGACCACCCAGCTGTCGTGAGCCGCCAGTGCCAGCGGCAGATAGCGGCCATCCTGCTTCACCTTCTCCAGCACGGCGAAGAAGTCGGCACGGGTTCGCGGCGGTGTCAGCCCAAGGGCGTTGAAGATATCGACATTGAAGTAGAAACCCTGGATCACGGAGGCAATGGGCAGGCAGAAGGTCTGGGCCCCGGAGTCGGTCTGCCAGGCGGCCTTGGCAAAGCTCGGGAAGTTCTCCATCCCGGGCAGGTCCGTCAGATCCAGCAGATGCCCCTGCTGGAACAGCCGCAGGGACTGATCATAAGGACGGCAAGTGATGAGATCCCCTGCCTTCCCCGCCGCCAGCCGCTCGGCAAGCTCCCGATCGTAATCCGCCGAGCGCTGCGAATGCAGCTTAAGGGTGATCTCGGGATGGATCGCCTGAAAACGGGGCAGAAACTGCTCCTTCCAGAGCGCCTCGTCATCCACGCGCCAGGTTTCCAGCACCAGCTCCTGGGATACCGCCGCCGTACTCAGCCCCCAGACCAGCAGGGTACTCACAGATTTCCACATCGCCTCTCTCCTACACCTTGAAACGGGCCACCAGACTCTGCTGCTGGCTGGCCAGCCCCGACAACACCTCACCACTGCTCGCCGATACCCGGGACGCCTGCTCGGTCTCGTGAGCCACGTCTGCGATGGCCGCCACGTGCTGGGCCACTCCCTGACTCACCGAAATCTGCTCCGCTGCGGCATAAGCCATGTGATCCGCAATCTCCTTGATGGCCTCCATTCGCGAGGCGATCCCCGCCAGGGCACTCTCGACATCCCGGGTCTGCTGCACACTCTGCTGGGTCTGCTCATGGCTCTGGGCCATCACGCTCGCCACATCGCGGGCGCATCCCTGCAGGTTGTCGATCATCACCTGGATCTCCTGGGTCGCCCCTTGTGAACGGGTAGCCAGCGCCCGCACCTCCTCGGCCACCACGGCAAAGCCCCGCCCGGCCTCCCCGGCACGGGCCGCTTCGATGGCCGCATTGAGGGCCAGCAGGTTGGTCTGTTCAGCCATGCCACGGATCACCTCGAGAATGTTGCCAATGTTGCTGCTGTAGCCTTCGAGCTTGCGGGTGATCGCCATGGCCCCGGCGATGTCGGTCGCCAGTTGCTCGATGCCATCCCGATTGGCCTGCATCAGATGACGTCCGCGCCGGCTCTCGTCATTGGCCTCCCCCACCTCCCGACGAACATGATCGCTCGAGCGCGCCACTTCGGTCGCACTGGTCTCCAGCTCGAAGATGGCGGCCGCCACCTGATCGGTCTGGGCCTTCTGCGCCTGCACCTGCGACATCACCTGCTCGCCGATCTCCGCGGTCTTGCGCGTCTCGCTCACCAGGTACTCAGAGCCGGTCTGGACCTCCATCAGAAGCGTCTTGGTGTGGTGGGCCAGCTGGTCGATGGAGTTCGCGACCTCACCAAGCTCGTTCCTGGCGGGGTAGCGAACCCGCAGCGTCATGTCCCCTTGTGCCATCAGACCGAGAACCCGATTGATCCGCACCAGCGGCACCTGGATGCTGCGGGCCGTACTCCAGGCAACAATGAGGGCGATGAGCACGGAACACAGGGCCACCATCACGATCCAGGTGCGGGCGCTGTCAACCGCGACGTCGGCACTCAGCCTGTCCTCCTGCATGCTCTGGTTGCTGATGGCGATAAGCCTGTCCAGGACCTCCCCCAGTTGCTGGCTCTGCGCCTCCTGCTGTTCACGCAAGCCATGGAGTTGCTGGCTGATTTGCTGACGGCGCACCAGGGTGGCAATCAGCCCCTTGTCGCCAAATACCAGTTGGGGAATGCGCGCCACATGGCGGGTGAACCTGGCCTTGACGTCATCGGGGACAACAATCCGCTCCAGACGCTGGTTCGCAATGTCGATGTCTTTGGCCAGCACCCCCTGTAGCGCCACCAGATCCGTGTTGCCGTCGGCACGCAGGATCAGCTTGAGATCCCGTGCAATACCGCTGGTGATGAGCTCCGCCTTGTTCTGCAAAGAGCGCCGACCCGCCGTGTAACGCACCAGCAGGTCTGCCGCCGAACGGTAGTTGTCGTCCAGGTGCAGCAGCTCGCTCCGCATCCGTGCGAGCACCCGTTCCAGCTCGACCGACTCTTCGTGCAGGCTCATCAACTGCTCAGAGAGGGTAAACAGCCGGGGGGCCTGGTCGGTGACCCGGGCGAGTTGCCGCTCACTCTCGGTATCGAGTGTCAGGGCCGCGAATGCCTTGATGTGCTGCTCATAGCGGACCTTGTCATGGGCAACACGCTGACGGGACTCGGGGAACGCCGACGTCTCCCGGATGGCGAGATGCGCCAGGCTGTCCCTGTCAGCCATCAGCAACGCGGCGCGCAGCCGGCTGGCGGTCAGGGCCTGAGGCGTCGCCTCTTCGGTCACCTGCTGGAAACGACCGTGAATGGAGGTCGTTTTCAGGTAACTGATGGCCCCGAGCAATAGCAACAGGACCAGCAGCAGCGTAAAGCCCAATCTGATCCGCTGTACGATCGACATCCTTCTCTCCCACCTCTCCCTCCGCATCGGGGCGGAGCCGGTTATCAAGGCACCAGGAGCCCGACAGGCATCCTGGTGCATCTGGCTGACGGCTTATCGACTCAACCTGCCCTGGCAATCGAGCCTGACCACTTCTCCTGAGGCCCCCAGCAGAGAAGCCGGTACCCAGCGTACGGTCGCCATGTCGATGCGTGCCTGTCCACTGGTGCCCAGGATGAAGGGGGTATTGACCTTCGCGAAGTCCATGCCCTCTTCGAGGCAGCGCAGGGGCAGACTCAGGGTCACCCACTTCTGCGGGGGCAACTGGCGCAAGGCCGGAGCAATCTCGATGGACTTGCCGCAGGGCCAGCCACACTGCAGCCCCAGCGTCATGTCCCCTGCTGGCGCCTGCTGCACCCGCAGCGTCACCTGCAGCTCGCTCTCTCCCTTCAGGTAGGTGCGACGATCCGCCCCCTTGACCTGGGTGGTCTGCAACTGGATCGTGGCCCCGGAGTCGACACCCGGCGTGTTAGCCCCGAGGAAGGTGACCGCTCGCGCATCCTGCTGGCGCAGGTAGTCGATGGGCTGAACCTTGATGAAGGTCATCTCCGTCACGCTGTTGCCGGAGACTTCAGTCCCCGTCCAGTTGCTGGCATCCCCCATGCGCAGACGGTGTTCTTCACCCGCCTTTGGCCCGAACAGCTCGAGCACCTTGTCAGCGGCGCTCAGTTTGGCGGGGTCGCTCTCGTTGCAGCCGAAGGTACGTTTATCCAGGGTCAGGGTATTGAGGTTGCTGACCCGGGCCGCCACAGGGGAAGGCTTGCCGTAGCTGAGCCCGTAGCCATAGGGGAAGAGCGGTGCGTACTCACCCGCAGGATCCTGCTCGAAGGCTGGACGCTGCCAGCCCGGGATATGGGTGGGCGTGCGATTGATGGTGGTGGCGCACTTGCTGAAGGGCCACGAGAAGGAGAGGCGTCCCTGGAAGTCATGGGCCACCTTGCCCTTGGCATCCCTGAACAGCAGATCGGTGATCCCCTCCCCCTCGGTGCCCGGCAGCCAGGCGGCGACAAAGGCGGAAGAGAGATTGAGCTCCTCATTGACGTAGAGCGGACGTCCGGAGAAAAGCACGGTCACCACAGGGATGCCGGCCGCCTTCAGCCGCTTGAGGGTCAACAGGTCCTCGTGATAGCTGCTCTTGAGATCCCCATAGGCAAGGGTCTTGTTGTCAGGAATGTCGCCGAACCACTCGGCATAGGGATCCTCCCCCATGACCAGGATGGCGACATCGGGCTTGGCTCCCGCAAACTCACCGGATCCCGTGCTCACCTGCACATGATCCGCACCGACGGTGGCGGTCACCGCATCCAGCACGCTCTGGGCACCGGGGAAATCACCGCGCCCGTTCTCGCTGCCTTGCCAGGTCAGGCTCCAGCCCCCCACCTGCTTGCCCAGATCGTTGGCGGCGCTCCCAGCCACCAGCACCCGGCTCTGCCGGCTCAGGGGCAGGAGCCTGCCCTCGTTCTTGAGCAACACCAGCGACTTGCGTACCGCCTCCCGGGCCAGCGCCTTATGCGTCACGGCACCAAGTTCACCCTGCTTGCCCGCCAGCTCACGGGCCGACGGCATGGGTTTCTCCCACAGCCCGGCCCGCATCTTGACCCGCAGGATACGCGTCACGGCATCGTCGATCCGGCTTATCGGGATCTGCCGGCTCGCCACGCCATCGAGCAGGCTCTGGCGAAACTCCATCCAGTCCTTGCGCGCCGTGACCATGAAGATGTCGACCCCGGCCAGCACCGCAGACAGGCAGCTCCCCATGGTGCAACCGGCGATCTCGCTGTGACCGTTCCAATCAGAGACGACAAGGCCATCAAAGCCCATCTTGCCCTTGAGCACGTCGGTCAGCAGATAGCGGCTGCCGTGCAGCTTGCCGTTGTACTCAACCCCATCTTCTGGCAGCACGTCGCGGTTGAGCTCGTTGTGCCAGCTATTGAACGAAGCCATCACCACCTGGGCACCGGCATCCAGCCCCGAGAAGTAGCCCACCGCGTGCAGGTTGCGCAGGTCCTCTTCCGAATAGAAGTTCTGACCCCGGTCGACCCCGTTCAGGGTACCGCCGTCCCCCACGAAGTGTTTCACGTTCGAGATGACATGGCGCTGGCCGCGCAGATCCGTCGCGGAACCTTGCAGGCCACGCACCATCTCGCCGGCATAGTGATAGACGATGGCGGGATCTTCGGAATAGCCCTCATAGGTCCGGCCCCAGCGATCATCCCTCGGCACCGCCACCGTCGGGGCGAAGGTCCAATCCAGCCCGGTGGCGGCCACTTCCCGCGCCGTCACCTGGCCGATACGGTAGATGAGATCCGGATCCCGCGCCGCCCCCAGGCCGATATTGTGCGGGAAGAGGGTCGCCGCGAAGACGTTGTTGTGGCCGTGCACCGCATCGGTCGCCCACATGAAGGGGATGCGATACCCCCTGCCCTCAAAGCCCGCTTCCGCCGCCTGCCAATAGGTGTCGGCCTGGTGTGCCCAGTCCTGGGCCGACGCGTGTTTGTTGTTGCCGGGCCAGCCCCCCCCCCCGTTGAGGACGGAGCCAATCTTGTAGCGCGTCACCTCCTCAGGTGTCACTTCACGAAAGTCGGGCTGGATCATCTGGCCAACCTTCTCCTCCAGGGTCATCCGGGAGAGCAGAGCCTGGATCTGGCGCTCCATCCCCTCGTCCCTGGCAATGGCGCTGTGGATCTGCGGCCAGGTGGAAAAATAGGGCATGGTCGACAACTCATCCGCCATCCCGGCACTCCAGATGCCGCACCCCACGAATAGGCAGGTCATAGACCTGGTGAGACCTGTAGTTTTACGCATTTTCCTTATGACTCTCCGGATGTTCTCGTTCATCGCCTGGACTCATCGTTCATGGCGAGTCGTCTTGAAAAACAGTCTAATTTGAAATCGATTGCAAGAATATTAAATGGTAAACAGAAATCTCTTCGTCATTCCAGCAGTATCTTTGTCATGCCATGACAAAGATCCCGCTGAAAGAGAAAATAGTGATGCAACTCACAAACTCGGGGGCTTGTCTCATCAGCAGAATACCCAGGAAGGAACAGAGAGAACGGGTAGACTCATTGCAGGAAGACCAACAAAATAAAGTTAAAACAATAATTTAAATGCAATCAATCACATTGATTTGCCGCGTGAGCTGTCTGGAACGACACAGATATGGCCAAACGGCTGGGGAGTCAGAGGAATGTTGAAAGGATTCAATGGAATTCAATTCAAGTGCATGAATATATCAATAAACGAAAATTTGCCGTCTCCATCACATTTCATAAAAGCAAACTTGATCTGCCAAAAAATTTACTGTTACCTGAATCGTGAAATCGATTTCCACTCAAGGATTGTGTGTGAATCTTGACAGTGAAATGCGGGCCGCAGGATGACTCGGTCATTTTCTGCGTGAGTGCGAAAATCGACGCCATTATTTCCGTCTGTGATCAAAGGGGTAACAATGAAAACATCTCGGCTTAGTGCCCTGACGCTTGCCATGTCTTGCGTCATTGGCTTGCATGGCTGCTCACTGCCCAGCGCAGGAGCATCTGGTTCAGCGACCTCCTCGGCATCTGCCGGACCTGTGGGTGAATTGCTGACCAATGGGGGCTTCCAGGGAACCGATGGATGGTGGACGGCCGGGGGGACCCTGAACGCCGAGAACCAGATGGGCTGTATCACCTTCACCGAGTCGGGCTCCAATCCCTGGGATGTCATCCTGGGTCAGTCCAATCTCGGCCTGGTGCAGGGGCAAACCTACAAACTCCATTTCACTGCCATGGCCAAGAGCGACATCAACGTCAAGGCCCTGATCCAGCATGATGGCGCCCCCTACACCAACTACATGGTGCAGGACCTCGCCCTCGGCAGCACGCCCAAACCGTTCGATATCCAGTTCACACCTTCTGCCACTGACGAGAAGACCCAGTTCCAACTTCAGATGGGCACCCAGACACCGACCACTGTCTGTATCGGTGAAGCCACGCTATCGGGCCCCTCCTTGATCAAGAAATCGGAGCTGGGCAGCGTGCGCGTCAACCAGGTCGGCTATCTGAGCAAGGCTCTGAAACGGGCGACCATCGCCACCGACAGCAAGGACTCGCTCCCCTGGACCCTGCGCAATGCCCAGGGTGAGACCATCGCGGAAGGCAAGACCACGCCCTTTGGCCTGAATGCCGCATCCGGCGAGAACGTACAGATTGCCGACTTCAGTCAGGTCACCACCCCGGGCACCGGCCTGGTACTGGAGGTCGCCGGCCAGAAGAGTCATCCGTTCAGCATCGGCGATGACATCTATCACACCATGAAATTCGATGCCCTCTCCTTCTTCTATCAGCAGCGTAGCGGCATCGACATCGAAGCCAAATATGTACAGCGCCCCGACCTTGCTCGCCCGGCAGGACACAAACCCGAGAACGTAACCTGCTTCAACAAGCTGGACGCCAAGGGCAACCAGTGGCCTGGCTGTGACTTCACGCTGGATGTGACCGGCGGCTGGTACGACGCCGGCGATCAGGGCAAGTACGTGGTCAACGGGGGGATCTCGGTATGGACCTTGATGAACCTTTATGAACGGGAGCAGTTGGCGAAAGAGGGTGACAAGAGCGCCTTTGCCGACGGCAAGGTCAAGATCCCGGAACAGCACAACGGCTACAACGATCTGCTGGACGAGTCCCGCTGGATGATGGAGTTCTTCCTCGCCATGCAGGTGCCCGAAGGCAAGAAGGCCTGGGTGCCGGTAGGCGATCAGTCCAAGCAGCTCGACAGCCTGAAACTGACCGAGATCGATGCCTCCGGCATGGTCTTCCACAAGGTCGCCGACGAAGCCTGGACCGGGATGCCGCTCCCGCCCCACAAGGATCCACAACCCCGTTTCCTGAGCCACCCCAGCACGGCTGCGACTCTGAACCTGGCGGCCACCGCCGCCCAGTCCGCTCGCGTATGGAAGGATCTGGATCCGGCCTTCGCACAGCGCAGCCTGCAGGCAGCAGAACGAGCCTGGAAGGCGGCCAACCGCCATCCGGACGTCTATGCCTATGACAACTTTGTGGGATCCGGTCCCTATGATGACACCAACCTGAAGGACGAATTCTACTGGGCTGCCGCCGAGCTGTTTGCCACCACCGGCAAAGCCGAGTACAAGCAGGCCGTCCAGCAGTCCCCTCTCTATCTGGCTGCCCCCAAGGGGGATCGCAGCGCAAGCGGTGATCTCTACTGGCAGGATCTCAGCAGCGCAGGGACCATCACGCTGGCCATGGTGCCTAACAAACTGGGCAAACAGGAAGTGGAGAAGGCACGCGCCGCTATCATCGCCGCAGCTGACGGCTACCAGAAGAGCGTGGCGACGGAGGGTTACCTTATCCCCTATCAGGCGACCGAATACCCCTGGGGCTCCAACTCCAACCTGATGAACCGCAGCATCTTCCTCGGGTTGGCCCATGACTTCACGGGAGAGCGCAAATACCTGCAGGCCATGTCCGATGCCATGGACTATGTGCTCGGCCGCAACCCCCTCGACCAGTCCTATGTGTCGGGCTACGGCAGCCGTCCGCTGAAGAATCCGCACCACAGGTTCTGGGCTCACCCCATCGACCCCGCGTCTCCCCTGGTTCCGCCAGGTGTACTCTCGGGCGGGCCAAACTCCATCAACTTCAGCGATCCCGTTGCCTCCACCCTCAAGGGCAAGTGTACCGGCCAGACCTGCTGGAAAGATGAGATTGGTGCCTGGACGCTGAACGAGGTCACCGTCAACTGGAATGCCCCCTTCTTCTGGACGGTCAGCGTACTGGATGAAGGTGGATTGACCCGCTGATCACCCTTCCAATGCTCCGTCCCCGTGACGGAGCATTGTTTTACTCCCCTGCCGACCTTGCCCAGGACAGCTCCCGCACCTGTCGCCGCCCTCCACTTTACGTTTTCAATTCCCCTTTTCCGTCATCATTCAGAGGCTGACGGCAGCAGAACCCTCTCTTATCGATCATTTCATCTGACCGCACCTTCGCAACCCTGCCTTTACATGTCCGTCTCTTGGCCACCTTATTTGCGCATCCACTTGATCCCTCATTTGCCATCAGATCTGCTGACGCCATCTGGGCATCACCCGCTCCCCGCCTCTTCTACAGTGCCCCCCGCGCGAAGCAGGCGGGAAAGCAGGATACCCGGCTCCTGAATCGGGTTTCGTGACCCTCAGCGAGAACCACAAGGCAACCCCAGGCTGAGCCCGCCATCTGAGCAAGACACTGTACAGAGCCCCTTAGCCGCCACCATGACCCCCTGCCACCAGGGGGTGAGGGAGCACGGCGATGGGCTCGGTTATCCGGGGTTGCTGGCATGGGCGCCGGATCGGCACCATGCCGAAAGCGCCCCCTGCATCATGCAGGGGGCAGGAGCAGCATGAAAACCACGACAAACTTGAAATCGATATTTCAACAAGCCAAGTCGAACAAACATGGCGAAAGCCACATCACAAAAACAACGACAACTTACTGATAAATAACGATATTTTATCTTGACCACCTTATATCAAATATCCATCAAGTGATCGCGATCACAATTACAAAACCCGATTTGTGAAATCGATTTCCCACTTTGTTGCATCGATCTATAGTGAGCCCAGCTTAATAACTGAGGAATGATCATGAAAAAAATCATGTTGTGCTGCTCTGCCGGGATGTCCACCAGCCTGCTGGTGAAAAAAATGCTGGTAGAAGCCGAAAAACGGGGCCTGGCTGCCGAGATCAAGGCTTTTGGCGCATCGGAGTTCGATGACCAGATGCCCCATTACCAGGTGGTCTTGCTGGGACCGCAGATCAAGTACATGCAACCGGAGTTGCAAGCCAAGGCGGCGACTCACGGCATCAAGGTACAACCTATCGACATGATGGATTACGGCATGCAGCGCGGCGACAAGGTGCTGGACTACGCCCTCTCCCTGATTGGTTAAGCGTGCTCACAAGGAAGGACACACACTATGAGTTCACTCTATGGGATGCTGGTCAAGTTGATCGAACAACGGATCGGCCCATTGGCAGGAAAACTGGGCCAGCAACGCTATGTTCTGGCCATCCGTGACGGTTTTATTGCCGCGCTGCCGTTCATGATCGTCGGCAGCTTCATGCTGGTCTTCATTTTTCCACCCATCTCCAGCGAAACCACCTGGGGCTTTGCCAGAGCCTGGCTCGATTTTTCCAACACCTATCGTGCCGAACTCATGTTGCCCTTCAACATGAGCATGGGGCTGATGACGGTCTTCATTTCGGTGGGCGTCGCATCCAGCCTGGCCAAGCAGTACTCCCTGGACCCCATCACCACGGGCCTGCTGTCGCTGATGTCGTTCATGCTGGTGGCGGCGCAATATAAAGACGGCACCATCTCCACCCAGTATTTCTCCGGTCAGGGCATCTTTACCGCTCTCATTTGCGCCATCTATTCGACCGAGGTCTACGCCTGGCTCAAGCGCAACAACATCACCATCCGTCTGCCCGAGCAGGTGCCGATGGGAGTGGCGCGCTCCTTCGAGGTGCTGATCCCGGTCCTGGCGATTATCCTGACCCTGCACCCCTTCAACATGCTGCTGCAGGAAACCACTGGCATGATCCTGCCCGAGGCGATCATGTCCATGCTCAAACCGCTGGTGGCGGCTTCCGACAGCCTGCCTGCCGTCTTGCTGGCGGTGCTGTTGTGCCAGATCCTCTGGTTTGCCGGCATCCACGGCACCATGATCGTCACCGGCATCATGAACCCCTTCTGGATGGCAAACCTGGCCAGCAACCAGGCCGCATTGGCCGCCGGCCAAGCCATTCCCCACACCTTCCTGCCCGGTTTCTGGGATCATTTCCTCTTTATCGGCGGCGTGGGCTCCACCTTGCCACTGGCATTCCTGCTGATGCGCAGCCGCGCCGTGCACCTGCGCACCATAGGGCGAATGGGCGTGGTCCCCGGGTTCTTCAACATCAACGAGCCGATCCTGTTTGGTGCTCCCATCATCATGAACCCGGTCTTCTTCCTGCCCTTCATCCTGGTGCCGGTGATCAACGCCATCCTGGCCTGGTTCGCGGTGGATCTGGGTCTGGTTGAGAAGGTCGTGATGCTGACCGCATGGACCACACCGGCCCCCATCGGCGCCTCCTGGGCGACCAACTGGGCCTTCAGTCCGGTCATCATGTGCTTCATCTGCATGGGGATCTCCGCCCTGATGTATTACCCCTTCGTGCGGGCTTACGAACGCACCCTGCTCAAGCAGGAAGCCGAGACGGCTGAAGCGGAAGAAGCCGCCAGATCAGAAAAAGCAGACACAATCACACCGATTCAGAGTCAGGCGTAAGCGCCAGGCGTGCGGGCGCCACGCCGCCTGCACGCCGGTCATCAAGAGGAAACTGCAATGCAATATACATTCCCCGAAGGCTTCTGGTGGGGTAGCGCCTCGTCGGCCGCACAATCGGAAGGGGCTGCCAATGTGGGTGGCAAGGCACCGACTATCTGGGATCACTGGTTCGAGACGGAGCCACACCGTTTCCATGGTCAGGTTGGCCCGGCCAACACCTCCACCTTCTACGATCGTTATCGTGAAGACATCGCATTGATGGAACAGATTGGCCACAACAGCTTCCGCACATCCATCTCCTGGGCCCGGTTGCTGCCGGATGGCCACACCGTCAACCAGGAGGCCGTCGACTTCTACAACAAGGTTATCGATGAGCTACTGGCCAAGGGGATCAAACCCTTCATCGGCCTGTTCCACTTCGACATGCCGATGTACTGGCAGGAGCAGGGGGGCTGGGAGAGCCGCGAAACCGTGGCGGCTTATGCCGAGTACGCAGCGCTCTGCTTCAAACTGTTCGGTGATCGCGTCGCCTGCTGGATGACCTTCAATGAACCCGTTGTGGTAGTGGAAGGAGGGTATCTGTATGACTTCCATTACCCGAACCAGATGGACTTCAAACGGGCAGCCCAGGTGGCCTATCACATGATGCTGGCCCACAGTCTGGCGGTGAAGCGTTATCGCACACTCTCCCTGCCCGGCCAGATCGGCATCGTCCTGAACCTGACCCCCTCCTATCCGCGCTCTTCAAACCCGGCAGACTTGAAGGCCTCGTTCATTGCCGACCTGTTCTTCAACCGCGCCTTCCTCGATCCTGCGGTGAAGGGGGTTTATCCCCAGGAGCTGATCGATATCCTGCGCGAGCACGATCAGATGCCCGTGGTGCAAAGCGGCGACTGCGAACTGCTGGCCGCCGGCAAGATCGATCTGCTCGGCATCAACTACTACCAGCCGCGGCGAGTGAAGGCACGCATGACGGCCATCAACCCGGACTCCCCTTTCCTGCCTGACTGGTTCTTCGAGAATTACGAGATGCCAGGCCGCAAAATGAACCCTTATCGCGGCTGGGAAATATATGAGCGCGGTATTTATGACATATTGATCAACCTGCGCGACAACTATGGAAATATCCCAAGCTATATCTCAGAAAATGGTATGGGTGTCGAAGGGGAACACAGATTCATTGGTGAAGATGGTCAGGTAAAAGACGATTATCGTATCAACTTCATTCGCGGCCACCTCCAATGGATTCATACCGCCATTGCCGAAGGAAGTAATTGCCGTGGTTATCACCTGTGGACCTTTATTGACAACTGGTCCTGGATGAATGCCTACAAGAACCGTTATGGATTCATCAGCCTTGATTTGGAAAGCCAGCAGCGCACCGTCAAGAAAAGTGGTGAATGGTTCGCCAACGTCTCTCGTAATAATGGATTTTAAGGAGTCATAAATGATGGATCTTGAAGAAGCAGTCATGGGCATCATCGTCAATGCCGGCCAATCTCGCAGTCTCTGTTTCGAAGCCCTGCGTCAGGCTCGTGCTGGCCAGTTCAGCGAAGCGGATGCCTTGCTGCTCCAGGCCACCGACGCGGGGAAGGCTGCCCATGCCGTACAAACCAAACTGATTGAAGCCGATGAGGGCGAAGGCAAGACCAAGATGACACTGGTCATGGTACATGCCCAGGATCACCTGATGACCTCCATTCTGTGCCGCGAACTGGCCACCGAACTGGTCGAGATCTATCGCCGCCAAGCCAGCTGATTTTAACTCATCGGATCGGGAGTCCGTGCTTTTGCCACCGTTATATACGGTGGCTTTTTTTATTCTGGTTATACCAGCCAGCCGTCATGTATTTCATACCTTTTTCAGGCAATTTCAAAAGTATGAAACTGTCATGACGCGATACCAGTATAAGTTTCAATATCTGTTTATGGCTATTCTGATGCTGCTTGTAGTCATCAATAAAACACTCATTAATAAACACACAGGAATGTGGATAATATGCGTAAACTTGGACTGATGTCAGTATTGCTGATGGCGGGAGGATTATATTCCACTCAGGCATCGGCATGGTGGTGGAGCAATCAGGATTGGCAGGTCTCTGATGGTTGGCGCAATGGCGGGTCAGAATTCGACTGCACCTGGCGCGCCGCCAACGTCTGGATGGAGTCCGGCATGGCCATCCTCCATGCGAAATCCGACAAAGGAAACAAGAGCTGCGCTGAGCTGCGAACCTACAACTACACCCGCAAGGGTCGTTATGAGGTGCAGATGCAGGCAGGATCGGTGCCCGGCACCATCAGCTCCTTCTTTACCTATACCGGAGATGCAGGCACCAGCTCTCACTATGAAGTCGACATCGAGCTGATGGGGGGCACCAACCTGCTCCATACCAACGTCTGGATCCAGGGGCGTCAGTATCCCCAGGACATCGACCTGGGCAAGTACGGTATCTCCATCTGGAACATGGAGCGTTACGCCTTCAACATCGACGAGGCGGGAGTCACCTGGCAGGTCTTCAGCCGCACCCAGAACAAATGGGTGAGCGTGCGCCGCGAGAGCCGCCCCGTCACCAGCTGGATGCAGACGTTTGTGAATAACTGGATCAGCGCCAACCCGAGCTTCCCGCCCAGCTCCTACAACGGCCAGCCCGTCTACGCCAAATACAAGTACGCCAATGTGACGCCCTGGGAGTGATCGCGATGGTCAACTAAATCCGGGCACACGGCGGCATACCCAAAACCGAAGACACAAAAAAGCCCAACTGAATAAATCAGTTGGGCTATATAGATGGCGGAGGAGGTGCCCGCCGCAATCAAGTCCAACACACTCCATCCATATCCAGAAAGTCATTTGCTATCAGTAAATTAGAAGTTAGCACTGTCCAATCCATCCCAATCACATATTACCACTGCGCATGCCTGGTGGCATACTGTGTGGCATATTCAATTTTCAAGGAGGTTACCTCATGGCAATCCTCACCGATACCAAAGCCCGCAACATCAAGCCTGAAGATAAGCCCCTTGCTCATGGTGGCGTCACCGGGTTGACGCTACACCCCTCTACCATCAAGGGCAGAGGAAAGTGGGTGTTCCGCTATGTCAGCCCACTGACGAAGAAACGACGTAACGCTGGCCTCGGGACTTACCCCGAGATCTCTATCGCTGACGCTGCTCGAGACGCCCAGGCAATGCGGGAACAGCTGGCGAATAATCTGGACCCACTAGAGATCCGGCTGCAGGAGCAGAACAAGCCGAAGATCCCGACGTTGGAAGCATCCGCCAGACTCGTCTACGAAAGCTTGTTACCTGGTTGGAAGAACCCAAAACACGGCAAGCAATGGATCACCACATTGGAACAGTATGCCTTTCCTGCAATTGGCACTATCTCCATTGATACCATCACCCCAGCTCATATCGCTTCCGTTTTGCAACCGATATGGCTGACGATCCCGGAAACGGCAAGCCGTGTTAAACAGAGGCTACACGCAGTCATGGCTTGGGCATGGGCCCATGGCTATACCTCTGCAAACCCAGTGGATGTGGTAAGCCACCTATTACCGGCTCAACCCAGCAAATCTGTGCGTGTAGAACACCAGCCTGCGATGCCTTGGCGTGATATCCCTGCATTTGTGCAAAAACATCTGAGAACAACGCAACAGTACGATGTAACCCGCTCCATGCTGGAGTTCTTGATCCTGACTGCTTGCCGTTCAGGTGAAGTCAGAGCCATGAAGTGGTCAGAAGTCGATTTGGAGGCAAGGGTCTGGACTTTGCCTGCCGAGCGTATGAAAGCCAAACAACAACATCGTGTTCCGTTATCTCTTCGTGCCGTCGAAATCCTGAAAGGGTTAAGGGGATTACATGACGAGTTGGTATTCCCATCCCCCAGAGACCAAGTACCGCTCTCAGACACAGTGTTGACGATGTTTCTGAGAAGAGCCAAAGCAGGGAGTTGCACACCTGGCCGAATGGCCACTGCTCATGGCTTTCGTTCTAGCTTTCGAGACTGGTGCAGCGAGCAGGGCTATGCGCGGGATCTCGCTGAACGAGCATTAGCTCACACAGTGCAGAACAAGGTAGAAGCCGCCTACCACCGCACGGACTTGCTGGATCAGCGGCGTCCAATGATGGATGCGTGGGCTGAGTTTGTATCCGGTAATTCACCAACTGAATAAGAAGGAAGCGGCCCACCAAGGCCGCTTCCTTCTATGTTCTTTTTTTTAGCTTTTCTTAGCCGTTGATGACATCTTGCCAAACCAGTGCTCAGAGAGTTTCTGCGCTTGTTTGACTTCCGGCTTGGTCATCGCGGCCTCGAGTTCATCACGGGCCCGTACAGCCTCAGGCATTCCTTCTGTCGCCGCCAGTGACAGCCAAGCATAAGCATGCACCCGGTTACGAGGTGCCCCCAAGCCTTCCTCACGCAATGTCCCCATTCGGTATTGGGCTTGGCGGTCGCCCTGCTGGGCCGCTAGGCGATACTGCTTGAGAGCAAGCGCGTAATCCTCTTTTCCCCCTTGTCCCAGACGCAGCATTTCACCGTAGGTGTACTGGGCGAGAATGTGTCCTTGTTGGGCGGCCTTGGCATAACTGGCTCTGGCCTGCGCCAGTTCACCTTGCTTATGCTGTAGCTCCGCCAGCTCGAACAATGCCTTTGGTACACCACCGTCAGCAGCCCGAGTTAACCAGTGGATCTGCTGCTCGCGGTCCACCTGCTGCAAACTCAGTTGGTACTCGGCTTCATGGGAGCCGTGCCCAGCAGCCTGCTCCAGCCAGTAACGTCCCAAAGCGGGGTCGGCTGATACCTGCTCCCCGGCCAGATACGCCATGCCAAGCCAGAGCTCTGCCTCGGCAGAACCCGCATTGGCAGCGCGCTGATAGGTAGCGAAAGCATGGGTGGGTGAGGCCTGCTTGGCTTGCAGTAACAACGCATCCCGTTGCTGCTGAGCCGCAGCCTTGTCGTTCCAGCGCTGGGCGAGGTCTGGTCGTTTGACGACCCCTTTACCTTGCACATATCGCTGAACCAACAGGTACTGGGCATCACGGTTACCCAGTTCTGCGGCTTGCTCAAGCCACTTGATGGCGTCCGTATCTGCACCCGGTTGGGTGCTGTACCAGCGGGCTAGGATCAACTGTGCTTCAGCATGATCCTGCTTAGCTGCCTGCTCGAACCAATCGAGGCATTCGCTCACCAGTTTGCCTTGATGCTGCTCCTGGCACATCAGGCCCAGCCGATAGCTGGCGTTGGTGTTACCAAGACGAGCTGAACGCTGCCACCACTGAGTAGCCTGCACTGGATTTTTGGGCTCACCTAGTCCGGCCTGATACCAGTCACCCACTTGCCAAGCAGCGCTGGCGCGGATCTTTTTATCGGCGGCCAAGGGGCCAGACTGCTCGACGGCCTGCTGCATCCAGTGCATGGCGTTGGGGTAATCGGGCTTGCTCGCCAGGCGTTTGGCCAGCTCATACTGGGCTCGTCCATCCCCCTGCTTTGCCGCTTGGGATAACTCGGTGTCAGTACGTGGGGCAGTGGCATCATGCGCATGCTAAAGGATGTTTTGAATAATGTCATTAGAGCTGGCCTCTGTCATGCGACAGATCATTACCTAGTATTCCTGGTTCGTCACAACGAGAGCTGGCACTAATTAGCCACGAAGCACGTAAAAAGAAAGGCCACACCGTGAGGGCATGGCCTTGTCTATTTAGATGAGGAAGTCATCCAGCTGACGACCTTGCTCGAGTTGCTCAGCCAAGAACTTGGGTGTACGGCCCTGACCGGTCCAGGTTTTCTCTACGCCATTTTCAACATAACGGTATTTCGGGGGCCGAGGTGCTCGTTTCGCTTTAGCCGCAGTCGCTGCTGCTGGGGCACAGCCTACCAACTCAGTCGGGTCAATACCAGCCTGAGCCAACATCGCTTGGAACTCAGCCAGCTTTTGCTGACGTTCTGCATTGGCTGCTTGCTCTTTCTCTGCGTGCTCCAGACGCTCCAGATAAATCGCTTCAATCTTCTCGTGGGCTTCTTGGAGTTGTTCCAGAGACAACTCACGCATTGCTGCACGTAGACTACGGATGTTCAACAGCACTTTCAGAAATTCACTCATAGATATCCTTAAATTAAATACGCAGGGATTGTTCTATAGCATACTAATGAGCACTGACATGCTCAAGCGTCTTATCGTACTTGACTGCAACCGAAGTTGCGTTGTCCATCAGCAACCTTCGTTCTTTGTTTACTCAGATAAGCCATACGAAATAAAAATGCACTGAAATTTTCATCTAAGTTTCGCGCTGAATTACGGTCAAACCTGTATTGTGGATTTACAGGGAAGTTAACCAGCGTTGCATTATCAGGGTATGGGAGGCCCAACGCGCTGCACCACGCCTTCTGGATCCGAGTTCCCATGTTGTTAGCATCATAATCCCGATAATCTCCCAGGAAGGCATACATGTCTTTGTTAAACAGCAGCATCAGGTGGTAATGAGGTGATGCCGATGACTCCTGCTCCCGACACCAGATAACGGTTGGTAATGACGGAGACCCACGCCGTTTCTGACGATAATGGTCTGCACGTAATTGGCTTTTAAGTGACTCCATAAAGCGAGTGATCACTGATGAATCTGAACGCTGTAAACAAGTCAGCGTATCCGTATCATCTTCAGGCGACTCACTAGCAAAACGCAGATCCACACGCAGAGCATAAACACGAGGATACCTAGCCAAGGTACCTGACACAACATCTAAGCTACGCCTTAAATAATAACTATTCATAGGGCCGTAACTATCTGTGTATAATCTAGTAAGTGCTTTCATCTTCAATACTGAATTTTTTAAGTGATTCAACATAGGAGTCCCTACCTTGGTGAATAGACACGGAGGTATAGTTATTGAATTAAATAAATAGATGTGCTTTTTGCTTAAGTAAATACACCATGCTCTGGATGCTATCCATAGTGGTACATGCTTAGAGGCATGTAGTCTTCATGCTCCTCTCATCGTTAGATTGCATAGCGTATGCTGCTGAACGTTAGTAGTGTGCATGGCTATGGATGTATATAAGAGTGTATGTATTACTATATGTATTGCTATATATAATACATATACCGCATCATGGCTTATTTAAATAAACCCATACACTCCTCAATCAAATGGACATATATACTAAAATATAAACATAGGGTTCCTAATTCAGATGCAGTTATGATACCGCCCTATATAACAACACTCTTAAGTTACTTAAGCGGAGTACTGCAATCAGTTAATACTGAACCTTAATGTATGGGTATGGTGCAACCATTAGTGTCGGAGCTTATTTCTCATGTCAATCAACGGTCTCTCAAAAAGTTCAACTGATGGTATTCCTGAATGGCGTCTTCCTTGATATTCGACTAGCTCGCTAACATAAATTCTATCACGGGTGCGGACTAAAGAGCGCCTAACAAGCCTAGGGTATTTCTTCCAAGATAAAGAAATATAGATTGACTGTTTCTTTTTAAAGCAAATGATATCTCCTCGAGCAATAAGAACTTCTATTGCATCTTCTAGCTTATTCGAATTACGAACACAATGTGGGCCACTTCGTCTAATGTCACCTTTCAAAAACAGCTCATTATTCCAGTTATGAATAATCCACTCCAGTAGCTTATTAACATGTGTCTCGTCCACGAACTCCCTAGCCTCGGGCGATCTAAATATTATCAATGCTTGATGTAAGTATATTTCAGCTAGTTCAATAGCAGTCTGCATAGTTTCATGAGTCACAAGCGTGGTTCTGTAGTTTATGTTTTTAAACACATGAAGTGCCGCCGCAATTCTTGACGCCTGCTCCATAAACTTTGAACCAAAAT
>NZ_JAPDBP010000007.1:0-181317 GCF_027705305.1 Aeromonas sp. QDB17
CGGTAGGGGTACCGTTTTGTTATCCGGTTTGAAGCCGTATGACCACTCCCTTTTGTGGGCAACTGTCAGGTGAATACAATCTCCATACAGACGAGCTTGGGTCTTTGCATAGTGCATGTGTTGCGGGTATTGCTACGGCACTGGGATCAAGGTGCCTTGGGGGCCTCAGCCCTGCTCGCCCTCTGTGCCGTCCAGTGGCACAGCTATGACTATCTTCATCACCTGGCCGCCAGTCTCAACCTCTACTGAGAACCCCTCCACACCCGCCATCCCATCAACACCAGCATCAATACAACCCCCGGCAGCCAGACCCAGTAGAGCTCGGAGAGGATCACCGCTTCCCCTAGAGCGGTGAGGTAGGCCTCCAGCTTGAAGGGGGCGACCCGGATCACCTGCCAGGGGGCGAAGAAGCGCTCGTCACGCCACGGCCAGAGCCAGCCAACCCCCTTGCCGCCGGTGGTGAGCGAATCGAGCAGACTGTGGGAGAGCAGCGAGACCAGCAGAAACGCCCAGACGGTGGCGGCTCTGGCCTTAAGCTGACGGTGAAATAGCATGGCCTGCGTGGGCAGGGCAAAGGCGAACAGCAGTGAGTGGGTAAAGCCGCGGTGGCCAAAGACATGGCCGTAGGCGACCCCCAGTTTGAAGGCGAGCACGTCGGCATCGGGCAGCATGGCGATGGCCACCCCCGCCAACAGCAGGCGGGGCGGGATGATCCGGCTGCCAAGCCCGAGCCCAAGGCAGAGAGGGACGGCGGTGTGAGTGACGATGGTGGGCATAGGATAAAGCTACAACTGAAAACGTGAACCTACCCTACCCCCGCTCGGTGAAGTGAACGTGAGTGCACTGCGACTCTGCAAACGAGCCCCTCACGGCCCCTCGGTCATCCCCCAGACCATCCCTCACCAACTTTTTCTCTCTAAAAAGTGAACCTCTCTACACTCTTATCTCACAACCAGCACTGAGACTATCAAAAGTGCACCATCGTACACTTTTTATTGCTGTTTGCCCTTACCATGGATTAAGGTGTAACAACCTACACTTTTTTCATGATCATGATGGCAGACGCATCGTTGCAAACCGGCCCGAAAGAACTGGATCCCGCCTCCCTGGGGCTGGCGATCCGCGAGAGACGCAAGGCCGCCAGGATGACCCAGGAGGTGACGGCCTCACTGTGCGGCATCTCCAAGAAGACCCTGATCAAGATCGAGAAGGGGGGAGATGTCTACCTCTCGACCCTGTTGCAGGTGATGAAGGCGCTGGGGCTGCGCTTGCAACTGGTGCAGGAAGTGGGCTCACAGGTAACGAGCGGCAACAGCCAACCCGAGGTCGGTGATGATGAGTGGTTCTGAGCGCCATCGGCTTGAACTTCGGCTGGGTAACCAGCTGATCGGCCATCTCGAGTATGACTCCAGCCAGGATGCGTTTCAGCTCGGCTATACACCTGAGTGGCAAGCGCGCGGATTCCCGCTCTCACCCCCACTGACGCTGGATGGCTCGGCCAGCAGTGCCCAGATCCGGGCGTATCTCGGCAACTTGCTGCCTGAAAATCGCGGGCTGGAGCAGCTGATTGAGGCGCTCTCCGTTTCGCGCAGCAATCTCTTTGCCCTGATCCACGGCATCGGTCGCGATGTCTCCGGGGCGGTCACCTTTACCCTGCCCGCAGAGCCCGACGTCCCCACCCATTTTCGCCCCATCACCCCGGAAGAGCTGTTGCTGCGCCTCGATCAGCCCGAGATCTGGCCGCTGGAAGTCTGGGATGGTCGCCCCCGCCTCTCGGTTGCGGGCGTGCAGGCCAAGCTCAACCTGCTGCGACTCGAGGGGACGCTGGGATTTGGCGAGGGCGAGCTCTGTTCCACCCACCTCCTCAAGTTCGAGCATCACCCTCATCTGGTGATCAATGAGTTCGTGACCATGCGACTGGCCGCACTGCTGGGCATGCCGGTGGCGCGGGTCGAACTGCACAGGGTCGGCCAAGGCGATAAGTCCCACCGAAGCTTGCTGGTGGAACGGTTCGATCGGCGCCTTGACGAGGATGGCTTGAGGGTGCGCCGTCGTCACATGATCGATGCCTGTCAGGGGCTGGGGTTTCCCGTCGCCCGAAAATATGAACGCAACTTCGGTGACGGGCGAGACGTGGCCCATATTCGGGAAGGGGTGAGCCTGCCACGGCTGTTCAGTCTCAGCGCACTTTGCGTCAATCCGGCGCAGGCCAGACTGGACATGCTGCAATGGCTGCTCTTCAACCTCTGCGTCAACAATCACGATGCCCACGGCAAGAACTACAGCTTCTTCGTATCAAAAGCAGGGCTGATGCCCACCCCCTGGTACGATCTGGTCAATGTGGGGCTTTACCCCGAGTTCAACCAGTATCTGGCCATGGCCATAGGCGACGAGTTTGCTCCCGAGGCGGTCAACGCATGGCAGTTGCTGGAGATGGCCGAGGCATGCGAGCTGCCCAAACGCCTGTTGCAGCAGACCTTGCACAAGATGGCCAGCGACATACTGCATCAGCTTGATGCCGCCATCGCCCTGGTTGAGACAGACAATCCCGCCGAGCTGGCTTATCTGGCACGTTACAGAGACGACGTTGAGCACCGTTGCCACCATTTTCAGGCGCAGGCGACGCTGTTGCCCGAGCTGCAACTGTAGCCGGACCTTGTCCACCTCCATGGGACGCAGCCCGGCCTTGAGCCCATGACGGGCATTGCCTACAATGACCCACTTTTTATCACACTCAGGTCTATAAAATGAGCGACAACAAACCTGCACTGCCCGACCGTCTGGCGGCCAACCCGCGCAGCCCGCACCATGTGGCAGAGTGCTTCGAGCACGAGATCGGCATTCGCGTGAACGGCAAGGAGCGCACCAATGTCGAGGAGTACTGCATCAGCGAAGGTTGGGTGAAGATCCCCTCCCCCAAGGCCAAGGATCGCTACGGCAACCCCATGCTGATCACCGTCAAGGGCACCGTCGAGGCTTTCTACGCCTAAGCGGCCCTGACCGCGCGCCCCGCCGGGCCCGCCGCCATGCTGTTCAGAACACCGGCCTTGCGCCGGTGTTCTGCTGTTGAGGGCGGCCCAGGGTGACAGGCGCCTCTCTTTCTTTGCTCTCTGTTGCCTTCCTGTTTCTTCCTTTCCCTCCCTGTCTTTCGCCTTTTCCTTTTCATCTGGGCCCTGATCCGGCTGGCGAGCCACCTTTGGCATCCAGGCAGGGCGACGCTCTTGCCATCCCTGCAGGCTTACCCAGGCCATCACCGCCCCACTCACCCTCGGGAGTGCGACTTGCCGCCCTGCCAGCGTTGCAGCGCAGCCCCCGCCAGCACCAGCAGGATGCCGAGCAGATCGCTCGCGGCCAGCCGTCCGGCCAGGGCATCGAGCAGGGCGCCCCCCGCCAGCTGGCCCGTGACGATGAGCAGGGCGCAGGCCAGGGCGCCGATCCGGCCGATGGCCCAACTGCTGATGGCGACGAACAGCGCCCCCAGCACCCCGCCGAGCAGCAGCCAGGGATCGAGCCCGGCGAGCCGCTCCCAGGGTGCCCCTTTGAGGATGAGCAGGGCGCCGAGCAGCCCGAAGCCGAGCAGGTGGTTGGCCAGCGACGCCGTCATGGCGCCCCGGGCGCTGGCGAGGCGGCCATTGAGGGTGCGCGACAGGCTCACCGCCACGCCGTTCAGTAGTCCCAGCAGGATCAATAAGGTCATGGTGTCTCTCCTAATGCAGCACGATAAGCAGGGCGCCGGCCAGCACCAGCAGGGCGGCGAGCGCGTCCTTTCCCGAGGGGCGGCGGCGAGCCAGTCCGAGCCAGCCGAGGCCATCGCACAGGGCCCCAAACAGCAGCTGGCCGAGCAGCAGCAGGGCCAGGGTGCCCGCCATGCCGAGGGGCGAGTTGAGGCACAGGGCCGCCAGCACCACGGTGAGCGCCCCCGGCAGACCGCCGAGCCAGGCCCAGGGCGGGGCCGCCTCCGGCGTCGGGGGCCTTGGGGAGAGCCACCACAGGAGCCCGGCCACCAGGCTGCCGACCCCGTGGGCCAGCCAGCTCGCGAGCCAGGGGTCGGTGGCGCGGGACAGGGCGCCGTTCTGGGCGATCATCAGCGCCAGCAGCAGGCCGGCGGCGAAGGCGGCCAGGGCACCCAGAGTCTGGCCGAGTGTCTGGCCGAGGGCGGGGCGGCCGGGGCCGCGGTCAACAAGCGGGGGGATCATGGGGTTGCTCCTTGGTTGAACTGACGAGCAGGGTAAATTGTTTTTGATTTGGGGATAATCTACCCTCCTGGAACAACATTGTGTCCATAACGAGAACAACATGAACCAGGAAGCCTTCGCCCTGCTCCCCGCCTTCGTCGCCGTGGTGGAGTCGGGCACCTTCTCCGGCGCAGCCCGTCAGCTCGGCCTCAGCAAGTCGGTGCTGAGCAAGAAGGTGAGCCAGCTCGAGCAGGCCCTCGGCTGCCAGCTCCTCTATCGCACCACCCGCTCCCTCACCCTCACCGAGGCGGGGGAGCGCTACTTCGAGACGGTGCGCCATGCAGTGCGCCTGGCCAGCGACGGGGAAGATGCCATCGGCGCCCTGCAATCGGCCCCCCGCGGCCTGCTGCGGGTGACGGTGCCCATGGTCTATGGCCGGCGCCACATCGCCCCCCTTGTCCCCGAGTTTCTCGCCCTCCACCCCGAGGTGCAGTTGCAGCTGGAGATGAGCGACGCCCGGCAGGATCTGGTGGCCGAGGGGTTCGACGTGGCGGTGCGCATCGGCGAGCTGGAGGATTCGAGCCTGGTCGCCCGCCGCCTTTCCCCCTGTCTCAGCACCCTGTGCGCCGCCCCCGCCTACCTGGCGCAGGCCGGCACGCCACGCACCCCGGCGGATCTCGAGCGCCACAACTGCCTCTTCTACTCCCTGTTTCGCGGCGGCACCCAGTGGCGGCTGCACGGGCCCGAAGGAGAGGTGGCCATCACCCCCAGGGGCAATTTCGAGGTCAACAACAGCGATGCCATCCACACCGCGCTGCTGGCGGGGCTTGGCATCGGCAACATGCCGGACTTCATCGTGGCGCGGGATCTCGCCATCGGGCGGCTGGTGCCCGTCCTGCCAGACCATGCCCTGCCCGAGCACGGCATCTGGTGCGTCTATCCCAAGCGCCGCCACCTGCCCGCCAAGGTGGCGGCCTGGCTGGCCTTCCTGCAGGAGCGCCTGGGGCTGCGCTGAGGGGGGTCATCGGGATAACCGGAACGGTTCACGTTTTTTTCATCGGGAAGGGAGTAGAGTAAGCAGCAAACCAAGCATCTGTTTTTATTGGAAAAGCATTCAGGGGACGAGCCAAGGCATCGCGCCCCGCACCCCAGAGGGAGCCCCATGATGAAGAAAACCGCGATTGCCCTGACCCTCACCAGCCTGCTGACGCTGCCGCTCGTTGTCTCATCCGATGCCTGGGCCGCCCCGGTGCGCTCCCTGCAAAAGGAGCAGAATTACGAGCAGTTCATCAGCAAGCGCCAGGTGGTGGATCAGCTGCTGGCAGACGCCGCCCGCATCTTCCACTCCCCCGCCCGGGTCTCCGATGCGGGCTTCACCGCCAAGATGCCGAGCAACATGGAGCAGGTGACCACCCTGCTGCTGGAGGCCCACCAGCTCGAGCCCTATCGCACCGATCTGCTCATCTCGGCGGCCAACGCCCAGATCTACAACGGCAACGTGGACAGAGCCATCGCCCTGTTCGAGCAGGCCCTCACCGCCGCCCCGGACGATCTGGACATCAACACCTATCTGGCCACCTGGCAGCGCTTCAAGGGCAACCAGGCCAAATCCGATGGCTACCTCAAGCGGGTCGACGAGCTCAATGCCGGTCGCGCCGCCGACTTGCAGCGACTGTTCGCCACCGTGGACAGGGTGGTCGCCACCCCCCTCAAGGAGCGTCAGGGACGGGGCGAGAAGAAGGGGCGCCGCGCCATCGTCACCCTGGGCTATGCCCTCAATCCCGATGGCTCCATGCACGACATCCTGCTGGGACGCCTCGAGACCACCCGCGCCCTGGCCCAGGCCGATCCGGCGGCCCTCGTCATCCTCACCGGCGGCGTGCCCCAGAACCGCCAGACCGAGGGCAAGCTGATGGCGGACTGGCTGGCGAAAAAGGGCATCGACCGCTCCCGTATCATCGAGGAGAACTACGCCACCAGCACGGTGGAGAACGCCCTCTACAGCGGCTATGCCCTCGCCCGCCACGAGATTGAGTTCGCCACCCTGGTGAGCTCGGCGAGCCATGTGCGCCGGGGCCAGACCCTGCTGGAAATAGCCTGTTGGCAGAGCGGCCCGGCGAACATCCGCATCGACAGCGTCGCCTACCCGGACAAGCCCCTCTCGGCCCTGGCCAAGGCAAGCCCGGAGGAGCTGCTTGGCATCTACCGGGACGCCCTGCGCACCTATGGCCTGTGGAGCTACCGCTCGGCCCCGCTGGTGGAGCGCTGATCCCCCGGCCCCGCCACCCTGGCGGGGCCTTTTCCTCTCTTCCCCCTGCCAGTCACTGCGCCCCCTGGTGGCTGGCCCCTGCACGCACCTGCAGGCCCCTTGCGCCAGCCACCCGATAGATGGCGGGTGAGCAAGCTATCCACTTTCTGGCATATCTCAATCAGATCATTGATTTACCGTTCTTTTTCTAAGAACCAAACGGCATGAGAGCACCCTTCTCGTTCCTTCGCCCCCGGGGATGTTCAGATAAAGATGTGGCTTCCAACACCCCCAACAAGGAAGTGCATTATGACAGCAAAAGGCATCTCTCTGTGGCTCGCAGCCTCCATGCTGCTCGGCCAGTCCGCCCAGGCCCTCGACGTCACCGTGGCCTACCAGACCTCCGCCGAACCCGCCAAGGTGGCCCAGGCCGACAACAGCTTCGCCAGGGAGAGCGGCGCCACCGTGGATTGGCGCAAGTTTGACAGCGGCGCCAGCGTGGTACGGGCGCTCGCCTCCGGCGACGTGCAGATAGGCAACATCGGCTCCAGCCCCCTGGCAGTGGCGGCAAGCCAGAACCTGCCCATCGAGGTGTTCCTGCTCGCCTCCAAGCTCGGGGAGTCCGAGGCCCTGGTGGTGAAGCAGGGGCTCGCAAAACCCGAGGATCTCGTGGGCAAGCGCATCGCCGTGCCCTATACCTCCACCACTCACTACAGCCTGCTGGCGGCCCTCAAGCACTGGAACGTCGACCCCGCGACGCTGCAGATCGTCAACCTGCAACCACCGGCCATCATCGCCGCCTGGCAGCGGGGCGACATCGACGGCGCCTATGTCTGGGCCCCCGCCCTCAACCAGCTCACCAAGGAGGGCAAGGTGCTGACCGACTCCGCCCAGGTGGGTGACTGGGGGGCGCCGACCCTGGACGTCTGGGTGGTGCGCAAGGACTTTGCCAAGGCCCACCCCGAAGTGGTGCAGGCCTTCGTGAACAGCACCCTGGCCGCCCAGCGTGACTACCTGGCCAACCCCGACGGCTGGCTCACCAAGCCGGACAATCTCGCCAAGCTGGCCAAGCTGAGCGGCGTTCCCGAGGCGGACGTTCCCGCGCTGGTGAAGGGCAACACCTACCTCGATGCGAAGGCCCAGAGCGCCGAGCTCGGGCGCCTGGTCAACCAGACCATCATCGACACCGCCCGCTTCCTCGAGAGCCAGGGCAAGGTCGCGAACGCCGCCTCGGACTACCGCCAGTTCGTGACCGATCGCTTCGTGAAAGCCGTGGCCCAGTAAATCCAAGGAGACGACCATGCTGCAGCTCTCTCATGTGTCCGCCGAGTACGCCGGCAGGCGGGTGCTCGACAACATCAACCTCTCCCTGTCCGAGGGGGAGCTGATGGTGGTGCTGGGGCCCTCGGGCTCCGGCAAGACGACCCTCCTCAACCTGGTGGCGGGCTTCGAGCCTTGCCACCACGGCCAGATAAGCCTTGAGGGCAAGCCGGTCACCGGCCCCGGCGCCGAGCGCGGCGTGGTGTTCCAGAGCGAGGGGCTGCTGCCCTGGCGCAACGTGCGAGACAACGTGGCACTCGGCCTGCAGCTGGCGGGTGTGCCCAGTGCCGAACGCACCGAACAGGCCCAGGCACTGCTGCGTCAGGTGGGGCTGGAGGGGGCCGGCGATCGCGCCATCTGGCAGCTCTCCGGCGGCCAGCGCCAGCGGGTCGGCATCGCCCGGGCCCTGGCCACCCAGCCCCGCCTGCTCCTGCTGGACGAGCCCTTCGGCGCCCTGGACGCCTTCACCCGGGAGCAGATGCAGACTCTGCTGCTGCGCCTGTGGCACGAGCACCGGCGTCAGGTGCTGCTCATCACCCACGACATCGAGGAGGCCATCTTCATGGCCACCGATCTGGTGCTGCTCTCCCCCTCCCCCGGGCGGGTGACGGAGCGGCTGACCCTGGATTTCGGTCGCCGCTTCGCCGCCGGGGAGCCCTGCCGCAGCATCAAGTCCGATCCGGCCTTCATCGAGCGCCGTGAATACGTGCTGGAACGGGTGTTCGCAGAGCGGGAGGCCTTTGCATGACTCTCGCCCTCGCCCGGCAACGGGATCTCACCCACACACGGGCAGCGGGCTGGCCCCTGCCCCGCCGTCTGACCCTGAGCCTCGCCACCCTGATCGTGCTGCTGGCCCTGTGGTGGCTGGTGGCCCACTTCGGCTGGGTCGACCCCCTGTTCCTGCCGCCCCCACAGCGGGTGCTGGCACAGCTCATCACCATCGCAGGCCCAACGGGCTTTATGGATGCCACCCTGTGGCAACACCTGGGGGCCAGCCTGGGGCGCATCCTGGTGGCGCTCGCTGCCGCGGCGTTCTTTGGCATCACGGTGGGCATCGCCATGGGGCTCTCCCCCACGGTGCGCGGCGTGCTGGATCCCCTCATCGAGCTCTACCGCCCGGTGCCGCCGCTCGCCTACCTGCCACTCATGGTGATCTGGTTTGGCATCGGTGAAACATCGAAGGTGCTGCTCATCTATCTGGCCATCTTCGCGCCCGTGGCCCTGGCGACCCTGGCGGGGGTGAAGAGCGCCAACGCGGTGCGAGTGCGGGCGGCCCAGGCGCTGGGCGCATCCCGGTCCCAGGTGCTCTGGCACGTGATCCTGCCCGGCGCCCTGCCGGACATCCTGACCGGACTGCGCATCGGGCTCGGGGTGGGCTGGTCCACCCTGGTGGCGGCCGAGCTTATCGCCGCCACCCGGGGGGTGGGCTTCATGGTGCAATCCGCCGGCGAGTTTCTCGCCACCGACGTGGTGCTGGCGGACATCCTGGTGATCGCCCTGATCGCCTTCGTACTGGAACTGGGCCTGCGCGCCCTGCAGCGCAGGCTCACCCCCTGGCATGGAGAAGGACAATGAGCCACAGGCTGACCGCTTTCCTTCGCCCCCCTTTCCTATTGGTATCGGGCCTTCACGCCCCCAGACATGGAGCAAGACCATGACCGACAAGTTGACCATTACCCCCCTCGGCCCCCACATCGGCGCCGTCATCGCCGGCGTCAATCTGGCCGAGCCCCTGAGCCAGGGGCAGTTCGAGCAGCTCCATCGCGCCCTGCTCAAATACCAGGTGCTGTTCTTTCGCAACCAGCCCATCACCCCGCGAGCCCAGCGGGCGCTGGCGAACCGCTTCGGGGATCTGCACATCCACCCCGTCTACCCCCACACGGAGGAGGCCGAGGAGATCATCGTGCTCGATACCCACGACGACAATCCGCCGGACAACGACAACTGGCACACCGACGTGACCTTTATCGAGACGCCCCCGGCACTGGCCATTCTGGCCGCCAAGCAGTTGCCCCCCACCGGGGGGGACACCCTCTGGGCCAGCGGCATCGCGGCGCTGGCGGCCCTCTCCCCGCCCCTGCAAACCCTGCTGGCAGGGCTGGAAGCCGAGCATGACTTCACCAAGTCCTTCCCCGCCCATCGCCATGATGACAGCGAGGAGGCGCGCCAGCGCTGGCAGGCGGCCGTGGCCCGTCACCCGCCCCTGCGCCACCCGGTGATCCGCACCCACCCGGTGAGCGGCCGTCAGGCCCTGTTCGTCAACGAGGGGTTCACCACCCGGCTGCCCGGGCTGCCCCCCAAAGAGAGCGAGGCCCTGCTCGGCTTTCTGTTCGAGCACATCACCCGCCCTGAGTTCCAGGTGCGCTGGCGCTGGCAGGAGAACGACATCGCCATCTGGGACAACAGGGTGACCCAGCACTATGCCAATGCCGACTACCTGCCGGCCCGCCGGGTGATGCACAGGGCCACCATTCTCGGGGACAAGCCCTTCTGGCGCCCGGGCTGAACGTCCCCCATGGAGAGCGACCATGAGATAACGCCCAGCAAAAAGCCCGCCGGCTGGCGGGCTTTTTCATCATCTGACGGGCCTGGGTGTCCCTATCGACCCTTGCGCTCCGGCCACCAGGGTGAAGCCCCGATGGCCGGTCTCAGCCCTTGAGCTCCAGCACGGTGGTGAAGCCTCCGAAGATCATGCGGGCGCCGTCAAACGGCATGGTCTGGTGCAGGGGATTGGCGGGGTCCATCCTGGGGTCCTGCATCATCTTGCCCATGGCGTCGTCCCGCACCGCCTTGCTCGGCCACTCCACCCAGGAGAAGACCACGGTTTCATCCTCCCTGGCCGCCACCGCCCGGTAAAAGTCGGTCTGCTTGCCGTGGGGCACGTCGTCCCCCCAGCACTCCAGCACCCGGGTGGCGCCGTATTCGAGGAAGATGGGGTCAAACTGCCCCGCATGATCGATCAGGGCCTGCTTGTTGGCCGTCGGCACGGCGAGCACGAATCCGTCCACGTATGACATCAGAGGTTCCTCCTGTGAGTGAGGATCTCAGCATAGCAGCCGCCCATCAGCCCGCGCTCTGCACCGCCCCGCGCAGCCAGCCATCACAAAGAGACCAGCCGCTCCAGATCGCTGCGGGTCAGGCGCTTGCTGTCCACCTTCACGTAGAGGGAGTGTTCCTCGCGCACCAGCAGCACGTCGCTTACCCCCTCGCAGGCGCGGATCCGCTGCTCCAGGGCCGGGGTGGCCTCGACCCCTTCCGGCAGCACGATGCGCAGGCTGCTCACATAGGGGGGCTCGGCCATGGTGAGGCTCACCCCGAGCCAGGCAAGGGCCAGGGCGGCACAACCGCCAAACACCAGGGGGCCGCCCCCCAGGCTGTAGAGCAGGCCGCCGAGACTGCCGCCGATGGCAACCCCGAGGAACTGACTGGTGGAGTAGACCCCCATGGCGGTGCCCTTGTAGCCCGGCGGGGACTCCTTGCTGATGAGGGACGGCAGCAGCGCCTCCATCACGTTGAAGCCGATGAAGAAGAGCTGCAACCCGGCGAGCAGACCCCACAGCTGCTGGCCGCTCTGCCAGAACACCAGCTCGGCGGCCAGCATCACCACCACGCACCCGATGAAAACCCGCTTCATCTGGCGGTGCTTCTCGGCATAGATGATGAAGGGCACCACGCTCACGAAGGCGATCAGCATGGTGACCAGATAGGCCTGCCACTGGCTGTCACGGGGCAGCCCGGCACGCTCCAGCAGGGGCGGCAGGGCCACGAAGCTCGACATCAGCAGGGTGTGGACGCAGAGGATGCCGAGGTTGAGCTTGAGCAGGCGAGGGTTGGTGAGCACGGTACGAAAGCTGCCTCGCACCATGGCGGACTCGCGATTTTGCAGGTGGGCCGCCGGGGTCGGCACCACCCAGAGCACCATGGCGATGGCGGCCAGGGCCAGCAGGGCGATGAGCCAGAAGAGGCCGGACAAGCCCAGGGCATGGGTGATGAGGGGGCCGGTCACCATGGCGATGGCGAAGGTGATGCCAAAGCTCACCCCGATGAAGGCCATGGCCTTGGTGCGATTCTGCTCCCGGGTGAGATCCGACAGGAGCGCCATGACGGCGGCGGAGATGGCGCCGCTCCCTTGCAGGGCGCGCCCGACGATGACCCCCCAGATGGCGTCGCTCAGGGCGGCGATGACGCTGCCAAGGGCAAACATCAGCAAGCCGCCGACGATGAGGGGCTTGCGCCCCACCTTGTCGGAGAGCAGGCCGAAGGGGATCTGGAACAGGGCCTGGGTCATGCCGTAGATGCCGATGGCAAGCCCGATGAGCGCCTCGGAGGCGCCCGCCAGGGACATGCCGTAGGTGGTCAGCACCGGCAGCACCATAAACATGCCGAGCATGCGCAGCGAGAAGACGGAGCCGAGCGCCCAGGTCGCGCGTCGCTCGCCCCTCGTCATGGTGAAATCATTCATGAGGGCCTCGATGAGTCAAAAAGAAGAGAGAAAGAAAGGGGTGACAGGCGCCCGGCCGCCCCCGAAAAATCGGCGATGCCCCTCGCAGGGCGGCGCCCATAATAGCAGAGCCGGGAAGATTCCCGGCTCTGGATTTCATGCATTTCAGGGGTGCAGTTCACACTATCAGGGCAGCATGCTCACCAGCATCGGCGCTGCGTCCGGCTGGAAGCCCACCGACATCATCACGCTCAGGCAGGTGAAGATGATGACGACGATGGAGAACATGTCAGCTCCAGCGTCAGGGCAGCATGCTCACCAATACAGGCGCTGCGTCCGGCTGGAAGTCCACCGACATCATTACGCTCAGGCAAGTAATGGTGACGATGGAGAACATGAACAGCTTGCGCGCCCAGAGGGAGTCGTCCACCGCCGCCTTGTAGCCCGACAGCGCCATCCCCAGCCACCAGACGCTCACCGCGGTGGCCACCACCAGATACCTGTACCCGGCGTAGCCGCCGAGGAACAGCATCAGGGTCGGCACCATGAACGCCAGGATGTAGAGGGTGATGTGGAGCTTGGCCACCGGGATCCCCTTCACCACCGGCAGCACCGGGATGTTGGCGGCCTGGTAGTCCTTGAAGCGGAAGATGGCGATAGCATAGGAGTGCGGCATCTGCCACAGGCTGAAGATCGCCAGCAGGATCAGGGCCCCCGAGTCGAACTGCCCGCTCACCGCGCAGTAGCCGATGACCGGCGGCGCGGCGCCGGAGAGGCTGCCGACCAGGGTGCCATAGACCGAGTGGCGCTTCATGTAGAGGCTGTAGACCCCCACATAAACCAGGAAGCCCAGCACCGCCAGCAAGGCGGCCAACGGATTGGCCGCAAAGTAGAGCAGTGCAATGCCCGCAACGCCCAGCGCCGTCGCATACCAGAGGGAGACACCGGGGGCGATGAGCCCCCGCACCAGGGCGCGGTTCTTGGTGCGCTCCATGATGCAGTCGATGTCCCGGTCGATGTAGTTGTTGAACACGCAACCGGAGGCCACCACCAGTGACACCCCCACCATGGTCAGGATGAACAGGGGCACATCCAGGCTCCCCTTCGAGGCCAGCAGGAATCCCCCGATAACCGAGATGAGGTTGCCGAAGATGATGCCCGGCTTGGTCACTTGCAGGTATTGCTTCATCATCATCAACCCGCTCAGTGAACCATCATGTTGATGTTGAGGTTGTACATGATCCACAGGGAACCCACGACCACGATGGCGATGATGAGCACGGTAAAGACCAGTGCCACCAGGTTCCAGCGCTCCTCGGAGGAGGTGTTCATGTGCAGGAAGTAGACCAGGTGTACGAAGATCTGCACCACCGCCATGGCCACCACGGTGCCGAGCACCACGGCGTGGGAGGCGGAGCCGTCCATCACCATCCAGAACGGCACGGCGGTCAGGATGAGTGACAGCACGAAACCGATCATGTAGGACTTGACGCTGCCGTGGCTGGCGCCGTGATTGTCAACGGAATGACTCATTTACATGACCCCCATCAGATAGACCACGGTGAAGACGCAGATCCATACCACGTCGAGGAAGTGCCAGAACAGGCTCAGGCACATCAGGCGAGTGCGGTTGCGCTCGGTCAGCCCCTTCTTGGTGATCGACACCATCATCACGATGATCCAGACCAGGCCGCTGGTCACGTGGATACCGTGGGTCCCCACCAGGGTGAAGAAGGCAGAGAGGAAGCCGCTGCGATCCGGGCCCGCCTCGTGCACGATCAGGTGATGGAACTCGTAGATTTCCATCGCGATGAAGCCGGCACCCAGCAGGAAGGTGACGAACAGCCAGGTGTTGACCGCCGCGACCTTGTTCTTGTTCATGGCCAGCATGCCGAACCCGAAGGTGATGGAGCTCAGCAGCAGCAGCATGGTTTCGGCGAACACGAACGGCAGTTCGAAGATGTCCTTGCCGGTGGGGCCACCGGCAGTGCCGTTGACCAGGACCGCATAGGTCGCGAACAGGGTCGCGAACAGGATGCAGTCACTCATCAGGTAGATCCAGAAACCGAATACCTTGGTGGCACCGGCATCGTGGTGCCCATCCTCATGGGCACCGTGAGAGTGATGTAGTACGTCAGTCGCCATGGAATTAAGCCACCTTGTTGATGTTGTCGAAATGCTGACCTTCGATGCGCTCGATCTCGTCAACCTGTACGTAGTAGTCCACATCGTCGTTGAAGCTGTGGATGATCCAGGTGGCGATCATGCCGATGAAGCCGGCGATGGCCATCCACCAGATGTGCCAGATCATGGCAAAGCCGAACACCACGCTGAAGGCGGCGATGATGACACCGGCACCGGAGTTCTTCGGCATGTGGATGGGGGCATACTGGGCAGGCTTCTTGTAAGCGCTGCCGTCAGCCTTGGCTTCCCAGAAGGCGTCCAGACCGGTGACCTTCGGCTCGATGGCGAAGTTGTAGAACGGCGGCGGAGAGGACGTCGCCCACTCCAGGGTACGGCCACCCCAGGGATCGCCGGTCAGGTCGCGGTTCTTCTCGCGGTCGCGGATGCTGACCACGATCTGGATGACCTGGCACAGCACGCCCAGGGCAATCAGACCGGCGCCGCAGGCGGCGACCACCAGCCAGCCGTGGAACTCGGGATCGATGTTCTGGCTGACACGACGGGTCATGCCCATGAAGCCCAGCACGTAGAGCGGCATGAAGGCCACGAAGAAGCCGGTGATCCAGCACCAGAAGGCACGCTTGCCCCAGACGTCATCCAGCTTGAAGCCGAACGCTTTCGGGAACCAGTAGGTGATACCGGCGAAGCAGCCGAACACCACGCCGCCGATGATGACGTTGTGGAAGTGGGCGATGAGGAACAGGCTGTTGTGCAGCACGAAGTTGGCGGCCGGCACGGAGAGCAGTACCCCGGTCATGCCACCCACGGTGAAGGTGATGATGAAACCGACGGTCCACAGCATGGGCGAGGTGAACTCGATGCGACCGCGGTACATGGTGAACAGCCAGTTGAAGATCTTCACCCCGGTCGGGATGGAGATGATCATGGTGGTGATGCCGAAGAAGGCATTCACGTTGGCGCCGGACCCCATGGTGAAGAAGTGGTGCAGCCAGACGATGAACGACAGCACGGTGATCGCCACGGTTGCCCACACCAGGGAGGTGTAACCAAACAGCTTCTTCTTGCAGAAGGTCGCCACCACTTCGGAGAAGATCCCGAACACCGGCAGCACCAGGATGTACACCTCGGGGTGACCCCAGGCCCAGATCAGGTTGATGTACATCATCATGTTGCCACCCATGTCATTGGTAAAGAAATGGGTACCCAGGTAGCGGTCTGCGGTGAGCAGGGCGATGGTGACGGTCAGGATCGGGAAGGAGGCGATGATCAGGATGTTGGCACACAGGGCGGTCCAGGTGAAGACCGGCAGGCGCATCATGGTCATGCCAGGGGCACGCATGCGGATGATGGTGGCGAAGAAGTTCACGCCGGTCAGCAGGGTCCCCAGACCCGAAATCTGCAGACTCCATATCCAGTAATCGACCCCGACCCCGGGACTGAACTCCAGCCCCGACAAGGGCGGATAGGCCAGCCAGCCGGTCTGGGCGAATTCACCGACCCCGAGGGAGACGTTGATCAGCACCACGGCCGCGGCGGTGAACCAGAAGCTCAGGTTGTTCAGGAAGGGGAAGGCCACGTCACGGGCACCGATTTGCAGCGGCACCACGATGTTCATCAGACCGATCACCAGCGGCATGGCCACGAAGAAGATCATGATGACGCCGTGGGCGGTGAAAATCTGGTCGTAGTGATGGGCATTCAGGTAGCCTTCGCCACCCCCGGAGGCGATGACCTGCTGGCCACGCATCAGCACGGCGTCGGCAAAGCCACGCAGCAGCATGACCATGCCCAGAATGAGATACATGATACCGAGGCGTTTGTGGTCGACCGAGGTCAGCCACTCTTTCCACAGATATTGCCACTTGCCGTAGTAAGTGATGAGACCGGCGATGGCCAGGCCCCCCAGAATGATACCGGCTATCGTGACCATGATGATGGGTTCATGGTACGGAATAGCCTCGAGTGTCAATTTTCCAAACATCGATTATTCCTCGGATCCTGCTTTCACACTCTTGTCGGCCGACATGGCCATGTGTCCGGCATGGGCGTCATGGTTCATGGCCTGGTTCTCCATGGCGTCCTCTTGCAAGGCCTCATGGTTCATCCCTTCGTGGTCCATGGCACCCGCTTTCGGGGCGGCGTCATGGTTCATGGCCTCGTGGTTCATGCCCTCGTGATCCGCGGAGCCCGCAGCCGGGGTGGCGTGACCACCATGGGACATGCCGCCCATGAACTTGTTGATGATGTTGACGAACAGCTTGGGATCGGCGCTGGCGAAGTACTCCACCGGGTGGTTTTCGCTCTTCTTGGCCAGGGCATTGAACTCATCCATGGTGCTCAGGGCCTTGGAAGAGGCCTTCACCTTGGCTACCCAGGCGTCGAAACCGGCTTGGTCCTGGGTCGCGATGGCCTTGAACTTCATGCCGGAGAAACCGGCACCGCTGTAACCGCCGGAGATGCCCTTGTACTCGCCCGCCTCGTTGGCAATCAGGTGCAGCTTGGTCTGCATGCCGGCCATGGCGTAGATCTGGCCGCCCAGTTGCGGGATGAAGAAGGAGTTCATCACGGTGTCGGAGGTCACCCGGAAGTTGACCGGGGTGTTGACCGGGAAGGCCAGTTCGTTGACCGATGCAATGCCCAGCTCTGGATAGACGAACAACCACTTCCAGTCCAGGGAAATGACATCCACCTGAACCGGTTTGACGTCCGATTCCAGCGGCTTGTAGGGGTCGAGGGAGTGGGAAGTTTTCCAGGTGATCACCGCCAGGATGACGATGATGATGACGGGTACAGTCCAGACGACTGCCTCAATCTTGTTGGAGTGGGCCCAGTCCGGCGCATAGGTGGCACTGGTGTTGGACGCCCGGTATTTGTAGGCGAACGCCACCGCCATGACAATCACGGGCACCACCACAATCAGCATCAAACCGAGTGCGGTGAGTATCAGTGACTTCTGCTCCATACCGACCTGCCCCTTGGGGCTCATCAGTGCCATGTCGCAGCCACTCAGCAAGCTGGCGGTCGCGAGCAGCAGCAAAGCGCCCAAGCCCCTCTTCACATCAAAGAGTCTCATGCAATGTCCTCATCTTTTGAAGGCTTATTGGTATAAAAAAATGCAGCATTTTATTGCATCAGACCGGCATGTGAACAACATGAAAAATTAATCCCAAAAATGTTCAAAAGGTGATGGAAAGCGGTATCAGATGTTAATCCCTTGACAATGACCAATTTATTCAAGTTACACCGCGGCAATTCATCTTCCGTTAATCTCTCGCGCCACCAAAAGTGACCACCAATTAACCAAAAAGATCCATCTGGTCTGTTTTTAACCCACCATTGCGATCAAAAAAGAGCCATACAGCCCCTTTTCGACTCACAGGTCATTTTTCCACACCTTGATCTGGATGGGTATTTTTCGGGGAAGATTAAAAAAATAATTAATCAAACAAATGTATGATTAACTTCCCGCCCCCCGACAACGGTCGCAACCCCTGGCGCCAGAAGGCACACTTCGTAACAAAACGGGCCCTTGTGCGGGCCCGTTGACAATCGTTTTCTCTCCCTCCCTCGAGGTCCGGTGTCAGGAGTGATCGTGTTCCATCTGGGTCGCCACGGCGATCCGGTTCCAGGCGTTGATGGTGACCACCTGCATCAGGCACTGGGCCAGCAGGGTTTCCCCCAGTTGGGCCAGCGCCGCCTCATAGGTCTGCGCCGTGAGCCCCTTGTCGGCGATCAGGGTCACCTCGTCGGTCAGGGCCAGCACCGCCCGCTCCCGGGCGTCGAACAGCGGCGACTCCTGCCAGGCGGCCAGCGCCAGCAGACGCTGGGCGCTCTCCCCGTGCTTCATCGCCACGTCGGCGTGCATCTCGATGCAGTAGGCGCAACCGTTGATCATGGAGGCGCGCAACTTGATGAGCTCCTTGAGCGACAGGGGAATGTCGGTGCCCCCGAGGTAGGACTCAAGGCCCATCATGGCCGAGACGGCGGCGGGCACCTGGTTGGCGAGCTGGATACGGTGTGACATGGCAAGACTCCTGTGATGGACCCCGGATGGGGCGGTGAGCTGATTGTTCACTTTTTCATTGTTGATTAGAATATCGTCATAACCTGCAACAGTTTTGCGTTTATCGCAAAGGTGAATCCATGCTGGATCGCATCCGCATCCTGGCCCAGGTGGTGGAATCGGGCAGTTTCTCCCGTGCCGCCCGCGCCCTCAACCAGGCCCCCTCCTCCGTGACCCGTGCCATCGACGCCCTGGAGCAGCAGCTCGGGATCCCGCTCTTCAAGCGCAGCACCCGCCAACTGGTGCTGACCGAGCAGGGCGCCTATTTTCTCACCCGCTCCCTGCCCCTGCTGGAGGAGGCGGATCAGCTGGTGCAATCCCTGCAACCCCTCTCGGTGGCGCCAGAGGGGCCGCTGCGGGTCTCGGTGTTCGAGAGCTTCGGCGCGTCCTGGCTCTCTCCCCGCCTGCCCGACTTCCTCGCCCGCTACCCCGGGGTGCGCCTGGAGGTTGCGCTGGACAACCGCATGGTGGATCTCGATGCCGAGAACGTGGACGTGGCGGTGCGCATCGGCAAGCCCGCCGACAGCAGCCTGCACACTCGTCATCTGCTCACCAACCGCTCGCTGCTGGTCGCCTCCCCCGCCTATCTGGCCCGCCATGGCGAACCCGCCCATCCCGCCGAGCTGGCCCACCACAACTGCCTCATTCGCGGCCATGGGCGCCAACGCCAGCACTGGTACTTCCAGCAGGGCACGGAGCGCGAGAAGGTGGCGGTGCAGGGCAACCTTGCCTCGGTCGGGGGCACGCCCCTGCTCTGCGCCGCCCTCGCGGGGTGCGGCGTGCTGCTGCTGTCGAGCTGGATGGTGCAGCAAAGCATCGATGAGGGCACCCTGCTGCCGCTGCTGCCAGAGTGGCTCGCCTCCCCCTACGAGGATCGCCAGGACGAGATCCACGCGGTGTTTCGTGGCGGCCGCTTCCTCAAACCCCAGACCCGCGCCTTCATCGACTTTCTGGTCGAGGCGATCAGGCCCTTGCAAGGGCCGCGCTGACCGCAACAGGGCCTCCTGGCGAAACGCTGAAAACGCAGACGCCGGGCACAGGGCCCGGCGTCTGGAAATGAGGGTCGCCACGGCGACCGCTCAGCGTGATTTTCGCCCGTCAGGGCTCGGGGAGAGCCCCCGGTAATCCCCGTAGGGGAAGATGTTGCGCAGGCGCTGGGCCACGGGCTCGGGGATGGAGCGGGAGAAGACCAGCCTCACCCCGTTGCCGTCCCGCAGACCCAGGATGCGCCCGCGCACCGGCTCATGGTGCAGGATCTGGGTCGCCTGGGTCACAAAGCGCGGCGGCACCGAGCCACGCTTCACCACCACCTTGCCCGGCGCGAGCCGGACCTCGAACAGGGCGCCGCGCCCCAGCGTCATCAACCACCCGATCAGGGCTATCGCCACCAACAGAGACAACCAGGCCATTGCGTCTTCCTCCCGTCAACCCGATGTTCGCCAGTATAACCGGGGGCGCCTCACCATGACCCGGCCGCCATCACGCTTTCACTCACTGCCGGGCCTTATCGGCGCCCCTTGCCCCAGGCCACCAGGGTATCCCGATAGAGGGCGAGCAGGGCCTGATCCCGCACCGCGACCCCGACCTGCTGGGCCGGGCAGTGGGCCCACTCGTCATGGGGATGGCGGGTGTCGTCAAACTTCTGCAGGGTATGGCCGATGGCGGGCCCCTCGGTGATGACTCGCACCGGCCCCTTGCGCAGGGTGAACAGCGCAGGATCGATCACATAGGCGATGGCGGAGGGATCGTGCACATGGCACCCCGCCATGCCGATGCGCTCGGAATAGAAGCGCAGGTAGAAGCGGCTGACATCCCACAGGAAGCGGCCCGGCTCCCCCACATCGTCCCGCAGGGCATCCAGATAGTCGGCGGTGAAGATGCTCTGCTGGGTGACGTCGAGCCCGATGATCACCAGGGGCCAGGGGGCGGTGAAGACCCGGTCCGCCGCATCGGGATCGTCGTGAATATTGGCCTCGGCATAGGGGGTCACGTTGCCGCGATGGCCGTTGACGCCAAAGGCGCCGCCCATCACGACCACTTCTTTCACCAGGGCGGCTACCTCGGGGGCCGCCTCGAGCGCCAGCGCCAGGTTGGTGAGGGGCCCGATGGTCACTAGCGTGATCTCGCCGGGATGGGCCTTCACCGTCTCGACGATGTATTGCCAGGCCGGGCGGGGATCCGGGATGAGGGTCACCTCCCCCGCCTGGACGTCGCCAAAGCCGCTCGGGCCGTGCACCACCGTCGTCGGCCCCACGGGCTCGCGCAGCAACGGCGCGGCGGCGCCCCGGGCCACGTCCGCCTTCATGCCATATTTTTGTTTGAGCCAGAGGGCGTTGCGGGTGCCGTTTTCGATGGTGGCATTGCCAAACACAGTGGTGATGGCGAGCAGGTCAATGGCGGGGTGCGCCTCGGCAAACAGAATGGCCATGGCATCGTCGATGCCGGGATCGGTATCCAGAATGATCTTGTGGGTCATGGGTCCTCCGTGAAACGAGCTGCCAGTGTAGCGGGCCGTCGCCGCTTTGACAGTACCGGGATCACAACCTCGGGGCTTCCTTTGCATCAGGCATGCTGGCGGGACCACTCGCCCCTGGGGTCAGGACAGGGGTCACTAGGAAGGGGCGACCACCGCCTCCTCTCCCCTGGCGGTGCGTTTCAGTTGCCCCATGAATTGCTTGAAATGGGGGAGCAACCCCTTGAACAGCTCCTCTTTGCGATGCTGCATCATGACTTCGCCAAACAGCTTCAACCCGACGATAAACGCCTGATGTTCCTGCTCCGACATGGCCAGCTTCCCCTTGCTGAGCGCCAGGATGGCAAAGATGTCGTCGTGATTCTGGCAGTCGAACTGCAACGGGGGCACCTCGCGGTCCAGCGACTGGACCTGTACACGATAGGTGTGTGGCATCTTTCATCTCCTCTCGGGCTGGGCTTTTGCTCACATGGTTGATAAAATCAATTAAACTCTTTTAAGTTGACTTTATCAACCATGATGTTATCAAATCGCCTCTTCCGGATCCTCGATCAGTACAAAATCGCCATGACCCAGCATTTCCGGGCACAGCAGATCGCCCTTAGCCCCCTCCATTACAAGGTGCTGCAACTGATCCATGCGCTGGATCCCGCCACGCCGCAGCTCATCGCGCAGCGGTCGGGCCGCGACAAGGCGCAGGTGACGCGCCTGCTGCAGGAGATGGAGAAACAGGGGCTCATCGAGAAGCGGCCCCATCCCACTGACAGACGCAGCATCTGTCTGGCCTTGACCCCGCTGGCCTGCGAGCGGGTCAACCAGGGGGAGCAGGAGGCCGCACGGCTCGACGAACGGCTGTGTTCCCTGCTGACGCCGGCGGAGATAGCGCAGTTGCAGCAACTGCTGGACAAGATAGAAAAAGGGCTTGAGTCGACCGATTAGGGTCAGCGTCAGGGGGGCCGCTGCCTGATTTGTGGCCAACCAGCGCGGCCTGCGCTGGCGGCGCCTTGTGAGCCACTCCCGGAGATGGTATCACTGGCCCCACTCTCCCCTTCCCGCCGAGGCGCCATCGTGATCACCCTGATTAAAGAGTCCGACCAGTTGAAAATGCCCTGGAAGAACAGGCAGGGCACCACGGCCCAGATCCTGATCTCCCCCCCTGGTTCGACCCTGGACAAGCTCGACTTTGACTACCGGCTGAGCTCGGCCCCCATCAAGGAAGCAGGGAGTTTCTCCCGCTTTCCCGGCTACCAGCGCATCCTGCTGCCCGTCAGCGGTGCCGGTTTCGTGCTCAACGGCCACCCCTACGCCACTTTCGAGGCGGCCCACTTCAGCGGGGATGACGAGACCCGCTGCGAGCTGCTGAAAAAAGAGGTGACGGATCTCGGGCTCATCTACCACCCGGCGCGCATCAGCGCCAACGTGCGGGTGCTGAACCTGCCCTTCCCCCTCAGCCTCACCCTGGAGGCGGACAAGTGCTACCTCTGCCACCTGCTGGAGGGCCAGCTCACCGTGCAGGGGCAACAGGTCGCACCGGGCGAGACCCTGGTGGTGCAGGGGGAGGAGAGCATCCGCTTCGAGTGCGGGAAGAAGACCACCCTCGCCTTCTTTACCCTGCAAGCAAACGTACAATAACCGCAGCCCATTTATGACTAGGCCAAAAAATCATCTGAAGATTGATATTTGGCCTCATGGGAGTAGCATGGGTCTCTCTGGTTTATGTGATGAGAGATCCTATGCAATACACATTGGACGGATTTGAAGCACCACCTGAGCTCAGTACTGAAGAAGAAAAAAGTAATCAACAGTTGCAGACAAAAATAAGGGGCATCTTAGAGGAATTTAAATATGCAGAAGGAAATAACCTTGCTATTCCCAAGACGTTCAAGACTAGAGTCCCCTACGAAGATCTGTATGGATTGAAAGCCTTTAGTGCTTTTGTCATTAACCATCCACTCGATGGCTTGACTAGAGTGGAACCTCACCAACAACAGGTTTCAGGCTCAGTTGACCGTAAGTTTCCTTTCTTTTTACAAAGTGCCCATAAAGCACCAGAACCTAATGTCATTATCTTGATTGAAGGCCAAGGGCACAAAAAAGCAGCATTCGAATGGTTGAAGTCTGAAGCAACGAAGTGCGCAGAAAAGAATATCAAATGCTATGACCTGGCGGAGTTTACCCTCTGGCTATAAGGGTCAAAACAAAAAGCCGGGACCCTCCCGGCTTTTGCTTGTGCTGGCGGCGACACGACCCTTGGCACTACCCCACCTTGAAGCTGCCCTTCATCAGGGCGAAGTGGCCCGGGAAGGAGCAGAAGAAGGTGAGATCCTTGCCCGCCAGGCCGTCGGTCTTGAAGGTGACGCTGGTGCTCTCGCCGCCCCCCACCAACTTGGTGTGGGCCAGGATCCTGGGGTCATCCTTGGGCAGGTAGTCGTGATCGACCCCGGCGCTCATGCCGGCGGTGGCGATGGCCTGATAGTCGGCGGTGTTGGCCAGCACCCAGTTGTGGCCCATGTTGGCCACCGGCAGCTTGCCCGTGTGATTGAGGGTCACCGTCACCTCCTTGCAGGTGGCCGGCACGCTCATCGCGGTCTGGTTGTACTGCATGGCGTCATTGCCTTCGATCACCAGTGCGCACTCGTCGGCCAGGACCGGGGTGGCGAGGGAGCCAAGAAGCAGCAGGGTTAACACCTTTTTCATCATTTTCTCCTTTGATTGACGAAGGATGACAGCACAGGCATCTCGCCCCCGTGGGCGCGACCCGCAAAGATGCTGTCAGGATCGATCTTCATTGTATTCAAATGTCGCCGAAGGACGATGGCTTTTGGGCCAGCCTGAGGGCCCGGTCACTTCTTTTCTCCCGACCCCGGGCCCAAAGCGGGTTGATCAAATTCCCCTCCGGCTTAATTATTTGCGGCCTTCCCGCCCACGGCCACTCGCCAACACCGCAGCCGTTGGCTAAGCTGCTCCCCCGTCGATGACTCCCGCGAGAATGAGAGATGAAGTTCCCCTTTGCGTCTGCGCTGGCGCGCACCCTGCTGCTCTCCCTGATCCTGCTGCTTGGCGCCTGCCAGCCGGCCCCGACCCAGACCCGCATCCAGGGCAATACCATGGGCACCTATTATGCGGTGACCCTGAGCGACCCCTTCCCCGGCGGACAGGGGGCACTGCATCAGGAGGTGGAGGCACTGCTGGCACGCCTGAACAAGGAGATCTCCACCTATGATCCGGGCTCCCTCATCTCCCGCTTCAATCAGGGAACGGGGCAGCCCCCCCAGGTCATCCCGGCCACCATGGCGAAGATTGTGCAACAGGGCATTGACGCCGGGCACCTCACCCGGGGGGTTCTCGATGTCACCGTGGGGCCCCTGGTCAATCTGTGGGGGTTCGGGCCGGACAAGCGCCCGGTCAGGCGACCCAGCGCAGAGCAGATCGCCAAGGCGCGGGAGCGGGTCGGCATCGACAAGCTCACCCTGACCCCCGAGGGGGATCACTTCCTGCTCGGCAAGGCCATCCCAGACCTCTATCTGGATCTCTCCACCCTGGGCGAGGGGGCGGCCTCCGACGAGATAGCCGGGCTGCTGGAACAAAAAGGGGTCCACAACTACCTCATCGAGGTGGCGGGGGCGGTGCGCAGCAAGGGGCACAACGACAAGGGCAATCCCTGGCGGGTGGCCATCGTCGAGCCCTCGGACAGACCGGGCGCCATCGAAGACGTGGTGACCCCGAACGGCATGGCGGTGAGCACCGCCGGCAGCTATCGCAACTATTACGAGCTCGACGGCAAGCGCTACTCCCACATCATCGATCCTGCCACCGGCGAGCCCGTGACCCACAAGCTGGTCTCCGCCACCGTCATCACCCCCACGGCCCTGGAGGCCGATGCCCTCGACACCGCCCTCATGGTGATGGGCCCCGAGCGGGCGATGGCCTTTGCCAGGGAGCACAAGCTGGCGGTCTATCTCATCGAGAAGACCGCCACGGGCTTTGCCGCCAGCCACACCCCCGAGTTTGCTCCCTATCTGGTGCGCAAGCAGCCCTGAATGACGAGGCCCCGCAGTGCGGGGCCTCGTTCACTGACCGCCTATTCGATGGGGATGCGGTGGGGCGCGGGGCTGGCCGCCTGCTTGGGCAGGCGCAGGGTGAGGATGCCGTTGTCAAAGCGGGCGCTCACCTGCTCTGGCGACACCTCCACCGGCAGCTCGACGCTGCGCGACACGCTGCCATAGTAGCGCTCGCTGCGCAGGGCCCGTTCATCCTTGTTCTGGCTGTCAAACTGGCGGATCTCCGCCTTCAGGGTCACCAGCTTGCCGTGCACGTCCACGTGGATGTCCTCCTTCGCCACTCCGGGCAATTCCGCCTGCAGCAGGTAGTCATCCCCGCTCTCCCGCAGATCCAGCTTGATCTGGCTGGGCAACGGGTCCCCGTGCAGGGGGCGGATGTAGAAGCCGGAGGCCATGTCGTGGAACAGATCATCAAACAGGCTGGTGCGACTTGGTAGCAAACTCATCTGATCCCTCCTTGTGAGCGGGCAAGGGAGCAGACGGGCACCCTGCCCTCTGCCGCCTCCCGCATGCTGACGCTCTTCAAGTCTAAAAACCGGGACGTCGCCTGCCAGTGCCAACTCGCCTTCCCTTGACCGGGATCAAAGGCAAGACACCCTTTTTTTCACCCAAGGTCTGCGGGAAAAACCGGGGGGCCTCCCCATGTGCAATTGCCTGCCTGCGGACTTTGGTGGCACACTTCTCCCACCAGCCCGTAGCGCCTTGATGCCAGACAGATGCAGACACCGGACTCCGTACCCGAGAAGAAACCCCAGCCCAAGCCCAAGCGCATCCTGCTGGTCAACGAACAGCGTTCCTTCCAGATGATGATGAAGGCGATGCTGATCAACATCGGCATCAACCGCATCACCTACACCAACTCCGCCGACGAGGCGCGCCGCCGCTGCCAGAAAGAGAGCTTCGACATCTATCTGCTCGACTATGAGCTGGGGGCGGGCGAGAACGGCCGCCAGTTGCTGGAGAGCCTGCGGGATCAGCAACTCATTCCGCCCCAGAGCGTGGTGATCATGGTCAGCAGCGACGGCTCCCGCGCCATGGTGCTGAGCGCGCTGGAAGCCGAGCCCGACGAATACCTGATGAAGCCCTTCTCCCAGGAGCAGTTCTCGTTTCGCCTCAAACGCGCCCTCGCCCGGCGCCAGGCGCTGGAGAGCGTCTTCAGCGCCCTCACCCGGGACGATCTGCCCGCCCTGGTGGAGGCCTGTGCCAAACAGGCGGACGCGGTGCCCCGCTTTGCCAACTTCTGCCGCTGCCTGCAGGCCGATACCCAGCTCAAGCTGGGCCAGGCCAAGGAGGCCCGCAGCCTGATGCGCCAGCTGCTGGCGGGGCAGGAGAACAGCTGGGCTCGCCTCACCCTGGGCAAGGCGTGCCATACCCTGGGTCTGCACGAGGAGGCGGTAAGTCACCTGCAAGCCACCCTGAAACACACCCCCCTGATGGTGGAGGCTTACCTCTGGCTCGCGGAATCCCTGCTGGCGCTGGGCAATGACGAGCAAGCCCAGCAGGAGCTGCGCCGGGCGGTGGACATCTCTCCCCAGTCGGTGCAGCTCTCCCGCCGTCTGGCGGAGGTGTGCCTGCAACGGCACGACTACACCCAGGCCAAGGACGTGCTGCTCGCCCTCATCGACTTGTCGCGCAACTCGATCCACCGCACGCCCCATTATCTCGGGGCCTATATCCAGACCCTCACTCTCTACGCCCTCAACAGCAACGACGGCTACCACATCGCCAACCTGCAAAAGCAGGTGAACTCCGCCCTGTCGCGCATCCGCGACTCCCTGATGATGTCGGAGTTCAACTACCCGGTGTTCGAGCAGATCTGCCAGGCCCGGGTGCGCATCGCCCTGGGGGAGCTGCTAAAGGGCAAGAAGATGCTCTATCGCGCCAACCAGAACTGGCTGGACGAGCCCGCCACCATGCCTCCGGCCCTCCTTGGCGAGACCATACTCGCCCTCTATCAGCTCGGGGAGTTCGAGTACGCCGAGAGCCTGCAATCCCTGCTGGCGGAGGATGAGGATCGGCTGCTCACCACCTGCATCCAGGTGACCCGGGATGACAAGACGGTGCAGGAGCGGCGCCAGCGCTATCAGCAGCTCAACGATCTGGGCATCAAGGCCTATCAGGCCGGGGAGCTGGAGCAGGCCCTCGGCCACTTTCGCGAGGCCCTGCGCCGGGCGCCCGCCAATACCGGCGCCGCCCTCAACAAGATCCAGGTGCTGCTGCAACTCATGCAGAAGAACCGCAAGAGCCCGGAGTTTGGCGCCGAGTGCAAGGAGACCCTGGAGGTGCTGGAGGGCATCCCCCTCAACCCCGCCCAGCAGGAACGTTTTCGCAAGCTGCGCCAGGAATATCATCAGCACAGCTGATATCCCCCCTCCTCCCCTCACCTATGCTGATACTGACTCAGGGAAGGGAGGGGCAACACCATGGCAATGTGCCGATACCTGGTGGCCGATGGCCGCCACTGCACCGAAGAGGCAGGGGATCATGATCTCTGCCGCTGGCACGACCCCGCTGCGGCCCACAACACCCCTGATACCGCCCAGGCGCTGGAGCGCTATGTGCGCCAGGGAGGCCTGTGCCACGGCCTGCAACTGGCCCGCGCCGAGCTGGCGGATCTCAACCTGGTGAACAGGCAGGGTCCGGAGGGATTCTTGCTGGAGCAGTGCAACCTCTATCGCGCCAACCTGCGAGGTGCCCATCTCTACGGCATTCGCATCAAGGGCGGCAGCCTGATGAAGGCCGATCTGAGCGAAGCGAACCTCCACTGCGCCACCCTCGACGACGTCAACCTGCTCGGCATCCGCTGGAAGAACACCCGCCTCGACAACCTGGAGACGGGCAAGCGGCTGATGCAGGACAGAAAGGGGCGCCGCGAGCGGGACCCGGCGCAGGCCCGCGTCTGGTTCAAGGAGGCGGAGGAAACCTACCGGGATCTGCGCAAGGCCTCGGAGGCCCAGGGCATCTTCACCATGTCCGGTCGCTACATCCGGCATGAGCTCACCATGCGCCGCCTGCAGATGCCGTTCTGGTCCTACCGCCGCTTCGCCTCCTGGATAGTGGATCTCTTCTGCGGCTACGGCGAGGCCCCGATGCGGGTGGTGCTCTTCTCCCTGCTGCTCATCGTCATCTGCAGCATTTTTTACTTCTTCTGCGGCCTCAACTTCGCGGGCACCCACCTCATCTATCGCCCGGACGCCCCCCTGGAGCAGAACGCCATCTTCCTGATGGAGTGCCTCTACTACAGCGTGGTGACCTTCACCACGCTGGGGTATGGGGACTTCACCCCGGTGGGGTTGTCGCGGATCTTCGCCGCCTTCGAAGCCTTTACCGGCAGCTTCACGCTGGCACTGTTCGTGGTGGTGTTTGTCAAGAAGATGACCCGCTAGAAACCAGTCCACGATCTTGCTGGGAGGCTGCTTCCAAGGCTCATGTGCTGCTCGCTTGTGTGTCGCCAGGCGCTCCCATGCACTCAGGTTCCTCTGCTGCGCGTCACCTTGCTGACAGACTCTCGCGACAGATCGTGAACAGATTCCCGAGCCGCTGCGCCAGTCACAGCCCCCGAACTTGCATCCATCGCGGATTCCTAGTCCAATAAGCGACGAACAAAAACGACATGAGCACCCCGAACATGAAGATCATCTCTTTCAATATCAATGGCCTGCGTGCCCGTCTTCATCAGTTGCAAGCCCTTATCGACAAGCACCAGCCGGACGTGATCGGCCTGCAGGAGATCAAGGTGCACGACGAAGCCTTCCCGGTCGCGGACGTGGAGGCCATGGGCTACCACGTGGTCTTCCACGGCCAGAAGGGGCACTACGGGGTCGCCATCATGAGCAAGCAGGCTCCCATCGAGGTGCAAAAGGGCTTCCCCACCGATCCGGAAGATGCCCAGCGCCGCATGATCATGGCCAGCTTCAAGCGGGAAGACGGCTCCGTCATCAAGGTGATGAACGGCTACTTCCCCCAGGGGGAGAGCCAGGATCACGAGACCAAGTTCCCGGCCAAGCAGAAGTTCTATGAAGACCTGCAGCACTACCTCGAGACCCACCACACCCCGGACGACCAGATAGCGCTGATCGGGGATATGAACATCTCCCCCACGGATCTCGACATCGGCATCGGCGAGGCGAACCGCAAGCGCTGGCTGCGGGATGGCAAGTGCTCCTTCCTGCCCATCGAGCGGGAATGGATGGAGCGGCTCAAGGGGTTCGGCCTCACCGACACCTTCCGCGCCGCCAACCCCACCGAGTGCGAGCGCTTCTCCTGGTTCGACTACCGCTCCAGGGGCTTTGACGAGAACCGGGGCCTGCGCATCGACCTCATCATGGCCTCCGACGCCCTCAAGGACAAAGTGACCGAGACCGGCATCGACTACGAGCTGCGCGGCATCGACAAACCCTCGGATCACGCCCCCATCTGGACCTGCTTCGCCTGATCCCCACGCCAGGCTAGCCCTCGCCAAAAGAACCTGCCCCCGCCCATGCGGGGGCTTTTTCTGTTCACTGCCCCGCCCTTTCTTAATCCATGTCAATTCCCAGGCAGACGGTGCTTGCCAGGCCTTGACCTTCTCCTTTCGGCAAGGTTTAGATTCGGCCCATCCGTCACAGGGAAACCACCCATGCTCTCATCGAGATTGCCCACCACGTTCATCGCCCGGCTGTTGCTGGGGCTGATGCTCGTCTGCAATCTCACCCTGTGCATCGGCTGGCATGGGGCGGCCACCGCCCTGCCAAGTGACGCATCCGCATCCATCCTGGCTCCGGCGCATCATGGACTGCACCAGAGCGAGCCGGTGCAGCACACCGCCATGCACCAGGCCGACACAGCTTCCCTCTCCTGCCACGGCGGCCCCCAGAGTGAGGCGGCCCCGCCCGGGGAGGAGTGCCAGATGCAGAGCGGCCTCTTCGGCGCCACCAGTGCGCCGCCCCTGCTCGGCCTGCTGCTGTCACTGCTGCTTCCCCTGCTGTTGCTCCCTTCGTGGCGCCTCGCCCCCCTGCTGGACAACTGGTTGCGGGATCCCTTCCTGCGATCCCGCGGCACCCATCCCCCCTCCTGGCCACGCCGACACCTGATGTTGTCGGTGCTGCGCCACTAGAAAGCGCTTCTCTCGCGGCAGCAACAAGCCTCGGCTTGCCCGTTTTCTGCCGCCTTGCCTGACCCTGTGCCCCGGCCAAACCGGCCCGCTCACAGGGAGCCGTGCGCGCTGACACAGCTGCGCCCCGTTTGCCGCCAATCCCTTGGGTGATGCCTTGCACCTCACCCGACCGGCGGCCTGCACAAGAGAAGACGTATTATGTCACCAGCCTACTTTTCACCGTCCAAGGTTGCTGCCTTCGCGGGCACCTTATCCTCCTGCACTTTCTGCATGCAGACTCGCGCCGGAGGCTTGTCATGAACAAGACACTGTTGATGTCCGCCCTGCTGCTGGCCCTCGGCGCCGGTGGCGGCTACTGGGCCGCCAAACAGACCACTGCTGGCTCCGCTGCCAAGGAGAAGACGCCGCTCTACTGGGTCAACCCCATGGATCCCCGCGACAAGCGCGATGCCCCCGCCAAGGACAACATGGGGATGGACTTCATCCCCGTCTATGAGGAAAAACAGGGCGGCTCACCGGGCACTGTCACCATCAGCCCCGAGATCCAGCAGAACCTGGGGGTGCGGCTCGCCAAGGTGGAGAAGCTGCCCATCCACCAGCAGATCGAAACGGTGGGCTATGTCGGTTACGACGAGGACAGGTTGGAGGCGGTCAACGCCCGCATGGCAGGCTGGATCCGCACCCTCGCCATCAAGAGCGAGGGGCAGCAGGTGAGCAAGGGGAGTCTGATTTACGAGCTCTACGCCCCGGATCTGGTCAACGCCCAACACGAGTATCTGCTCGCCCTCAACACAGCCAACCCCCTGCTGCTGCGCGCCGCCGAGGGCAAGCTTAAATCCCTGCAGGTGCCGGCGGATCAGATAGCTGCTCTCAAGCGCACCCGCCAGGTGCAGGAGACGGTGCGCATCTATGCCCCCAGCAGCGGCTATGTCTCCGAGCTGAAGGTGCGCGAAGGCCAGTATGTGGAGCCCGCCGCAGCGCTCTTTAACATCAGCCCCCTCAAGCAGGTGTGGGTCAGTGCCGAGGTGTTCGAACGCCAGGCGGCCCAGCTGAAGGTGGGCGATCCGGTCACCATGACCCTCGACTATGCCCCCGGCCGCCACTGGCAGGGCCGGGTCGATTACCTCTACCCGACCCTGGATGCCACCACCCGCACCCTCAAGGTGCGGCTGCGCTTCGCCAACCCGGACGAGTTTCTGAAACCCAATATGTTCGCCAAGGTGAGCATTCAGGCGGGCAAGGGTGAGCCGCAATTGGTGGTGCCGAGCGAAGCGGTGATCCGCACCGGCAGCCAGGACAGGCTGGTGCTGGCGCTGGGGGATGGCAGCTTCAAGTCGGTGGCCGTCACTCTGGGCCCCCAGTTTGGCGACAAGGTCGCCATCAAGGCAGGGGTAGAGGCTGGGGACAGCATCGTCAGCTCGGCCCAGTTCCTGCTCGACTCCGAATCGGCCATCGATTCTGACTTCCAGCGCATGACGGCGGTGCGCCCCGCCCAGGTGTGGACCCAGGGCGAGGTTGAAAGCATCGATCTGGCCAACCGTACCCTGATGGTCTCCCACCAGCCCATCCCCGAGTGGCAGTGGCCCGCTATGGAGATGGAGTTCAGCGTTGCCGAGGGGGTCGACATCAGCCAGCTGGCCGAGGGGCAGACCCTGCACCTGCAAGTGATGCAGGAGGGGGATGAGTACCGCATCACCACCATCCATCAGGAGAAGGCACCCGCTACTGACGACGACGCCAAGCCAGCAACGGATGAGATGGGCAAGATGGAAGGCATGGACCATAGCCAGCACAATATGGGAGCCAAGCCATGATCCCTTCCATCATTTGCTACCTTGTCGACAAACAGGCTCAGCTCTCTGCACCCAATGAGCAAGGAGCCCAATCATGATCCCGTCGATTATTCGCTGGTCCATCGGCAACCGCTTCCTGGTACTGCTATTGACCCTCATGCTCACCGCCTGGGGGCTCTGGTCGGTCAAGCAGACCCCGGTAGACGCCCTGCCGGATCTCTCCGATGTGCAGGTGATCATCAAGACGGCCTATCCGGGCCAGGCACCTCAGGTGGTGGAGGATCAGGTCACCTACCCGCTCACCACCGCCATGCTGGCGGTACCGGGGGCGACCACGGTGCGCGGCTACTCCTTCTTCGGCGACTCCTTCGTCTATGTGCTGTTTGACGACAGCACCGACCTCTACTGGGCCCGTGCCCGGGTGCTGGAGTATTTGAGCCAGGTTGCCCCCAACCTGCCTGCCTCTGCCCGTCCCCAGCTCGGCCCCGATGCAACCGGGGTGGGCTGGGTCTATCAGTACGCGCTGGTGGACAGAACCGGCAAGCATGACCTGAGCGAGCTCACCTCCCTGCAGAACTGGTTCCTCAAGTACGAGCTGCAGACGGTGGACGGGGTCTCCGAGGTCGCCACCGTGGGCGGCATGGTGCGCCAGTATCAGGTGCGGGTCGACCCGGACAAGCTGCGCGCCTACGGCATTCCGCTCTCCCTAATCGAGACCGCCATCAAGCAGGGCAATCAGGAGACCGGTGCCTCCGTCATCGAGATGGCGGAAGCGGAGTACATGGTGCGCTCCAATGGCTACCTCAAGAGCGTCGAGGATCTGAAGCAGATCCCGCTCGGTACCAATGTACGCGGCGCCCCACTGCTGCTGGGCGACGTGGCGGATGTGGTCACCGGCCCCCAGAGCCGGCGCGGCCTGGCCGAGCTCAACGGTGAAGGGGAGGTGGTGGGCGGCATCATCGTCATGCGCTATGGCGAGAATGCCCAGCACACCATAGACGGGGTCAAGGCGCGGCTCGCCCAGCTGAAGAGCAGCCTGCCAGAGGGGGTGGAGGTGGTCACCGTCTACGATCGCTCCGACCTTATCCAGCGCGCCATCGACAACCTCTCCGGCAAGCTGGTGGAGGAGTTCGCGGTGGTGGTGCTGGTCTGCCTCGCCTTCCTGTTCCACCTGCGCTCGTCCCTGGTGGTGATCATCTCCTTGCCCATCGCCATCCTGACCGCCTTTATCGTCATGCACCTGCAGGGGATCAACGCCAACATCATGTCGCTCGGCGGCATCGCCATCGCCATCGGCGCCATGGTGGATGGCGCCATCGTGATGATCGAGAACGTCCACAAACACATGGAGCGGGAGGCGCTCACCGACAAGAACCGCTGGCGCATCATCACCGAGGCGAGCATCGAGGTGGGCCCCGCCATCTTCTTCTCCCTGCTGATCATCACCATCAGCTTCCTGCCGGTGTTCGCGCTGGAGGCGCAGGAGGGGCGGATGTTCCACCCCCTCGCCTACACCAAGACCTATGCCATGGCTGCCGCTGCGGCGCTCGCCATCACGCTGGTGCCGGTGATCATGGGCTACTTCATCCGTGGCAAGGTGATGGCGGAGCAGGCCAACCCGCTCAACCGCTGGCTGAGCCAGGGCTATGTGCCGCTGCTGAAAGCCGTCTTGGCCCGTCCGAAAACCACTCTGGCCATCGCCGCCGTGGTGACGGTGGCGGGCTTCTGGCCTCTCAAGTACCTGGGCTCCGAGTTCATACCGCCGCTGGACGAGGGGGACATCATGTACATGCCCACCACAGCAGCCAATATCTCGGTGGGCAAGGCGCGGGAGATTTTGCAGCAGACCGACAAGCTGATCCGCACCGTGCCCGAGGTGCAGAACGTGTTCGGCAAGGCAGGCCGCGCCGAATCGGCCACCGACCCAGCCGATCTGGTGATGATGGAGACCAGCATCCAGCTCAAGCCCCGCGATCAGTGGCGCCCCGGCATGACCCCGGAGAAGCTGAAAGAAGAGCTCGACTCCCTCATCCACTTCCCCGGCCTCACCAACGCCTGGGTGCCCCCCATCAAGACCCGCATCGACATGCTGGCCACCGGCATCAAGACCCCGGTGGGCATCAAGATTGCGGGGCCCGATCTCAAGGTGATCCAGCAGCTCGGCCAGCAGCTGGAACAGATCGTCGGCAAGGTGGAGGGCGCCTCATCGGTCTACGCCGAGCGGGTAGCGGGCGGCCGCTATGTGAAGGTGGACATCGACCGGCTGAAAGCGGCCCGTTACGGCCTCAATATCGCCGACGTGCAGGCGGTGCTCGCCACCGCGGTGGGCGGCATGGAGGTGGGCCAGACCATCGAGGGGCGCGAGCGTTACCCCATCAACCTGCGCTATCCCCAGAGCTATCGCGATTCGGTGGCGAGCCTCGAGCTGCTGCCGCTGGTGACCCCGAGCGGTGCCCGCATCGCGCTGGCGGACGTGGCGCGGGTCTACATCAGCGACGAGGCGCCCATGCTGCGCAGTGAAAACGCGCGCCTCAACGGCTGGGTCTTCGTCGATATTCGCGGCCGCGATATCGGCTCCTTCGTCGATGAAGCCAAGGCCGAGGTGGGCAAGCAGCTGGTGCTGCCGGCGGGCTACGCCCTCACCTGGTCCGGCCAATACGAGTACATGGAGCGGGCCAAGGCACGCCTCGCCTACGTGGTGCCATTGACCGTCGCCATTATCGTGCTGCTGCTCTATCTGGCGTTTCGCCGCTTCCAGGAGGTGCTGCTCATTCTCACCACCTTGCCGCTGGCGGTGGTGGGCGGGATCTGGACCCTCTGGCTGCTCGATTTCAACCTCTCGGTGGCAGTCGGGGTGGGCTTTATCGCCCTGGCGGGGGTGGCGGTGGAGACTGGCGTCCTGATGCTGGTCTACCTCAACCACGCCTGGGATGAGCTCGTGGCCAGCGGCAAGCCGGACCAGGCGGGGCTGCATCGTGCGGTGATCCACGGCGCCGCCCTGCGCCTGCGCCCCAAGATGATGACGGTGGTGACCATCATCGCCGGCCTGCTGCCCATCATGTGGAGCCACGGCACCGGCTCCGAGGTGATGCAGCGCATCGCCGCCCCCATGATCGGCGGCATGGTGAGCGCGCTGGTGCTGACCCTCTTGGTGCTGCCCGCCGCCTACTACCTCTGGCGCAGCCGCAGCCTGCCTGCTTATCAACAATCCGAATGACCCGATTTCCCAACCCTTTTCGACTGAACGATTGAAGGAAAACACCATGAACTACAAGACGCTGACCCTGACATTGCTGCTGGGCCTTGCCACCCACACCGGCCTGCAGGCTGCCGAGATGATGAACCATCAGGGCCACGACATGGCGCAAATGGAGGGGATGAACCATGAGGGCCACGACATGGCCGCCATGCAAACCGAGCAGACCCTGACCAAGGGGACCATCACCCGCCTCGATGCCGCGAGCGGCAAGGTCGGGATCAGGCACGAGGCGATCACCAACCTCAAGATGCCCCCCATGACCATGGTCTTTCGGGTGGCCGATACGGACCTGCTCAAGGATCTGAAGGTGGGGGATGCGGTGCGCTTTCACGCCGAAAACCCGGCCGGCAAGCTCACCGTGACCGCTATCCAGAAACGGTAACCACTGCCTTGAGCCATAAAAACGGCGGGATTATCCCGCCGTTTTTATTTATGACATCACAAGATGCGGCTCTTCAGCCACGAATATGCGCGATAAAGGCGTCGATCTGCTCACGGCCGCAGGCGGGGTTCATGAAGACCGCCTTCTCCCCGGCGATATAGGAGTACTTGCCACGCTCGTCGTATTCCGAGTGCGCCACCGCCTCCACCCAGTTGGTGTAGAGCCCCACCTTGCCGCGTCCCTTGAACAGGCTGCGGTGGTAGTCGGTGTTGCGTGCCAGCCGCGCCTTGTAGGCCGCATCCGGGCTGCGGGCCAGCTCGAAGGCGAATTCGGCTTCCGGGTCCTGCACCCACTCGGGGTTGTAGAGCTTGAAGCCGACACTGGGCCCCTGATTCTCCTGGGCCACCAGCTTGACGTTGCCGAGCTGGCTTAACCGGAAGCGGAAGTAGTTGGCGTTTTGCAGGCAGTGGGCCAGCACGGTGCGATACCCCTCCACCCCCAGGTAGTTGAGGGCCGCATAGGCACCGAACAGGCCGCTCGCCCCACGGGAGCACTCGATGGTGGATTGCAGGTGGGTCTGACCCTGGATGTCCCGCTCAAAGTAGGAGAAGTTCTCCGGATCGTTCTCCATCGCCTTGAGATCGCTCTGCTCTTTTATCATCACCAGGCTGGAGGTGTAGGGCACATAGCCCCACTTCTGGAAGTCCACGGTGAAGGAGTCGGCGTATCTGAGCTCGGCGAAGCGGCTCACGTTGCGCTCGATCCCCGCCAGGGTGGCGGCGTTGATGGCGAGCGGGTTGGCGGCAAAGTCGTAATCCAGGAAGAAGATCATCGACCAGCCGATGGCGGCGTCGACGTGGATGTGGGGCCTGACCGCCACCTCGAACCGCTCGCAGAGGCGATCCCGCAGCTCGACCACGGGTTTGACCCTATCCACCCCGAAGGTGTCGGTGGTGCCCATGGTGAGCATGATGGTGGGCACCACGTGGTGAAGGGAGAAGCAGGCGGTCAGGGTACGTTCGAGGTGGTCGAGATCGATGTCGTTGTTCTCGCCGACCTGGATGCGGATGGTCTTGTTCTCGATGTCCACCCCGAGCAGGGAGAGGTTGGTGATATTGGAGTAGTGACCGCCCTGGGAGTTGATGATGCGGTAGTCCTGATAATGACCGAGCCCCTTGTGCTTGGCCTGTGGCAGGCTCTTGCGGATGCCGAGCAGGTAGCCGTAGAGGTTACAAAACGTCCCCCCCTGGGTGAAGATGCCGGTGGCGCGGGCCGGGTCGTAACCCGCCAGCAGCGCTATCTGGCGCACCACTTTCTTTTCCAGCTCCTCGGCAACCCCGGCGTATTCGGAGTAGACCAGGTTGGGATTGGCCAATATGCCCATCTGGGCGCCATAGATGGCGGGATCCGCCGACATGGTGATGACGTTCTCGACGCTGGAGGGGTTCTCCCAATCCTTTGACAAGGCGCCGGCAAACAGCAGCTCCGCCATGGGCTCCCCCGGCGTGCGCATGGTGGCTGGCACCGGCATGGTTTCGCAGAGATCCGCCAGACGGGCGCGACCATCGGGCCAGGCATTGAGCCGCGCATCCGGCGCCAGTCCACGGGCGCGAAACTCGTTGAGGGTGGCAAAGCCGGGCTCGCGAAAGACCGGCCAGAGATCGGGATTGCGTGAGAAGAAGTGGGCTTTGACGGTGGCAAAACGGCGGGCGAATTCGGGGGAGACGGCGTTGACGCCCTCATCTTTCAGATAGACCAAGTGATTCATTTTTATACCATTGATACTGCTGAGGTGCGGTTTTTATACTCCAGTGACACCTCTATCAACAGAGACAATAACTAATGGTCTGCCCTACTTTTTGTCATGTTGGCGCCCTGACGGGCGCCGCGCCCCCTCTCCCCTCTTTTCCCCTGTTCATCTTGTGATCCTGGTCATGGGCAAGGTCAGCGCAGGGCGGTCAGCAGCCATGCCGAGAATCCTTCCAGCTCGGAGTTGGCCGAAAACGCCGCCCGCCACTGACGCAGCAACTCGTCGATGGCGTCGGGACGATAGGCCACCCCGGGCAGGCGTGCGGCCAGGTCATCCAGGGGCGCAGGGTCCAGGGTGTCACTGAAGATCTGTGCCCTTCCTATCACCCCCTTCTCCACGTCGAAATGAAGCTCGACCCCGCCCCAGGGGAAGCGCTCCTCCAGCAGGTGGCTGAAGGCGGGAGCATGGCCGAAGTTCCACTCCCAGCTGCGTTGGCGGGCAAAAGTCTCGGCAAAGCCGGGCAGGTCGGGCATCCGCTCGGGGGAGATATGCTCGGGCTGCACCACCTCACCGTGATGGGCAAAGAAGGCGTCGCACAGGGCCTGCACCACCTGCTCATGATCCAGACCAGGCAGCAGCTCGCCAAGGTTCGCCACCCGGCTTCTCACCGAGCTGATGCCCTTGGCCGCCAGCTTCTTGGGGTCGGGATTGAGGTAGTGGGCGAGGCGGCCGAGATCGGCATCCAGCAGCAGGGTACCGTGGTGAAAGCCGCGATCATGGGTCTCCCGGTAGGCCGAACCCGACACCTTGCGATCCCCGTCCGGGGTCGCCACCAGCAGGTCGTTGCGCCCGGAGGCAAAAGCGCTCACGCCGAGTCTGGCGAGGGCATCGATGACGATGGTGGTGGAGACGCTCTTGTCATAGCCGGGCTTGCCCGCCATGAAGGTGAAGCAGCTGTTGCCAAGGTCGTGGAACACGGCGCCGCCCCCGCTGCTGCGCCGGGCCAGGGTCACCCCGTCCTCTTCCATGCGGCGGGTGTTGCACTCCTTCCAGGGGTTCTGGGCCCGGCCTATTACCACCGTATTGTCGTTGCGCCACAGGAACAGCACCCGCTGGGCCGGGTCCATCTGGCGAAAGATGCACTCCTCCACCGCGAGGTTGAACAAAGGATCGTGGGAGTCGGAGAGCAGCAGGCGCAAGGAAGACATGACAGGACCTTCTCGGAAAACAGGAAACGGATGACTACCATACCACCCTGAACGGAGGAAGGCGTCCCCCGACCGCCACAGGTCGACACCCGATCGGGGCAAAAGCATCAACTTCTGATACGACAGGAGAAGACAAGAGGGAGTCGCCGAAAACACGCAGTTTATCATTAACAGGCGAGAAGAGAGGCGGCTGCCATCCCTCCTGGAATGACACCTAATGCCCTTTTCAACGGGCCGGTGACGGGTTGACAAGGTTTCAAAACGAGCCGTGATGCCCGTTGACGTGATGAATGACACAAAAATGACTTTTAATACCTCCCGCGCCCCATCTTATTGGGGCCTGCTCCCCTTGCGAATGGCAGGAAATTGTTTGACTCTAGCCAGAAGAGCACCTCCCGAGAGAACAGCGGTATGACGGAGTCCGATGCATCTCGCCAGCCTGTACGCTGGCTTCTGCCCTTCTGGGTGATGATTGCCACCCTGACCACGGCTCCCCTCAGGGCGGATGAGCGCGTCATCCTGCAACTTTCCTGGCAGCACCAGTTCCAGTTTGCCGGTTACTACGCCGCCATCGCCAAGGGGTTCTACCAGGAGGCCGGTCTGCAGGTCACCCTGCGGGAGGCGGGGCCGGGCACCGACGTCATCAATGAAGTCACCACGGGTCGCGCCCAGTTCGGCATCCGCGGCAGCGATCTGCTGCTGGCCCGGGCAGCTGGTCGCCCAGTGGTGGTGCTCGCCGCCATGTTGCAGCACTCCCCCCTGATGCTCATCACCCTGGAGCGGCCGGATATCCAGACCCCGGGCGATCTGGCCAACAAGCGGCTGATGCTCGAACCCGGCTCCAACGAGCTGCTCACCTACCTGCATCGCTACACTCGCAGCAGGCAGTGGGAGACCCTGCCCTACGAGCGGGGGGTACAGGCACTGCTGAGGGGCCAGGCGGACGCCATCAGCGCCTACAGCACAACCGAGCCCTTCACCCTGCAGCAACAGGGCATTCCCTACCGGGTGTTCAGTCCCCGCGACATCGGGTACGACTTCTACGGAGACAACCTCTTCACCTCGGAGAGTGAGGTCATCAACCAGCAGGAACGGGTCCAGCGCTTCTTGCAGGCCAACCTCAAGGGGTGGCGCTATGCCATGGATCATCCCGAGGAGATGATCAACCTGATCCTGGAGCACTACCCCAGCGGGGCCGGGCGCGAGGCGCTCGCCTTCGAGGCCCGTGAAACCCGGGCCCTGATGCAGCCCGACATCATCGAGCCCGGTTACATGCAGCAGGATCGCTGGCAGCAGATCGCCCGCACCTACCAGGAGGCCGGGATGATCAAGGCGGTGCCCAACCTCACCCCCTTCCTCTACAACAGTACCCAGGCGAGCCTTCGCCAGCAGCGCCAACTGCTCGACAGGAGCGTGGCCATCGCCATGCTGATCTCCTTCTCCCTGCTGGCCCTGCTCGGCGTCTTCCTGCACCTCTATCTGCGTCTGCGGGAAGAGGCCAGTGACCGACAGCGGCTCACCCGGGAACTGGCCCAGCGCGAGCAGCACTACCGTTTCGTGGCGGAGAACAGCGGCGACGTGATCTGGACCATGGACACCGACAGCCTGCGTTTTCGTTACATCAGCCCCGCCATCGCGTCCCTGAGCGGCTATGAGCCCGCCGAACTCTTTGCCCTCTCCCTGCGCCAGCTGCTCCCCGATGAGTCCTGGAAACAGCTTCGCGACGGCATCACCGCCTCCCTCGAGGCCTGGCAACGGGGGGATCATGGGCAGACCCGGTGCGTCATCCACTCCCAGCTGCGCCACAAGCAGGGTCATCTGGTGGCCATCGAGACGGTCACTACCTTGCATGGCAGCGCCAGCACAAGACCGGACGCCATTTTGGGGGTGACCCGGGATGTCACCGAACGTTCGGCCCGGGAGGAGATGATGCGCCGCCTCGCCTTCTATGACCCCCTCACCGGCCTGGCCAACCGCCGCCTGCTGCAACAGCGGCTAAAGGAGACCCTGGAGCAGGCTCCCCAGCAGCCCCTGGCCCTGGTCTTCATCGATCTCGACCACTTCAAGCCCATCAATGACACCTTCGGCCACGAAACCGGCGACCTGCTGCTCAAGTTGGTGGCCGAGCGCATGGGGGAGTGCGTCAGGGAAGAAGATCTGGTGGCACGCCTTGGGGGGGACGAATTCGTCATCATGCTGCCCGATACGGATGCCTCGGCCCTCGCGGTCGCCGACAAGCTGCACCACTGCCTGCATCACCCCTTCCAGCTTGAGCAGCAGGCGCTGCGCATCTCCGGCAGCATAGGGGTCGCCCTCTATCCGGATCACGGCACCGACCCCAAGACCCTGATGCACCACGCCGATCAGGCCATGTATCAAGCCAAGCACCATGGCCGGGGCAGGGTCTGCCTGTTTTCCACCGGGCAGGATCCTCTCCCCGGCACCCTGCAATGGCAGCCCGCCCACGCATGCGGCCACCCCCGCATCGATGCGGACCACCGCCAGCTCTACCTGCTGGCCAACCGCTTGCTCGAGCACATGCAGGATCCCGGCATCCATCCGGATGCCTTGCTGGCAGACATGGCGCAGATATTCGAGATGGCGCGCCAGCACTTCCTCCTCGAAGAGCAGGTCCTCGCGCAATATGGCTATGAGGAGCTGGCGGCCCATCGCCAGGAGCACCAGCATCTGCTGAAAAAAGCCGGTCAGCTGATGGCGGCCGCACAGGCGGGCACCCTTGGCAACGACGCCCTGCTCAACTTCATCATCCAGGAGCTGGTCGTGGGTCACATGAGCCAGGCGGATCGCCGTTATTTCCCCCTGATGAAAACCTGCGATGCCCGCGAGGCGGTGTGATACCCGAAAACAGGGGGCACGTGCCCCCTGTGTTTACCTCTGACTTCGGCGAACGAGCAGGCTGTAGTAGAGCAGCGGGATCACCACCAGGGTGAGCAGGGTGGAAACCAGGATCCCGAAGATAAGGCTGATGGCGAGGCCATTGAAGATGGGGTCATCCAGGATGAAAAGCGCCCCTATCATGGCCGCCAGCGCCGTCAGCATGATGGGTTTGGCTCGCACCTGCGCCGCCTCGATCACCGCCTGCTCGAACGCCATGCCACTCGCCCGCTGCTGCTCGATGAAATCCACCAGCAGGATGCTGTTGCGCACGATGATCCCGGCCAGCGCAATCATCCCGATCATCGAGGTGGCGGTGAACTGGGCCCCCAGCAGGGCGTGACCCGGCATCACCCCGATGAGGGTGAGCGGAATGGGGGCCATGATGATGAGCGGCACCAGATAGGAGCGGAACTGGGCCACCACCAGCAGGTAGATGAGGATCATCCCCACCCCGTAGGCCAGCCCCATGTCGCGGAAGGTCTCGTAGGTTATCTTCCACTCCCCGTCCCACAAGAGCGCCACCTCCCCCAGCTTGTCGGGCTGATGCACGTAATACTGTGGCAGCGAGATGTCGGCACCGGCGGCAAACATGCCGTAGAGCGGGCTGTCGGCATGGCCGCCCATGTCAGCCACCACCATCACCATGGGCTGCATGTTCTTGTGCATGAGGTAACTGGGGGCGACCTCGTCACGACGGCTCACCAGCTCGGAGACCCGCACCAGCTGGCCGCTCTGGCTGCGCACCTTGAGAGCCAGAATGCCGGTCAGATCCCGCTTGTCACCGGGGGCGAGCTCGATGCGGATCGGCACCGGATACTTGGCGCCTTGCCCCTGCAGCCAGCTGGCATCCTGATAACCCACGCCCCCGTTGAGGGTCGCCACCAGATCCCCGAGATCGACCCCGAGCAGGGCCGCCTGGGCGCGATCCACCACCAGCCGCCACTTGGGCTGGGGGTCGGTCAGATAGATATCCACGTCCACCAGATCCGCCGTGGCCACAAAGCGGGCCTGTACGGCGCGGGCAGCGGCTTCACGGGCGGCCTGCGTCGGGCCATACACTTCCGCGACAATGGGCGACCAGACAGGCGGTCCCGGGGGCACCTCCACCACCTTGAGGTTGCCCCCTGCCGCACTGGCGATGGCCTGCAAGGGCGCACGCACCGACCGGGCAATCTCGTGACTGCTGCGATCCCGTTCATGCTTGTCCACCAGATTGACCTGAATATCACCCACGTTGGCGCCGCTGCGGATGAAGTAGTGGCGCACCAGCCCGTTGAAGTTGATGGGGGCGGCGGTGCCGGCGTAGATCTGGTAATCCTTCACCTCGGGCACCCTGGCAAGCTCCCGACCCACCGCCAGCAGGGTGCGCTCGGTCTGCTCCAGGGTCGCCCCCTCCGGCATGTCGAGCACCAGCTGGAATTCCGACTTGTTGTCGAAGGGGAGCATCTTGAGCACTACCCACTGCACCATGGGCATGGCGGCGGCAGCCCCGACCAGCAGCAACACCACCAGCCAGAGCTTGCGTCTGGCGCGCTTGGCGCCATCACCGATCAGGAAAGGAGTCATCAGCCGGTGAAAGAGACCAGCCTTGGCCTCGCCGTGGGCACCGTGCGCCTCCCCCTTGAGCAAATGGCTCGCCAGCCAAGGGGAGAAGATAAAGGCCACCAGCAGGGAGATGAGCATCCCCATACTGGCATTGATGGGGATGGGGCTCATGTAGGGGCCCATCAGGCCGCTGACGAAGGCCATGGGCAGCAGGGCCGCGATGACGGTCAGGGTCGCCAGTATGGTCGGCCCCCCCACCTCGTCCACCGCGCCCGGAATGAGATCCTTGAGCGACCCCTTGCCCAGGCCGCGATGGCGGTGGATGTTCTCCACCACGACGATGGCGTCATCCACCAGGATGCCGATGGAGAAGATAAGGGCAAAGAGGGACACCCGGTTGAGGGTAAAGCCCCACGCCCAGCTGGCAAACAGGGTCAGTGCCAGGGTGATGACGATGGCGACCCCCACCACCAGCGCCTCGCGCCACCCCATGCTCACCAGCACCAGCAATACCACCGCCGTGGTGGCAAAGATGAGCTTGCCGATGAGGGTGTTGGATTTAGTCTCGGCGGTGACGCCGTAGTCACGGGTCACCGTCACCTCGACGCCAGCCGGGATGAGCCGATTCCTGAGGCTCTCGACCCGTGCCTCCACCCGCTTGGCCACCTCCACCGCGTTCTGCCCCGGCTGCTTGCCGATGGCCAGGGTCACCGCCGGATAACTGCGATCCCCCTGCCCCATCCAGCTGCGCTGGACCGGGGTCTCTTCCCCAAGCGCCACCCGGGCCACATCCCCCAGATAGACCGGCTTGCCGTCGTGCAACCCCACCACCAGCTCTCTAGCCTCCTGCTCGCTTTGCAGGAACTGCCCCACCTGCACCTTGATTTCCCGGTTATCCTGCACCACGGCCTGCTCGCTGCCCACCCGGTTGGCGGCAGAGAGACGCTGGCTCAGTTCGCCCCAGCTGATGCCATGGGCGCTGAGGGCCGCCGGGTCCGGCATCACCCGCAGCACGGCGCTCTGGCTGCCCAGCGTGTAGATATCGCGGGTACCGGGAATGCGCTTGAGTTCGGTCTCCAGCTCATGGGCGACCCGGGTCAGATCGGGGGCCCCCAGCTGCTTGCTCCCCTCTTTGCTCCAATCTTTGCTCCATAAGGTCAGACTGACGATGGGAACATCATCGATCCCCCGGGGTTTTACCAGCGGCTGACCGACTCCGATCCCCTGTGGCAACCAGTCGCGGTTGGAGTCGAGCTGGTTGTTGAGATCCACGATGGCCTGCTCCCGGCTCACCCCCACCTTGAACACCACCACCAGCAGGGCACCATCGGGTTGGGAGAAGGAGTAGAGGGTATCTATCCCCTTTATCTGGGAGACCACCTGCTCGGCAGGGGTGGTGACGAGGGACTCCACCTCTGCCGGGCTGGCTCCCGGGAAGGGAATGTAGACGTCGGCGAAGGTGACATCGATCTGGGGCTCCTCCTCCTTGGGGGTCACCAGCACGGCAAAAAAGCCGAGCAAGAGCCCCACCAGCGCCAGCAGCGGGGTGATGGCCGAGCCCTGAAACAGGGCCGCCAGCCGACCCGCCGGCCCTAGGTGGCCATGGTTGCCGTTCAGCTCGCTACTCATGGGACACCTCCTGTTGACGGCTCCAGGCATCGGGGGCCAGGGTGTCACCGCCCTTGAGACCCGCCAGGACCTCGCACAGCCCAGCCTCGCAGTGGCCGACCCGCACCGGGGTCAGGGCCCAGCCCTCCCCTTCTTTGAGGTAGACGCCGTTGAACTCCCCCTGCCGCAGCAGGGCGGGCTCCAGCACTTGCAACACCTGACGCTCACCCTGTTTGAGCTGCACCTTGAGCCACATGCCGGGCAGTACCCCTGCCGTGTTCGGCGGCAGATCGAGACGCAGCCGGAAACTGTGGCTCTGGCTGTCGGCGTAGTTGAAGCGGGTCAGCTTGACGGGAGTCACGGCCTTGCCACCGGGCAGCAGCACCTGCACATCCGACGGCTGGCCGGCGAGAGCCAGCGCGGACTGGGGCAGCTCCAGCTCCACCCTCAGCTCGCCCAGGGAGAAACCGGAGAGCAGCGGCGTACCGGGGGCCACCGTCTCCCCCAGCTCCACCAGCCGCCTGGTCACCACCCCGGCGTAGGGGGCGAGGATACGGGTATAGCCGTAGGCTTCCCGGGCCTGGATGAGGGCGGCCTCGGCGGCATTGACCTCGGCGCGGGCGGCCCGATCCGTTGCCTGGGCGTTGTCGAGCTGGGCCCGGGTGATCACCCCTTTGGCGATGAGGGCCTGATAACGGGTGAGCTGGCGCTCGGCCTCCACCTGCTGGGCCTGGGCCCTGGCCACCCGCGCCTCGGCGCCGGCCACGGCGGCAGACTGCTCCTTGCCGCTTATCTCGAGCAGGGGCTGCCCGGCCTGTACCTCGTCGTTCACATCCACCAGCATGCGGGAGACGCGGCCACTGGTCTGGGCCGCGACAGTCCCCTGATGAATGGCGCTCACGGTACCGCTCAGGGTGAGCCAGTCGGTGACGCGCTGCGGGGTCAGCGTCAGCGCCCCCTTGGCCTCCTCGGCCACCACCAGGGTGGATGTCATGACCAGCAGGGTGGTCACCAGCAACCGGATTGTGTTCATCATGATTCTCCTTCCCTGGCTCATTGGCACCTTGAAAACTCAGGCAATACGGTGCTGGCGAGCCTTCTCCAGCACCCTGTTCCAGACCTTGTCCACCAGCAGGATCCCGGCCGCCATGGCCCCGATGAACAACAATATCATGGGCTGTCCGCTGGAAATGAGACTCAAGGCAGGCCCTGGACAGATGCCGACCAGGCCCCAACCGATCCCGAACAGTGCGGCCCCGCCAATCAGGCGGCGATCCAGCACGGGAGCGGGAACCCGGGCCATGGGTTCCCCCAGCAGGCTCAGACGACGGGGCTTCACCAGCAGGAAGTAGCCCGGCATGAAGACAGCCAGGGCGCCCCCCATCACGAAGGCCAGGCTGGGATCCCAGGCACCGGCCAGATCGAGAAACCCGGTGACCCGCGCCGGATCCATCATCCCGGAGAGGGCCATTCCCAGCCCGAACAACAGACCCGCAAACAGACTTGTCAGCAATTTCATGGCAATCAACCCGTCAAAACATGTGGTGAGTAAAGAACACGGTCGCCACGCCCATCCCCATAAAGGTGAGCGTCGCCACCACGGAGCGCGTCGACAGCCGCCCCATGCCGCAGATGCCGTGACCGCTGGTGCAGCCATTGCCAAGACGGGTGCCGATGCCCACCAGCAGGCCGGCCAGCAGCACCACGGGCCAGCCGGGCAAGGCATCAAAGGCGGGTATGGTGGCCCAACCCAGGGTCAGCGCCAGCCAGGCCCCCAGTCCCAATCCCAGCAGAAACAGCACCCGCCAGGGGGTTTTGTACTGCATTGCACCGGCCAGAATGCCGCTGATCCCGGCCACCCGGCCGTTGAACAACATCAGGATCAGGGCCGAGAGCCCCGCCAGCATGCCGCCCCCCAACGAGAGCAGCCATTGGCTTTCCATCATCGAATTTCCTCATCTGAGTGACAAAAATGGGTTTGCAGCGCCGCCAGCACATCGGCCGCCGCCTCGCTCACCAGGGAGTAGTAGATCTGCTGGGAGACTTTGCGCGAGCGGATAAGGCCCTGGCGCTTCAATACCGACAGTTGCTGGGAGAAGGCCGACTGCCCGAGCTGGCTGTGGGCCAGCAGCTCCCCGACCCCCTTCTCCCCTTCCACCAGCTGGCAGAGCACCATCAGGCGTTCGGGATGAGCCAGCGCCTTGAGCAGGCCGGCGGCGGCTGTCGCATGTCGGTTCATCTCGTCGAAGTGGCTCATAAGATTAAATTAGCAATTGCTGATATTTGTCCTATTGTATAAAACAACTCTAAATTAGCAATCACTAAACAAAAGGAGACGAGAAATGACCGTCGATAACGGAGTCAGAGTGGTCGCGGGTGGCATGTTGCTGCTGTCGCTGCTGCTCACGGCCTGGGTCCACCCGGGTTTTGTCTGGTTGAGCGTCTTTGTCGGGGTCAACCTGATCCAGAGCGCGTTCACCGGGGTCTGTCCCGCCGCCGCCGTGCTCAGGCGAATGGGGCTCAAATAGGCAGGCGGACATATTGGCTCACAGGAGCCGTGTAATAGAGCGGAGGCTCATTATGGCAACCATCATCATCATCGGGGCAGGGTTGGGGGGCATGTCGGCCGCCTACGAGCTTAAGGCCGAACTCGGCAAGCAGCACGACGTCATCCTGGTGAACGACAAACCCGACTTTGAATTCAACCCTTCGAACCCGTGGATTGCGGTCCGGTGGCGAGAGCGCAAGGATATCTCCCTCCCCATAGAGCCTCATGTGAAGAAGAAGGGGATCCGCTTCATCCACGCCGCCCTGACCGGGTTGCAACCCCTCGAACAGCAGATCCGCCTCTCCGATGGCCAGCACCTGCACTACGACTTTCTGGTGCTCTGCACCGGCCCCGCACTCGCCTTTGAAGAGGTGCAGGGAGCAGGCCCGACGGCGGGCGGCACCGCCAGCGTCTGCACCCTCTCCCACGCAGAGGAGTGCCTGCACAGTGTCAACGGGCTGCTCGACGAACCGGGTCCGGTGATCGTCGGTGCCATGCCCGGCGCCTCCTGCTTCGGCCCGGCCTACGAATACGCCTTCATCCTCGATCGCCACCTGCGCGACAAGAAGGTGAGAAAGGACGTGCCCATGACCTTCGTCACCAGCGAACCCTACATCGGTCACCTCGGCCTCAACGGCGTGGGGGATTCCAAGGGCATGCTGGAGAGCGAGCTGCGCATGCGCGACATGCAATGGATCTGCAATGCCCGCACCGTGGCGGCCAGGGATGGGGTGATGACGGTGGAGGAGCTGGATGAAGATGGCAACGTCAAGCGCACCCACAGCCTCCCCTACAAGCATGCCATGATGCTGCCCGCCTTCGCCGGCATCAGCCCCCTGCGAGGCCTCGAGGGGCTGGTCAATCCCCGCGGGTTCGTCATCGTCGACGAACACCAGCGCAACCCTGTCTTCCCGCAGATTTACGCCGCCGGGGTCTGCATCGCCATCCCGCCCCAGCACAAGACGCCGGTCCCGACCGGGGTGCCCAAGACCGGCTACATGATCGAGGCCATGGTGCGCACCTTAAGCCACAACATCAAGGCGGAGCTGGACGGCCAGCCCCCGGTCACCCGGGCGGTGTGGAATGCCATCTGTCTGGCGGACATGGGGGATACAGGGGCCGCCTTCGTGGCCATGCCGCAGATCCCGCCGCGCAACGTCGCCTGGTTCAAGAAAGGGAAGTGGGTCCACCTGGCCAAGATAGCGTTCGAGAAGTATTTCCTGCACAAGATGCAGGTGGGCGACACCGAACCCGTCTATGAAAAACTGATGCTCAAATACCTGGGCATCGACAAGACCCGGTAACCCCCCAAGGGCCCGCCGGTGAAGGGAAGAGGGCTCCCTTCACCGGCGCTTTCATCTCTTTTTTATTATGTTTCAATATGTTGCTATCAAGGGCTCGGGGTTTACCCAGGCCGCCGTATCGGCTACCATGTCGCCTCTTTATCACTAGCGGAGACCATCGGTGGGCAACTCATCAAGTGACAGACGCACGCCGACCCTCGTCGTCGGCACCCTGGTCGCGAGCTAGCCGCAGGTTTTTCTCTGCCGCGACTCGCCACCCTGCGAGAAGTGGATCCCTCTTTTCCCCGCTTTTCACACTTGACGTCAGGTGACACGGACTCATCCCCCGACACCTTGCCTGCATAGTTTCTGCTTCCCAAAAGGAGGCTGCTATGCGCTTGATTTCAAACAACCCTGTCGCTGACAAATCCCCTTCCCTGCTGAGCAGACTGGGACGGGGCCTGCGACCACTCTGGCAACGTGGCAGACGGCGTCAGCACCTCTATCGGCTGCACATCCGCTGCGAAGACAGAGCCGACATGGAGCAGGTGCTGGCGGCGGTGAGCCACACCCTGCAACCGGCCGGACTCAGTCCCCTGCAGTCCATGAAGCCCGGGCGCGGTGAAGGCCGCGTGCTGGTGCTGAGCCTCTACTGCACGCCGCCCCAGCGCCGCTATCTGGTGCAGTTCATCCACCAGGTCGGGGCTGTTCACCCGGTACGCTGGGAACTGCGCCCCCGCGCCGGGGACGACGCCACCAGGCATTGACCCTCGAATGAGGCGGGTCCTTCCCGGGCAACCGTGAAGGGCCTCTTCCCTGCTCTGCGCCATCCCGCCCCGTCAGGAGGCGGGTCGCGCCCTTGCATTCACCACGATGTCGACCTTGCCCCCCGTCTCTCACGCAACCCGGGGGAGCAGGTTGGTCGACATCCCCAGAAGGAGACCCTTCATGAGAATGTGGCAACAACTCGATTTTCTCGCCCTGCTCGACACCCTGGCCAGCCTGCTGCTCGCCTTCGTGCTGGGCAGCCTGGTCGGCCTGGAGCGCCAGTACCGCCAGCGCACCGCCGGCCTTCGCACCAACGTGCTGGTTGCCGTGGGGGCGGCCCTGTTCGTCAACCTGGCCCAGCGCATCTATGACCTGCATGGTGGCAGTTACGGGGTCGTCCACGTGGTGGCCTACATCGTCTCCGGCATCGGTTTTCTCGGCGCTGGCGTCATCATGCGGGAATCCGGCAACATCCGGGGCATCAACACAGCAGCCACCCTGTGGGGCGTGGCCGCGGTCGGGGCCGCCTGCGGCGCCGGGTTCGCCCTGGAGGCCATCCTCGGCGCCCTCTTCGTGCTGGCCGCCAACACCCTGCTGCGCCCCCTGGTCAACCAGATAAACCGTGACCCGGTGGACAACATGGACACCGAAGTGACCTATCACGTGACCGCTCTCATCGGCCGCGCTCACCAGAAGGAGGTACTGCCCTGGCTCGAGCAGATGCTGGAGCAGGCCCACTACCCCCTGAGCGAGCTCGACATCACCCCCTTCGGCGATCAGGATCTCGAGATCTCGGCGGCGCTGCTCGCCACCGCCATCGATGGCACCAAGCTCGATGCCCTGATGAACACGCTCGGGGAGCACCCTCACATCAAGCAGATCTTCTGGCGGGCCAGCATCACCGATTGACGCCCTCATACCAGATGCAGCAGAAAAAGCCCCGCCGGATCCGGCGGGGCTTTTTCACAGGAAAGGGAAGCCGTGTGCCTAGCGGCGGCTGCGCCAGCGCACCCTGGGGTTGATGACCTGGGCGGTCTGGGCTGGGGGATTGCCCGCGATGAGTTGCTGCATCATCTCGAAGGCGGCCCGGGCCAGGGCCGGGCAATCCTGGGCCACGGAATCGATGCGCATGGGGATGCAGTCGAGCAGATCGTGATCGTCGAAGGTACACAGGCGCATGCCGGTCTCCATCAGTCCCGCCTCGTTGAGGTAGCGCAGCACCCCCTCCAGCAGGGTGAAAGAGGCGGTAAAAAGCCCCTTCGGCGGTGCTCCGAGTTCGTCCACCAGCTCAGACATCAGCTGATAACCCGAGCTCGGCTGGTAGTCACGGTGGCGGACCCGGTCTGAAGTGGCCTCCAGCCCGGCCCGGTGCAACCCGAGCTCGTAACCCGCCAGCCGGTGGCGGCTGGGGGAGAGATCCAGCAGACCGCCGAAGTAGTAGATCTCCTCCCCGCAATCCTCGGCCATATCCTGCACCAGCTCGGCGGTAGCCTTGCAGGCGTCCGAGATCACCATGGGCAGGCGCGACTCACCGATGTGGCGGTCGAGCTGCACCACCGGCAAGCGGTCGTGGATGCGGGCATAGATGTCGTCACTGTGGCCGCTGGAGGCGACGATGAGGCCATCCACCTGACGGCTGATGAGGTTGTCCACCACCCGCTGCTCCAGGGTGGGGTCATCCTCGGAGCAGGCGATGAGCAGCTGGATCCCCGCCTCCCGACAGCGGGCCTCCAGGGCACGGGCGATGCTGGCGAAGCCGAAGTTGGTGAGGTCGGGGATCACCAGCCCCCAGGTGTAGCTGCGCACCTCCCGCAGGGAGCGGGCATGGATGCTCGGCTGATAGTGGCACTCGTCCGCCACCGCCTGGATCCGCTTGCGGGTATCGTCGGCGATGCGGTATTCCGCACTCTTGCCGTTGAGCACCAGGCTGGCGGTGGCCTTGGAGACCCCCGCAAGCGTGGCTATCTGGGCAATCGTGATCCGTTTCTTCTTCTCCACCTGACCTCCCGGCACACTGAGACCGGGCTATTGTACTAGGCAGGTCGCCAGCGGCCAGTGATCGAGACAAATTTTGCTGCCATCACCACCACAACGTGCGGAAAGTACTGGGTTTTCGCCGGGGAAGTAACGGGTCGACAAGCTCTGGCGACCGCCATCGACGAAGCACTCCAGGCTGGAGCGGTCACACAAGACGGTGATCTTGCCCCCAAGCCAGGGGGCGCTTCGCTCCTCCCACTCCCCGCTCTGCCAGTTCTGGCGACGCAGGACAAGACGCCCAGGTTGCCACACCAGCTCGACCACGGCGCCAAACCAAAGGCTCCCCTCGCCGGTCAGGGCCAGATCCAGCCAGGCCGAGTCGATGGCCAGGCGCGGCAGCTCGCCCGGCGCCCCCTCGAAGCGGGTCTGCTCCCCTTTCAGGGCGCCCAGCTCTGCCACCGGCCGCTGGCAGAGCCACTCATCCTGCCAGAACAGCTCCCGCGGGCAGCTCATCTGGTGGATCCAGCCGTGCTCGAGAGTGGGCTGGCTCATCTCGTTCTCCTCCGGCAAGCCCAGCCAGCCGAACAGCAGGCGCCGCCCCTGGCTGTCCTGAGTGGTCTGCGGCGCATAGAACTCGAAGCCCCGGTCCAGCTCATGGAAGGCCCCGTGGGCGAAATGCTCGCCGTCGAAATCACCCGCCAGCCAGCCGCACTGGTAGAGGTTGCGATAATCCTCTCCCTGCGGGGCAATCCCCTGCGGGCAGCTGATCAGCACATGGCGATCTCCCAGGGGGAACAGGTCCGGACACTCCCACATGTAGCCAAACTCCCCGAGACCGCCGCGCCCGCTGCCGGCGATGGGGCCCACCAGCGTCCAGGCATCCAGGGTGTCACCGCGATAGAGCAGCACCTCACCCCGATCGTCCAGGGTGCGGGCCCCCAGCACCATCAGCCACTGCCGACCGTCGTGCCACACCTTGGGGTCGCGCACATGGCCGCTGTAGCCTGCGGGCAGGTCCAGCACGGGTCCCAGCTTGGCAAAGCCCCCCGCACCGTCGGCGCGGGCCAGACACTGGTAGGCGGTGCGGCTGCCGTCGGGGTATTTGACGTTGCCGGTGTAGACGAGGGTCAGACTCCCCTGTTCATCGCTCACCGCCGAGCCCGAATAGCAGCCGTGGCTCTCATAGGCCTCGGTGGGCAGCAGCGCCACCGGCTCGTGCTGCCAGTGCAGCAGATCGGTGGAGGTGACATGCCCCCAGCCCTTGTTGCGGTGCTCGCAACCGAGCGGGTTCCACTGGTAGAAAAGATGGTAGCGCCCGTCGTGCTCGATGAAGCCGTTGGGATCGTTGAGCAGCCCCACCGGGGCTGCCAGATGCCAGCGGGGCCGATGGGGATCGGCCGCCGCCTTGAGCTGTCCGGCCAGCAGGGACCGGACAATCTGGTTGAGGAATTGGCTTTCCTTCATCACTCCACCTTGTACTTGAGCAGGTAGGAGGCGACGAAAGCGGCGCCAAAGGCGATCACCAGACCGATGACGTAGTGGATGAGACTCATGGGCTGGACGATGGCCATGCCCGGGATGCCGGTCAGGCCCACCGCCGTCATGCCGACCTTGGCCGCCACCACGTAGGCGCCGCCGCAGGCCCCGCCGAACAGACCGGCCAGGAAGGGCTTGATGTAGCGCAGGTTGACCCCGAAGATCGCCGCCTCGGTGATGCCAAGCAGGCAGGACATGGCCGCCGGCACCGTGATGGCCTTGATCTTCACGTCCCGGGTCTTGAAGTAGACCGCGAGGCAAGCCCCGCCCTGGGCCACGTTGGCCATGGCCCAGATGGGCAGCAGGAAGTTGACGCCGATGACAGGGTTGGCCAGCAGGCCCGCCTCGATGGCGTGGAAGCTGTGGTGGATGCCGGTGATGACGATAAGGGAATAGGTGCCGCCAAACACCAGACCCGCCAGCCAGCCCGCCTGCTCATAGAGGGCGCTCAGACCGAACGAGATGCCATCCCCCAGCACCCGACCGGCGGGGCCGATGAAGAGCAGCGCCACGAAGCCGGTGATGATGACGGTCAAAAACGGGGTGAGGATGAGATCCAGGGCGTCAGGGATGCGCTTGCGCAGCTGCTTCTCCAGGTGGGACATGAACCAGACCGCCAAGAGCACCGGGAAGACGGTGCCCTGGTAGCCGATCATGGCGACATCCAGGCCGAAAAAGTCCATGGTCTTGAAGCCCCCGGCCACGCCCCAGGCGTTGGTCAGGGCCGGGTGGGTGAGAATGCCGCCCAGCGTCGCCCCCAGATAGGGGTTGCCGCCGAATTCGCGCGCCGCCGTAAAACCGATGAGGATCGGCAGGATGATGAAGGCTGCCGAGCTGAACATGTCGAGCATGACGAACAGGGCGCTGTCGGCGTTGACCCAGCCGTAGGTGCGCACCATGCCGAGCAGCCCCATCAGCAGGCCGGAGGCGACGATGGCCGGAATGATGGGTACGAAGATGTTGGAGAGGGTCCGCGCCAGACGCTGGGCCACGTTCAGCTTGGCCGTCGCCATGTCGGTCAGCTCCGCCTTGCTGGCGGTGCCGGTCCCGGTCAGGGTGACGAACTCCGCATAGACCTTGTTGACCAGGCCGGTGCCGAAGATCACCTGGATCTGGCCGGCGTTGCTGAAGCACCCCTTGACCCCTTCCAGCTTGTCGATGGCGGCCTTGTTCACCTTGCTGTCGTCCGCCAGCACCAACCGCAGCCGGGTGGCGCAGTGGGCGGCGCTGACGATGTTCTCCTTGCCCCCGAGCAGGGGCACCAGATCCTGGGCTATCGCACTGATATTCATATTCTTCCTCTTATGGCCCGCCGTCGGCAGGCCCATGTCACATGAGAGTAGGGTCTGTCGACCCGCGGTTCTAGCCGCAGATCAACAGCCGTCTGCGCCTGATCGCAAAAATTCATCCAGCCGGGTGCGGGTGGGCAGTGCCGTCATCGCCCCCTTGGCGGTGGTGGCGAGCGCCCCGCAGCCGTGGGCCTGAGCCAGGATGGCGGGCAGCTCGGCCTGCGTCGGCAGCGAGGTCCGTTCGGCCAAGGCCGCCAGCAGCCCGGCGACGAAGGCGTCCCCCGCCCCCGTGGTATCGAGTGGCGTCACTTTGGGCCCCACCCACTCCAGCAACTCGCCACCCAGACGGGCCACCACGCCCCCCGCCCCCCGGGTCACCAGCACCAGTGCCGGGCCTGAAAGAGTGGCAAGCCCCGCCGCCAGATCGTCCAGACCGCTCAGCAGTTGCAGCTCCTCCACCGAGAGCTTGACCACGTCTGCGAGGGCCATGGCCTCGCGCACCACGGGCAGCATCTCGGCAGGGTTGCCCCACACCTCTGGCCTCAGGTTGGGGTCGAAGCAGACCCGCCCCCCGACGGCCCGGATGGTCGCCATGGCTTGCAGACAACTGCTGCGCACCGGCTCGTTGGCGAGCGCAATGGAGCAGGTCAGCAGCCACTGCCCGGCCTGGAAGACCGGCAGATCGGCGGGGCTCAGGAACTGATCGGCGCTCGGGCGCACCATGAAGGTGAAGCTGCGCTCCCCCGCCTCATCGAGATCCACCAGCACCGTGCTGGTGCGATGGGCCGGATCCTGGATCAGGTGGCGAATGTCGACCCCCTCCCTGGCCAGGGTCTCCCCCATGAAGCGGCCGAAGGGATCCGCGCCGACCCGGCCAATGAAGGCCGACTCCCCGCCGAGCCGGGCAACGCCCACCGCCACATTGGCCGGTGCGCCACCCGGACACTTGAGGTAGTGCTGCTCCCCTTCCGGGATCAAGTCCACTACCGCATCCCCCATTACCCACACACGATTCGTCACCTTGTTGCTACTCCACTGCTGCACAGGATTTGCCGGGGTCAGCCCCGGGTTCTGGGTCCGCATTATCAGCTAAACCGTTTTAGCTAACCAACAGATCCCGGGGCCGCCTGCCATTTTTGTGATCGGGATAACGAACTAGAACCAGGTTTCCATCTGCACGCCGAAGTTCCACTCGCCCCCGGCGGTGAAGTTGCTCTGGCCCATGGCATCGGAGCTGGCGTAGTTGTCGAGCTCGGAGGACCAGTCCATCCAGGTGGCGAACACCCGAAGCTCGGGCCGCTCGAAGAAGCCGGCGGTCTGCGCCTTGAAGGTCGGCGCGAAGGTGAGCTTGGTGAAATCGCCGCTCACCGCCTGACGACCCTTGTAGCCCTTGGGATCGAGGTCCATGTACTGCCAGGTCGCCTCGTAGACCAGCTCGACGTTCTGGCTCAGCACCTGGGCCAGGCGGCCATTGAGGGTCACCCAGCGGTACTCGTCCCCTTTCACGTAACGATCCTGGCTGTGCTCGGCCAGCAGGGCCGGGGCGACACGCCAGCGGGGCGCAAGATCGGTGGCACCAAACACGGCGACCCGCACCGCATCGGCATCCGGCAGCAGCTCGCTGTCGGAGCCCAGCCCCTTGAGCTCGGCACCCAGACCGTGGCCATACAGCACCGCCGCCTTGGAGAAACCGGGGTTGATGCCAAAGAAGCTGTCGGCGTGGTAGGCCACCAGGGTGTGGGCCCCCTTGTTCGCCGCTTCGCTGCCCGCGCCGCCGTCATTGATGCGCGCCTCGTTGTCCTTGGCGGAGAGGCCGTTCAGCATCCACTGCCAGTTGCCAACGCGGTTGTTCATGGTGAGGATGTAGCTCTCGATGTCGGAGAGACCGCTCGCGCTGATGTCGCCGTAGTCGCGCCCGTAGAGGGAGAAGTTCGCCTTCCAGCTGTCGGCCAGCTGCACGTCGTAGACGCCGCCGCCGGTGCCGGCCAGGAAGACCACGTCCGAGTCGAGCCAGTGGATGTCGAAGTTGTCCCGGTCAAAGCGCTTGCCCGCCCAGAGCACCGAGTGCTGGAAAGGACCGCTGAAGCTCGCCAGATCGCCGATTTCGGCAAACACCTGGCGGGTGTTGAGGCTGGAATCGCTGGCGGTCCAGTCGTTGCTGGTCTCCACCCCGTCCGCCAGCATCAGCTTGTAGCGGGCCCAGCTGCCATCGTCGAAGGTCTGGGTCTTCAGCAGGTTGGCCTCCATGTAGGTGTCATCCTCGTTGCCAAGGCGACCCACGGCGCCGCCCACCGAGCCGGCCGGGGTGATGTAGGGGCCGCCGCGGCCACCGTTGCCGTTGCCGTTCACCAGCAGGCCCGAGCGGGCATAGCCGTGGAACTCGAAGCCCTGGGCCCCGGCGGTCTGCTTGTCCACCTTCTCGCTCTGGGCCTTGGCCACCACGGCCGTCTCGCGGGCTTCGTTTGCCTTGCTCTGGGCCTCATCGGCCCGCGCTTCGGCAGCGGTGGCACGCGCCTCGGCCGCCTGCACCCGCGCCTCCAGCGCCGCCAGCCTGGCTTCGATACCGCCATCCGCCGCCCACAGCGGGCTGCTCATTCCCAATCCCAGCGCCACGGCCAGCGCCAACTTGCTCTTGAACATCGTCATCGTCCTCACCTGTCTTCTGTCGCCCGTCCGGGCTCTGTTGTTGTTGACGAGCCGAGGATAGCTAAACCGCTTTAGCTGACTCAATATGCCAGCTAAACCGTTTCAGCAGGAGTGTGAGCGGGATAACATTTGTACAGGGGGAATTGGCGGAAGTTGTGAGGAGGATCCCTCATCGGGATCCACTCAATAAGGGGGGATCCAGGCCAGATGGCGGGTAAAAAAAAGCCGGCACATCCGTGCCGGCTTGGGTAACGCGGGTCGCGTTTATTTGGTCAGGTCGTCGAAGAAGCGTTTCACCCCTTCGAAGAAGCCTTCGGATTTCGGCTTGTGGGTCTTGGCAGCGGCGCCGCTGAAGGAGTCGTCCAGCTGGCGCAGCAGATCTTTCTGGGTCTCGGTCAGCTTGACCGGAGTCTCGATCACCACCTTGCACATCAGATCCCCCACCTGGCCGGAGCGCACGGACTTGACGCCCTTGCCCCGCAGGCGGAACAGCTTGCCGGTCTGGGTCTCCGGGGTCACCTTGAGCTTGACCCGGCCATCCAGGGTCGGCACTTCAATCTCCCCGCCGAGCGCCGCCGTGGTGAAGCTGATGGGCACTTCGCAGTAGAGGTCGTTGCCGTCACGGACGAAGATCTCATGCTCGCGCACGTGAACCTGTACGTACAGATCCCCCGCCGATGCGCCGGTTTCCCCCGCTTCCCCTTCGCCGGAGAGACGGATGCGATCCCCGGTATCGACCCCGGCCGGGATCTTGACCGACAGGGTCTTGGTCTTCTGGTAGCGCCCTTCCCCATGGCACTTGCGGCACGGATCCTTGATGATCTTGCCGCGACCGTGACAGTGGGGGCAGGGCTGCTGCACCGCGAAGAAGCCCTGGCGCATCTGCACCTGGCCGGAGCCGTGGCAGGTGGGGCAGGTCTGGGCCTGGCTGCCGGTATGGGCACCGGAGCCGTTGCACACTTCGCAGTGGACCTGGGTCGGGATCTTGATCTCCTTGGAGACCCCACGCACCGCCTCTTCCAGCGTCAGCTCCATGTTGTAGCGCAGATCGGCGCCACGGGCCGGGCCGCGACGACCGCCCCCGCGACCACCGAAGATGTCGCCAAACACGTCGCCAAAGATGTCGCCGAAATCGGCACCACCGCCAAAGCCGCCGTGGCCGCCACCCTGGCTCGGATCCACCCCGGCATGACCGTACTGGTCATAACGGGCACGCAGGTTCTCGTCGGTCAGGACCTCGTAGGCTTCCTTGACCTCTTTGAACTTCTCTTCAGCCCCGGCATCACCCTGGTTGCGATCCGGGTGATACTTCATGGCCAGACGCTTGTACGCCTTCTTGATCTCGCGCTCGTCGGCACCTTTCGACACCCCGAGCACTTCGTAGAAATCGCGCTTCGACATACTCATCCTGTTGCTATATCAGCAGTTACGCAGACGGGCGTTGGTTACCCAACGCCCGTAAATTCATGGACGAATCTGCTCACACTCTTACTACGAAGCCGTGATCAAGGCTCATATGCAGCTCGCTTGTTTGTAACCAAGAGTGCTCATGTATTCACATACACTCCGGTTCCTGCGCTGCTCTTTACCTTGCTGACGGCCTCTCGCGACAGACCGTGAACAGATTCTGAGCCGATGGGCGAAGCGGACTTCGCCCATACGGGTCGGGCTTACTTCTTGTCGTCTTTCACTTCTTCGAACTCGGCGTCGACCACGTCGTCGTCAGCCTTGGCAGAAGAGGAGGACTGACCGGCGTCAGCACCGGCGGCGCCTTGCGCCTGAGCCTGCTGCTGGGCAATTTCCATCAGCTTCTGGGACGCTTCCAGCAGAGCCTGCTGTTTGGCTTCGATGGCAGCCTTGTCGTCACCCTTGATGGCGGATTCCAGCTCGCTCAGGGCAGTCTCGATCTTGGTCTTCTCGTCGGCAGGCAGAGCTTCACCGGCTTCGGTGACCTGCTTGCGCACGGAGTGGACCAGACCGTCAGCCTGGTTGCGGGCCTGCACCAGCTCTTCGAACTTCTTGTCCTCGGCCGCGTTGGCTTCGGCTTCGCGTACCATGCGTTCGATCTCGTCATCAGACAGACCGGAAGAGGCCTGGATGGTGATCTTCTGCTCCTTGTTGGTCTCCTTGTCTTTGGCGGAGACGTGCAGGATGCCGTTGGCGTCGATGTCGAAGGTCACTTCGATCTGCGGCAGACCGCGCGGTGCCGGGCGGATGCCTTCCAGGTTGAACTGGCCCAGGGACTTGTTGTCGCTGGCGCGCTTGCGCTCACCCTGCAGCACGTGAATGGTCACGGCAGACTGGTTGTCTTCGGCGGTGGAGAACACCTGGGACTTCTTGGTCGGAATGGTGGTGTTCTTCTCGATGAGCGCGGTCATCACGCTGCCCATGGTCTCGATCCCCAGGGAGAGCGGAGTCACGTCCAGCAGCAGTACGTCGGTCTTGTCACCGGACAGTACGGCACCCTGGATGGCAGCACCCATGGCCACGGCTTCGTCCGGGTTGACGTCTTTGCGCGGCTCTTTGCCGAAGAAGTCGGCCACGGTCTTCTGAACCAGCGGCATACGGGTCTGACCGCCCACCAGGATGACGTCGTCGATCTCGCCAACGGCCAGACCGGAGTCTTTCAGGGCGACACGAACCGGCTCCAGGGAGTCTTTCACCATGTCTTCCACCAGGGATTCCAGCTTGGCGCGGGTCACCTTGATGTTCATGTGCTTCGGACCGGTGGCATCTGCTGTGATGTACGGCAGGTTCACGTCGGTCTGCTGGGCAGAAGAGAGCTCGATCTTGGCTTTTTCGGCGGCGTCTTTCAGACGCTGCAGAGCCAGCTGGTCGTTGCGCAGGTCAATGCCCTGCTCGCGCTTGAACTCGTCAACCAGGTAGTTGATGACGCGGTTGTCGAAGTCTTCACCACCCAGATGGGTGTTACCGTTGGTCGCCAGTACTTCGAAGGTGGTTTCCCCTTCGACTTCGTCGATCTCGATGATGGAGATATCGAAGGTACCGCCCCCTAAGTCATATACAGCAACCTTGCGCTCACCCTTGACCTTGTTGACGCCGTAGGCAAACGCAGCCGCAGTCGGCTCGTTGATGATGCGCTTGACGTCCAGACCGGCGATGCGACCGGCATCCTTGGTGGCCTGACGCTGGGCGTCGTTGAAGTAGGCCGGTACGGTGATGACGGCTTCGGTCACCGGCTCGCCCAGGTAGTCCTCGGCGGTCTTCTTCATCTTTTTCAGCACTTCGGCAGAGATCTGCGGCGGTGCCATTTTCTTGCCTTTGACTTCAACCCAGGCGTCACCGTTGTCGGCCTTGGCGATGGCGTACGGCATGATTTTCAGGTCACGTTGTACTTCGTCATCTTCGAAACGACGGCCGATCAGACGCTTGATGGCGAACAGCGTGTTCTTCGGGTTGGTGATGGCTTGGCGCTTGGCCGGCTGACCAACCAGGATTTCGCCGTCATCGGCATAGGCAATGATGGACGGAGTAGTACGGTCGCCTTCCGCGTTCTCGATCACGCGAGCATGGTCGCCATCCAGAATAGCGACGCAGGAGTTGGTAGTACCCAGGTCAATACCGATGATTTTACCCATTTGACGAATCTCCAAATACTTTGAATAAACTGGCGAGGGGCTCGCCTTGATACGTTAACGGCTAGGTGGGGCCTGCCACTGTGGCTTTCAAGCTCCCGGCATCAAATTTTTTGTGCCGCCGTGGCTTTGCAACCTATATGGGGTCTCAAGTCGGCGCTTCAAGTCCGGCCCTGAAAAAACCTGCATACAGGCCACCTGACAGCCAAATGACGCCAGACACGTTTTTTTGGCGCCATATCCAACAAAAAGCCCGCCAAGCGGCGGGCTTGGTGAGAACAGCGTGATCAGTCAGCGGACTTGGAGACCATCACCATGGCCGGGCGGATGACGCGGCCGTTGAGCTCGTAGCCCTTCTGCATCACGGCGATCACGGTGTTCGGCGCCACGTCGGCACTGGGCACCATGCTCATGGCCTGGTGGGCATTGGGGTCGAACGGCTGGTTGGTCGGGTCCAGCGCCACCAGGCCAAACTTGGCCACGCCGCTCTGCATGGATTTCAGGGTCAGCTCGACCCCTTCAATCATCGGCTTGAGGGTGTCGTTCTCCTTGTCCGCCAGCTCGATGGCGCGCTCCAGGTTGTCCAGCACCGGCAAGAGCTCTGCGGCGAACTTCTCCAGTGCAAACTTGTGGGCTTTCTCCACGTCCTGAGCGGCACGGCGACGCAGGTTCTCCATCTCGGCAACGGCGCGAATGGCGCGCTCGCGCTCTTCCAGGGAGGCCTGCTGGGCCGCCTCCAGCTGGGCCTCCAGCTCGGCGATGCGGGCCTGCTCGGCTGTCACTTCACTGTCTACATCGGTCGGCTCGATTGGCTGGGCTTCCACTTGCTCCATCGCTTCAACCTTTTGTTCTTCGTGGCTCATGACATCTCCAATATTCAGGGGTTGCGTGTGAGGGTGGCTGGCGTTCAGACAAGCGACACGCGCCAGCAGACCCTGTGTTGGCGCTATTATGGGGACACAGCCCCGGCTTTCAAGGGGAAAAGGGCAGATCGGGCACAATGGCGCCCATCCGCGTGCCAGGCAGCCCCTTTTCGGGGCCGATTGCACCAACCGCCACGGAGGCAGACAAATCCCCGGCAAAGCGCGGTATACTCCCCCCCAAGACTCTCCCAGACCCGATAACCTATGGATTCTCCGTTCAAAACCGTTGCCCTCATCGGCAAGCCCCATCACGAGGGGGCCAACCAGACCCTGACCGGCCTGTATCAGTACCTGACCAGCCGCGGCTTTCGTGTGCTGCTGGAGAGCCGGGTGGCCCATACCCTGGGGCTGCTCGGGGAGAACGTGATGGATCTGGTGCAGCTCGGCGAGCAGGCGGATCTCGCCATCGTCGTCGGCGGTGACGGCAACATGCTGGGGGCCGCCCGGGTGCTGTCACGATTCGATGTGGCGGTGATCGGGGTGAACCGGGGCAACCTCGGCTTCCTGACCGATCTCTCGCCCCAGGATTATCTGCTGCCCCTGGAGCAGGTGCTCTCGGGTCACTTCAAGAGCGAGCATCGCTTCCTGCTGGAGGCCGCCGTCTATCGCCACGGGGAGCGCAAGTCGAGCAACCTCGCGGTCAACGAGGCGGTGCTTCACCCGGGCAAGATCGCCCACATGATCGAGTTCGAGGTCTACATCGACGGCAGCTTCATGTACAGCCAGCGCTCGGACGGCATCATAGTGGCGACCCCCACCGGCTCCACCGCCTACTCCCTGTCGGCAGGGGGCGCCATTCTCACCCCCAAACTCAACGCCATCACGCTGGTGCCCATGTTCCCGCACACCCTGAGCAGCCGCCCCATCGTGCTGGATGCGGACAGCGAAGTGCGGCTGCTGGTCTCGCCGGACAACCAGGACGACGCCATGCAGGTGAGCTGCGACGGCCAGGTCACCCTGGCGGTCCACCCGGGGGACGAGATCCTCATCAAGAAGAGCAGCCACAAGCTGCATCTGGTGCATCCGCTGGATTACAGCTACTTCCACGTGCTGCGCAACAAGCTCGGTTGGGGCAGCAAGCTCTTCTAGCCAGGCAACACCGGTGGCGAGGGTCTACCCCTCGCTGCTTTCGACCAGCCGAGGCGGTGCCGGCTCGAATGCCAGATGCACCCCGTTTCTCCCCGCCTCCTTCACCCGGTACATGGCAGCATCGGCTTTTGTCAGCATCAGTGCCAGGTCAGCCTCGGCACTGGCGCACACGACCCCCATGCTCACCGTAACCCCCTCGCACGGCAGGCAGGCCCCCTGCCGGGAGCCCGTCTCTATCTGGCGGCGGATCCGGTCACAGATGTCGCGGGCCATCTGGCCGCTCACGCCCCCCATGATGATGGCGAACTCCTCGCCACCGATGCGCCCCACCAGATCATCCTTGCGTACCTCGGCCACCAGCACCCCGGCCACATAGCGAATGACCTCATCCCCGCAGCCGTGACCAAACTGGTCGTTGACCCGCTTGAAGTGATCGATGTCCAGGACCACCACGCAGCGCGTCTGGCCAGGCGTAGTACCCTCTCCGTGCCTGAAGAGGCCACGCCGATTGAGCACCCCGGTGAGGGGATCCCGCTCCGAGAGCGCCAGCAATGCCTCCTCCGTCTCCACATAGGCCACCAGAGGCAGCAGCAACACCGAGCCGATGGTCAGCACCATGTGCATGAAGAAGATGAGATCGAGCCAGCCTCCGTCCCCCATCCGCCCTTCGGCTCCCAGCAAGAGCAGTCCCCCCTGACTCAGCAGGATGGTGAAATGCAGCAGGTAAATGAGCGCCACCACATGGAGCACCCGCTTCTGTTGCCGACCGAGAGAGACGATGAGGCAGGCGCACCACAGGTACAACATCGACTCCATCAGAGCCAGCACAATGCGCACGGGGGCGAGGCTGGACAGTCCCAGATAGAGCAGCAGCAACACCGCCACGCCTCCCCCCACGGCACGGGGATGCCATGCGCGCTCGTAAAGCGCACAAAAACCGGCGAGCAACAGCAGGATGCTCATGAGCGAGACCAGGCCGCCGACCCGGATGCCCAGCGCCGGATGGCCGCCCAACACCCCCAGACTGAGCAGCAGGATGGAGAGGGAGAAGAGAAAAGCGGAGAGGGACCAGTACAGAAAGTTGCCTCGACCCGGCTTCAGGGAGTGGATGAATAGCATGATCAGCCCCGACATCAGGTTGATTGCCAGGGAGATCAGCAGCAGGGTCGGGGTATGGATCATCGTGACGCATCCTTGCGAAGAGGTCTGTGCACAGCCCAGGCTCAACCAGGACTGGTTCGAGTGTGTCTCAACCAGCTACTCACCACAAGAGAGCCCCTCAAGGTGGCTTCTCGCATCGCCTCAGCCCATGCCAGGTACGCAGGTTGATTTGCAGGCCATCTGATCGGCGTCACACTCATGCCGCGGCCTTGACATCCTTGCCCTCCCCCTGTTTCGCAAAAATCCTCCCTGCCCACTTTACTGTATATAAAACCAGTATATACTGGATGCATACACAGTAATGTTGACCCATACAGGATGAGACCATGCTGACCCAGCTGACCGTCAACAACTTCGCCATCGTCAAGTTTCTCGAGCTCGATCTGCAACCGGGGATGACCTGCATCACCGGGGAGACCGGGGCGGGCAAATCCATCGCCATCGATGCTCTGGGGCTGTGCCTGGGGGAGCGCGCCGAAGCCAGCATGGTGCGCCCGGGCAGCGACAAGACCGAGGTGAGTGCCCGCTTCCTGCTGGAGGGTAATCCTGCCGCCCGGGCCTGGCTCGCCACCAACGAGCTTGAAAATGACGGTGAGTGCATCGTCCGGCGGGTACTGTCCGCCGAGGGGCGCTCTCGCAGCTATATCAACGGGGTTCCCGTCCCCCTCGCCCAGCTCAGGAACCTGGGTCAACTGCTGGTCAACGTCCACGGTCAGCACGCTCACCAGATGCTGCTCAAACCCGATTACCAGCTCGCCCTGCTGGACGGCTACGCCGGTCATCATCTGCTCCTCGACGATGTGCGCCGCCACTACCAGCAGTGGCGCCAGTTGCAAAACGAGCTCAACCGGCTCAAGGCCGAGCAGCAGCAGCGGGAAGCCCGCCGTCAACTCATCGAATACCAGGTGCAGGAGCTGGACGAATTTGCCCTTCAGCCGGGAGAATTTGAAGAGATTGAAGAGGAGCATCAGCGGCTCGCCAATGGCACCGAGCTGATGCAGGAGTGCGGATATTGCCTCGATCTGCTCTATGACAATGAAGAGACCACCATCGCCGGTCTGCTGCAGACGGCGGTGGACAGGGCCGAGACCCTGGTCGGCATGGACAGCCGGCTTGGCAACGTGCTCGGCATGCTCAACGAAGCCCTGATCGGCGTACAGGAGAGCCACAGCGAGCTGCGCAGCTATCTCGACCGGCTGGAACTGGATCCAGAGCGCTTCAACGAGCTGGAAAGCCGCCTCTCCAAGGCCATCAACCTGGCACGCAAGCACCATGTCAAACCGGCGGAGCTGGCCCACTACCATCAGGAGCTGGCCGCCGATCTGGCCCGCCTCAACTCCGACGAGGAACGACTCGAGGGGATGGAAGACGAGCTGGCCTCGGCCCGCCAGGCCTTCGTGCAGGCCGCCGAGGCCCTGAGCCAGAGCCGCCAGCGCTATGCCGAGGAGCTGGGCGCAAAGGTAAGCGCCAGCATGCACGAACTGGCGATGCCAGATGGCCGCTTCGCCATCGAGGTGCGACCCGATGCCCAGAGCAGCCTCTCGCCCCTTGGCATCGATCGGGTGGAGTTCATGGTCACCACCAACCCGGGTCAGCCCATCCAACCCCTTGGCAAGGTGGCTTCCGGCGGCGAGCTGTCGCGTATCAGCCTCGCCATCGTGGTGATCAGTGCACGCAAGATCTCCACCCCGACCCTTATCTTCGACGAAGTGGATGTGGGGATCAGCGGCCCGACCGCCGCCGTGGTGGGCCGCCTGTTGCGCCAGCTCGGCGAATCCACCCAGGTGATGGTGGTCACCCACCTGCCCCAGGTGGCAGGCAAGGGTCACCAGCACATGGTGGTGAGCAAACACACCGACGGCAAGACAACGGAAACCCAGATGCAGGCGCTCACCCCGGGTGCCCGGCTCAACGAACTGGCCCGCCTGCTGGGGGGCGATCAGATCACCGACAACACCCTGGCCAACGCCCGTGAGTTGCTCGCAAGCTGACCACGGGGCGGGAGGGATGCCCTCCCGTCCATGTCGGCCCTTTCAGATTGACCGTGCCATCATCGCGCTGGCCAGTTGAAGCCTCTTGCCGACGGCGCCGGCCTGGTTGACCCATGCCGTGAGCCGCAAGCAAGAACGAGGGGCTACCCTGGCTAATCCGCGGCACGTGTCTTGATGCTCAGTCTGAACCTGCCAGCCTGGTCATCACCCAGTCGGGCTTCCATCGCCATGGTCAGGACGCCACTCATCTTCGTTGCACTCATTCGCATATTGAACGGACCCACTCCTTCATTTTCCATTCAACTCAGTCTGTTATGATGATGTAAACGGACTCGGTACCTTCAGTTGCCATCGACAGAAGGTGACGCTTGATGCAAACACACCGGGTTCGTTTGAGCTGACATTTCGCGGAAAGGGAGGATGGGAGCGCGCTTCCGCCGTCTGACCCGCACCTGCCAAGGAGAACTGCTTATGAGCCCGACCAATATTGTGCTGTTGCTGGAAGGCAAGGATTACGAGCAGGAGACACTGGCCAAGGCGAGCCGTCTGGCACAAGGGCTGGGCGCCAACCTGACCTTGTTGCACCTGACCCACAGCAGCAAGACCCGTCGCAATAGCCTGTCCCTCTCACAAGAGGAGCGCAGCGCCCAGGGCACCCTGGATGCCAAGGCGATCATCAGTGAACTCATCACCCAGCTGTCTCATCCGGTGGATTACCAGTGCCTGGTGGTGGATGACGTGGTGCCGGATCTCCAGCGCTGGCTGACCGCTCACCCCGCCGACCTCTTGCTGGTCGGCAGCCGTCATCACTGGATGGAGGGCTCGCTGGCCCGTCTGCTCCTCTACAAACTGCCCCTCGATATCCAGATCTGCCACGAGCCTCACGCCGCCTTGCTCAAAGCCGTCGGTTGACACCACAAGACCCGCTCCCTGAGCGGGTCTTCTTGTTTCTGACGCCCCGCCGTCATCCTCCCCCAGCTTGACCTCCTCCACTGCGTCACCGCCAGAACCACACGATTTCTTACACATTGCTCGCTTCTTTTTGAGGGCCATTTGCTGCACGATATGGCCCTTGCACGCCTTCGCTCGTTTCGTTCAGGTGATAAATGAAAGCTCTTCGAAAACCCGGCAAGCTCGCCCTGCTCGCCCTTGTGCTGATCCCTCTCGTCACCTGGCTGGCCTGGCCAGGCAACACACCGGACCCGGTACTGACCGCAACGGTAACCCGCCAGGATGTGGAGCAGACGGTGCTCGCCAGTGGCGTACTGCAAGCCATCGAGCAGGTGGATGTGGGGGCCCAGGTCTCGGGTCAGGTCACCTATCTCGCGGTGGAAGCGGGTCAACAGGTCAAACAAGGAGAGCTGCTGGCGGAGATCGATCCCCTGATCGCCCAGAACAACCTCAAGACCGCCGAGGCGGAGCTGGCCAGCCGCCGCGCCCAGCTCAAGATCAAGCAGGCACAGCTCAAACAGAACGAGCTTGCCTGGCGCCGCCAGCAGCAGATGTTTCGGCAGGAAGCGAGCTCTCGTGCGGATCTGGAGAGCGCCGAAGCCCAGCTTGCCGTCACCCGGGCCGAGCTGCAAAGCGCCCAGGCCGACATCGACAACGCCATCATCAAGGTGGAGCGCGCCAAGACGGAGCTCGGCTACAACCGCATTCAGGCCCCCATGGATGGTACCGTCGTCTCCATCGTCACCCGGCAGGGGCAGACCCTGGCCGCCAGCCAGACGGTACCGACCCTGCTCAAGCTCGCCAATCTCGACACCATGACGGTCAAGGCCCAGATCTCCGAAGCGGACGTCACCCGTGTCAAGGCGGGCATGCCGGTCTATTTCACCCTGATAGGGGATCCGGATACTCGCTACCACGGTACCCTTCGCACGGTCGAGCTGGCCCCCACCAACATCAATGAGCAGACGGCCAGCACCACGGCCACCAGCAATGCGGCCATCTACTACTATGCCCTGTTCGATGTGCCCAACACCGGCCATCAGTTGAGGGTCGCCATGACGACCCAGGTCACCATCGTGCTCGGCGAGCGCAAGCAGGTACTGGCCATACCCCAGACCGCCCTCGGCAAGAAGATCGGCGACAACGAGTACGAGGTCAGCCTGCTCAAGGCGGGGGACCAGAGAGAGATCCGCCGCATCAAGACCGGCATGAAGGATGACATCAAGATTGAGGTGGTGAGCGGCCTGACCGAGCAGGAGAAGGTGATCCTGGAGCAGGGCAAGCCGGCCCTGCACGATGAAGGGGAGATGGAGCCGTGAGCGAGCCCCTGATCCGTCTCAAGGGCATCGAGCGGCGCTACCAGAGCGGAGAGCACGAAGTGACCGTGCTGCACCCGCTGGATCTCGCCATCGATGCCGGGGAGATGGTGGCCATCGTCGGCGCCTCCGGCTCCGGCAAATCGACCCTGATGAACCTGCTGGGCTGCCTCGATCGCCCGAGCGGGGGCCAGTATCTGTTTCGCGGCCAGGACACCGCGACCCTGGATGCCCTCTCCCTGGCACGGCTGCGCTGCCACCACTTCGGCTTCATCTTCCAGCGCTATCACCTGCTGCCCCATCTGGATGCGGCCGCCAACGTGGAGATCCCCGCCATCTATGCCGGCACTGCCCGCCTTGATCGCCAGGCCCGAGCCCGCACCTTGCTGACCCGCCTGGGACTGCAGGATCGCAGCCACCACAGACCCGGCCAGCTCTCCGGCGGTCAGCAGCAGCGGGTCAGTATTGCCCGGGCGCTCGCCAACGGCGGCGAGGTGATCCTGGCGGACGAACCCACCGGCGCTCTCGACAGCCAGAGCGGCAAGGAGGTGATGGCCATTCTCAAGGAGCTGCACGCCCAGGGCCACACCATCATTCTGGTGACCCACGACATGGCGGTGGCAAGCCATGCGGATCGCATCATCACCCTGCGTGACGGGCGGGTAGTGGAGGACAGCGGCCATCGGGCGACCGATGACAACGCAGCCTCCCCATCCGGGACGCCGGCCCACCCGCAGCCAGGTGACTGCAGCCAGCTGGCCCCTCCCTCTGTCGGGCAAGATGCACAGGGCACAGGCGCCGCCGTCCGCACCGCAAGCCGGGGCTGGGATCGCTACCGGGAGGCGGGGCGCATGGCCCTGCACGCCATGCTGGCCCATCGCATGCGCACCTTCCTCACCATGCTCGGCATCATCATCGGCATCGCCGCCGTGGTCAGCGTGGTGGCGCTCGGTCAGGGGGCGCGCGCCAAGGTGATCGACGACATCAACGCCATGGGCACCAACACCATCGACATCTTCCCCGGCAAGGACTGGGGAGACGAGAAGGCCGCCAGCATCCAGACCCTGAACGAGCGGGATCTCGACGCGCTGCTCGGCCAGCCCTATCTGGAGGGGGCCAGCCCCCAGATAGCGACGTCGGGCCAGCTTCGTTATCGCAACAAGACCAGCAGCGGCAGCGTGATCGGGGTCGGCAACGACTTTTTCCGGGTCAAGGGGATGACGCTCACCCAGGGGCGCCTGCTCGATGAGCGGGACATTCGAAACCGGACTGCAGTCGCCGTGGTGGATGGCAAGACCATAGAGAGCCTGCTCGGCAAGGTGGACCCGGTCGGCCAGGTGGTGCTGGTCGGCACCCTGCCGGTGCGCATCGTGGGGGTGGTCACCCAGGAGACCGGCTTTGGCCGCAGCAGCCAGTCGGTCAATGTCTGGCTCCCCTACAGCGCCGTAATGAGCCGTCTCCTCTCCCAGCAGCACTTCACCCAGATCACCATCCGGGTCAAAGACGGCGTCCAGCCCGCCCTGGCCGAGCAGGCGGCAGTCGCCCTGCTGACCCAGCGCCACGGCGTGAAGGACTTCTTCACCTTCAGCAGCGACAGCATCGTCAAATCGGTGGAGAAGACCACCGCCACCCTGACACTGCTGGTCTCCGCCATCGCGGTGATCTCCCTCATCGTCGGCGGCGTCGGAGTGATGAACATCATGCTGGTCTCGGTGGTGGAGCGTACCCGGGAGATAGGGATCCGCATCGCCGTCGGCGCCCGCCAGTCCGACATACTGCAACAGTTCCTCATCGAGGCGGTAATGGTCAGCCTGCTGGGGGGGCTGCTCGGTATCGGCCTCGCCCTGCTCATCGGCGCTCTCTTCTCCCTGCTCGTGGAAAGCTTCCAGATGCGCTTCTCGCTCTTCTCCATCCTGATGGCCTTCGGGTGCTCCTCCCTCATCGGGATCCTGTTTGGTTACCTGCCCGCACGCAATGCGGCCAGGCTCGATCCGGTGGAGGCACTGGCGAGGGAATGATGATGCACAACCTATCAAGGCTCGGGCTAAGCCTGATGCTCACCGCCAGCCTCGGTGCCTGCAGCCAGCAGAGCACCTATCACAGACCCAATCTCGACGTGGCGCCAGTATGGCAGCAGGAGAGCCGGGGTCTCACCGTGCAGCAGGCAGGCCCCTGGTGGCAGGGATTCCAGGATCCTGCGCTCGATCGCCTGGTCGAGGCGGTGCTGGCCGCCAACCCGGACATGCGAGTGGCCGGGCTCAAGCTCAAGAATGCCCTGCTCGGCGCCGATCTGGCTGACACCAACCTCACCCCCTCGGTCAGCGCCAATCTCGGGGCCAGCGGCACCAAGAACATGAAAGATGGCAGCGCCAGCAGCAACCTGGGCCCCTCCCTCAACCTCAGCTACGAGGTGGATCTCTGGGGCAGACTGGCCGCGGCAAGGGATCAGGCAAGCTGGGAAGCACAGGCCAGCGAACAGGATCTGGCCGCCACCCGGTTGCTGCTCATCGGCAAGACCCTGGAGCAATACTGGCAACTGGCCTACCTCGGCTCGGCCATTACCCTGGGCACTCAGCAACTGGCCAATCTGGAGCGCATTGAGCGCCTGACCCGCGCCAAATACGAGGCGGGCGCCGTGACCCGACTCGATCTGGTACAGGCCAGCCAGCAGAAGGCAGGCAAGCAGGCGGAGCTCGCCACCCTCACCCAGCAGCGGGCACAGGCGGGCAATGCTCTTCGCCTGCTGCTGGGCCGCAGCAGCGGGCCGCTCGCTGACGCTCCCGACGCCCTGATCATGGGCCCGATCCCGTCCCTGGCGACCGGCATTCCCGCCGATGTGCTGGCCCGGCGGCCCGATGTGCGCGCCGCCGAACTCAGGCTGCGCAAGACTCTCGCGAGGGGAGACGAGATCCGCACCGGCTTTTATCCCACCCTGAGCCTGACCGGCGGTGCCAGCACCACCTCGGATACCCTGACCCAGGTGCTGCAAAATCCGGTTGGCACCCTGGGCGCCACGCTGGCGCTCCCTTTCCTCGAGTACAACAAGACCCGGCTCTCCATCGCCAGCGCCGACATCGACTACCAGATTGCCGAAACCGAATTTCGCAAGCAGCTCTATACCGCGCTGCTGGAAGTGGAGGATGGCCTGGCCGCCCTTCAGCAAGGGGAACAGCGGCTGCGCTATCTGGAGCAGCAGAGGGCCTATGCCCGGGAGGCCGAAAGGCTCGCAAGCGCCCGTTTTCTGGCCGGTGCCACCGGGGTGCAACCCTGGCTGGATGAGCAGAACCGCCTGTGGGATACCGAGCTCGCCCTGCTGGCACAACAGCAGGCCCAGCTCAACAACATGGCAGGCATCTATCGGGCGCTGGGGGGAAGCGATCGAACCTGACCCAGGCAGAGAGTGTGGTATCGCGATGGACATCCCGAGGAGGTCAATCGCAACCCATTCTGCCCACAAATCAATTGATAATAGTTTTCATTTCATCAAGAATGGGCGCCATCATCAGCCAGGAGTATGCCCATGTCTCAACCCGCACCGGCCAATCGCCCCCGCCTGCTCACCGTCAAGCATGTTCAGGATGTGAGCCCGCACCTGCGCCGAATCTGCCTGACCAGCCCCGAGCTTGTGGACTACCCCTTCAGCTGTGGCGGTGCTCATGTCAAGATCATGCTGCCCCGACCGGATCAGCGCGAGATAGTGTTGCCCACCCCCACAGACAAGGGGCCTCGCTGGCTCGATCCCACCCAGAAACCCGTCATTCGCACCTTCACCATACGCGCGTTTCGCCGGGAGGCGCTGGAGCTCGACATCGACTTCGCCCTGCACGGCGAGGCCGGCCCCGCCAGTCGTTTCGCCCTGCACGCCAAACCGGGTGACAGGCTCGCCATCTCGGGCCCGGGCGGTCCCGACCCCATGCTGCAAATGGCCGAGCACTATTACATGGCGGGGGATCTCACCGCCCTGCCCGCCATCAGCGCCATGGTGGAGGTGATGCCGTCCCATGCCCGCGGCCATATCGCCCTGCTGGTCCCCCATCAGGACGACGTGCAGGATCTGTCGCTGCCGGCCGGCGTCGACCTGCGCTGGTTCGTGGGCAATCCGGAGCAGGCCGCGACTCTGGTGGCGCATTTCACCGCCCAGCCTATGGTCGCCGAGGGGAGCTATTTCTGGTTTGGCGGGGAAGAGAGCCTGGTCGTGCCGCTGCGCCGCCACGTCAGACGCGCCCTGGATGCCGAGCGCCAGCGGGTCTACGCAGTCCCCTACTGGCGCAGCGGCAAGGATGAAGACGCCTACCACCAGGACAGGCACGCCGTGATGGACAGCTGATCCCCTCTTTATCTTGTGACTGGCGGGCTTCTTCCCTCGGGGAAGCGGCCTGCTTTTGCTGCGGTTCCCCCGCCATCGTTCCCTCTCCCCCCATCTTCGCCTGGCGATTTCATTGCACTTGCATTTGAGACAAACACCAAGATAATGACAATCATTCTCAACAACTGCAATGAGCCGTGAACCTGTCTGCTCCCAACAGGATGCCGCATACGGGTTCCCCATCGCACACATGCACAGCAAGGTAACTTCAGATGGCAGTTTTGAATTCGGTCATGCGCGCCTTCGCCATAGAGGCGCTCCCCACCCCTGCCGAGCTGCTGGCGCAGCACCCCTGTCCGGCCGACATGGCCCGGCACATCGACAGCCAGCGCCATCAGGTTCGCCGGATCCTGGCAGGTGAAGACGATCGTCTGCTGGTCGTGATTGGCCCCTGCTCCATCCATGATCCCGTCGCGGCCCTGGACTATGCCGGACGGCTGGCACGATTCGCCACCGCCTATGAAGACAGCCTTCAGATAGTCATGCGCGCCTATTTTGAAAAGCCGCGCACCACGGTGGGCTGGAAGGGGCTGGTCTTCGATCCGCACCTGGACGGCAGCAACGACATCAATCGGGGATTGCATCTGGCACGCCAGGTGCTGCTCGACATCAATGGACTGGGGCTCGCCACCGCCACAGAATTCCTCGACACCACCAGCTTTCTCTATCTCGCCGATCTCGTCAGCTGGGGCGCCATCGGGGCACGCACCACGGAGTCTCAGGTCCACCGGCAATTGGCCTCCGCACTGCCCTGCCCCGTGGGATTCAAGAACGGCACGGACGGCAATATCCGGGTCGCCATCGATGCCATCCAGGCCAGTACCGCCTCCCATCTCTTCACCGCCCCCGGCAGCCAGGGCGGCATGGTAGTGATCAAGAGCGAAGGCAATCCCGACGGCCATATCATTCTGCGTGGCGGCACCCTGCCCAACTACCACCAGAGCGATGTGGCGGAGGCAGCAGACCGCCTCACCCGTCAGGGACTCCCCCCTCGCCTGATGGTGGATTGCAGCCATGGCAACAGCCAGAAGCTGCACACGAACCAGCTGAAGGTCGCCAAAGAGCTCTGTCGCCAGCTGAGCGAAGGGAGCCAAGCCATCGCCGCCGTCATGGTCGAGAGCTTCTTGCTGGGGGGAAACCAGAAACCGGCTCCTCTGGGTGAGCTGCAATACGGTCTGTCAGTGACCGATGCCTGCCTCTGCTGGGAAGAGAGTGAACACCTGCTTGCCATACTGGCAGAGGCGGTCCAGGCCCGTCGCCGCACCCGGAGAAAATACGCACACACCGTTCAGTCTGAACTCGGACAACCCGTCATCTAGCATTCGGTTTATTTGTTTGCCACCCATCCGTGTCTGCCTCATCCGCACGTTGTCCGGCATCGTGCGGATATATCGCAGAAGAGCGGTGTCAAACAGACCATAAATAGAGGGGATAAATTAATAGGCGATGGACGTCATGCATCAGCATGAAAAAGAGACGGGCCGCTCAGGCGTACTGATGAGGATCCACCGCCGCTATTTCATTCTGTCACAGCAGGTATCCATGTTCGTTTCTCACAAGGGACGAAGATACACGGGCTGTATGAGTCCTCAGTGCGTATAAGTGGCAAGGTGGCGTGGAAGATGATGCGCCACCTTTATTGGGCACATGATGGTCATGGCTATTCCAGACGAGGCTCTCCAATTAACCGGAGTAACCTGCGCAATTGGGTTTTACTGCGACATCATCTGAACTCTGAAAATAATAATGCCGCCCTGCAGGCGGCATTATCGAGATCCGGATCCGGCGATCAGATCAGGAAATCGTTCAGATCCTTGCCCAGCGCAACTTGCTCGGCGATGGCCTTGGGCATACGACCCTGACCGGTCCAGGTCTTCTCCTGACCGTCTTCCTGGTATTTGTATTTCGCAGGACGGGGAGCACGCTTGCTCTTGGTGGTGCCCGCCGCAGCCGGAGCCGCCACGCTGCCGATCAGCTCACGGGGATCGATACCAGCCTGTTGCAGCATTTCGGTGAATTCATTCAGTTTGCGCTGACGCTCTTCCTGTTCGGCACGTTCCTGTTCAACGGACTCGGCACGCTCGTTATATACCAGGTCAAACTTTTCTTTCGCTTCTTGCAGTTGCTCAAACGGCAGTTCACGAATGGCAGCGCGCAAGCTGCGAATGTTCAGCAGAACCTTCAGAAACTCGTTCATTACTTCCTCACAGAATTATTTTTGTATGTCACAGGGATAACACGATTTGAGAATAGCATGCCCATTGGATAACAACATAATGTTTTTATACCATCCGGCAGCGCGCTGACACCATATGGACATTATTCACCGTGGTTAATTCCCTGCCTGATACTTATTGGGAATACTCTCACAGACTTTATTTTCTATTTTCCCCGGTTAATCTCAGACTCACCTCATTCGTTGTACACGGTGTTATCTCTTACCCGCGTCGCTCTGCGCCAGGTCATTTAGCAGCAGTGCCGGCACTTATTGTACAAATAGTGCGCTCATGGCCATGACCTTCGCGGACAATAAACCAGGTCCCGTTTCAAGGTGCCCCTTGCGCCTGATCCTGTATCCAGCGGATGAATGCCTGGATCTTGGGACACTGGCGGTGAGGGAGGGTCGCCAGGTAATAACGCGGCTCGCAGCGCACCGCCATGTCCGGGAAGGGCATCACCAGCGCTCCGCTCGCCAGCGCCTGGCTTGCCAGTTGCCTGCGCCCCATGGCGACACCGACGTGGTGGGTGGCGGCAAGGATCGCCAGATCCGCTCGATCAAATCCCATGTGCGACGCGCAAGCCTCCAGGGAGAGATGCCAGTGACTCCCCCAGGTGCGCCACTCGTCGCTGTCCGTGTCCAGGCCCCAGGCCTGCCTGTCATGGAGCAGGCGGCACTGCTGCAGATTCCCCACCTCCCCCATCAGACCGTGGTCGCTGGCGTATTGAGGGCTGCACACCGGCACCATGTATTCATCCATCAGGGGGTGGATGGCCAGGCCCGTCGGGGTTCTGGCATCGAAGTTGAGGGTCAGATCGATGCCGTAGCCGTGCAGGTTGATGTGCTCGTTGCCCGTCAGCAGGTTGAGCTCGATGTGAGGATGCAGACGGGAAAAATCGGCGAGCCTTGGCACCAGCCAGCACTGGGCGATGGAGGGGCGCGAGTGCAGCGTCAGGGAGCCCGACAGCGCCTGCTCCCTGATCTCCAGCACCTCCTGATTGATGAACTCCAGGGAGGAGGTGAGCGCCCAGAAGATGCGCTGCCCCTCCGTGGTCAAGGCTACCTTGCGGTGAAAGCGCTGGAACAGCAAAAACCCGAGCGCCTCTTCCAGGGCCGAGATGCGGTGGCTCACCGCGCTTGGGCTCAAGGAGAGCTCGTCGGCGGCGAGCGCAAAGGAGCCGTGGCGGGCCGCCGCCTCGAAGGTGTGGAGCCTGGCGAGCTGATGGCTGCTGAGCAGCTTGCTCCTCACCCCTGGGTGCTCATCGCGTTGCATGGTTGGGCCTCCCTCTCTTTTATCTGGCAGATGATACCAGAAGGGCGAGGTTTGCATTCACCAGGAAGACTCAAGTCACCCGTATGCGAAGACACAGTAGGGTAGATGACCATTTGCATCAACTGGGCTCATCCAAGCCACCCGTTTTATCATTTGTCACGGCAACGCTGGCGCCGTTCAATGGGATGATTCCGTCACCACCCCGCGAGGCTTTCATGACACACACCGACATTGCCGGGCTCATCGCCCGCTTTCCCCTGCTCGAACCGCTGATCGCCCTCACCCCTGTGACCTGGTTCAATCCGGGGGCCACCTCCCTCGCGGAAGGATTGCCCCATGTGGGGCTCACCCGGCACGATGTGGCCGCCGCCTCCGCCCGGCTCGCCCGCTTCGCCCCCTACCTGTGCGAGGCCTTCCCCGAAACCCGCGCCAGCCACGGCATCATCGAGTCCGGGATCGCCGCCATCCCGACCCTGCAGGGGACCCTCAATAAGCGCTACGGCGTCAAACTCACCGGCAGCTTGCTGCTCAAACAAGACAGCCACCTGCCCATCTCCGGCTCCATCAAGGCGCGCGGCGGCATCCACGAGGTGCTGGCCCATGCCGAACACCTAGCCATCCAGGCTGGGCTGCTGCGCGAGACGGATGACTATCGCACGCTGTTCTCGGACGAGTTCCGCCACTTCTTCAGCCAGTACAGCATCGCGGTGGGGTCGACCGGCAACCTCGGCCTCTCCATCGGCATCATGAGCGCCCGCCTCGGCTTTCGCGTCACCGTCCACATGTCCGCCGATGCGCGGGAGTGGAAAAAGAAAAAGTTGCGCGAACATGGCGCCATCGTGGTGGAATACGCCGAGGATTACGGGGTGGCGGTGGAGCAGGGACGCAAGGAGGCCGAGCGCGACCCCAACTGTTTCTTCATCGACGACGAGCACTCCCGCACCCTGTTCCTCGGCTATGCGGTGGCGGGCGAGCGGGTGAAAAAGCAGTTCGACGAGATGGGCATCAGGGTGGACGCCGACCATCCGCTCTTCGTCTACCTGCCCTGCGGCGTCGGCGGTGGCCCGGGCGGGGTGGCCTTTGGTCTCAAGCTTGCGTTCGGGGACAACGTGCACTGCTTCTTCGCCGAACCTACCCACTCCCCCTGCATGCTGCTCGGGGTCCACACCGGGTTGCACGATGCCATTGCGGTGCAAGACCTTGGCATCGACAACCTCACCGCCGCCGACGGCCTCGCGGTGGGACGCGCCTCCGGTTTTGTCGGCCGCGCCATGGAACGCCTGCTTGCGGGCTTCTACACCCTGAGGGATCAGGAGATGTACGACCTGCTGGGGCTCCTGGCCCGGGATGAAGAGATCCGGCTCGAGCCCTCGGCACTGGCGGGCATGGCAGGCCCCTGGCGAGTGGCCACCAACCTTGAGTGGCAGAGTGGGCAGGGACTGGATGCTGCCAAGATGGCCGGGGCCACCCACCTGGTGTGGGCCACCGGCGGCGGCATGGTGCCCGCCGAGGAGATGGAAAAATACCTGGCCTGCGCCCGGATCTGATCTTTTTTTCGCCCCCGTGACCCGCCGACCTGGCGGGTTTTTCTGCTGCGAGATCAGCAAGATGGCACCTCAGCCCTCGCCCCCATGACACAGACGGCCAGACTGCTGGACAGCCTGATTTGTCATCCAGCCCCACCAACTGGTTATTTTGTGATACGATAGAGACCGTTTTTTGACATCTGCGCCCCGTTGTCCCCTTTTTCCGGTGAGATAACCACCGGTTCCGGCGACCAACACCTGCCGGGCGCAGCACAACATGTGCCCAGTTCGAATCGCTCCTGCGCGACCTTGACGCCTGGAGCACTCCCCTCTGGGCACCTTAGATAAGGAGATCGGGCGATGAAACAATATCAAAGCTGGTTGGGACAATATCTGATGAGCCGCCGTGACGGAGACCACGCCATGGCATCCGAGCTCGCCAGCTCCATCTGCGAATTCTGGCAGGCCCGTGGAGATGAGGCCGAGACCAGCAAATGGCAGCAGATCTACGAGCAGCACGTGGAAAAAACCACCTGACGACCTGCTCTCTTCCATAAAAAAACCGGCGCTCATGGCGCCGGTTTTGCATTTCAACGACCCGGATCACATCTGGTCGATCATGTCCTGGGCGAACTGGGAGCAGGAACGCAGGGTGGCCCCTTCCATCAGACGCTCGAAGTCATATGTGACGGTCTTGTTGGCGATGGCCGCTTCCATCCCCTTGACGATGAGGTCGGCCGCCTCGGTCCAGCCCAGGTGGCGCAGCATCATCTCGGCAGAGAGGATGAGGGAGCCCGGGTTGACCTTGTCCTGGCCAGCGTATTTCGGCGCGGTGCCGTGGGTGGCTTCGAACAGGGCAACGCCGTCGCCGATGTTGGCGCCCGGCGCGATGCCGATGCCGCCGACCTGGGCCGCCAGCGCGTCGGAGATGTAGTCGCCGTTGAGGTTCATACAGGCAATGACGTCATACTCGGCCGGACGCAGCAGGATCTGTTGCAGGAAGGCATCGGCGATGACGTCCTTGACCACGATGGTCTTGCCGGTCTTCGGGTTCTTGAAGGAGCACCAGGGGCCGCCGTCGATGAGCTGGGCATCGTACTCTTTCTGGGCTAGGGCATAGCCCCAATCCTTGAAGGCACCTTCGGTGAACTTCATGATGTTGCCCTTGTGCACCAGGGTCACGGAGTCGCGATCGTTGTCGATGGCGTACTCGATGGCGGCACGGACCAGACGCTCGGTACCGGCCTTGGACATGGGCTTGATGCCGATGCCGCAGGACTCGGGGAAGCGAATTTTCTTCACGCCCATCTCGTTTTGCAGGAAAGCGATCACCTTCTTGGCTTCATCGCTGTCCGCCTTCCACTCGATGCCGGCGTAGATGTCTTCGGCGTTCTCGCGGAAGATCACCATGTCGGTCAGCTCGGGGTGCTTGACCGGGCTCGGGGTCCCTTCGTAGTAACGGACCGGGCGCAGGCAGACGTAGAGATCCAGCTCCTGGCGCAGGGCCACGTTGAGGGAGCGAATACCGCCACCGACCGGGGTGGTCAGCGGGCCCTTGATGGCCACGCAGTATTCACGAATGAAATCCAGGGTTTCGGCCGGCAGCCAGGCACCTTCGCCATAGACATGAGTCGACTTCTCGCCGGTATAGATCTCCATCCAGGCGATCTTGCGCTCGCCTTTGTAGGCTTTCTCGACCGCAGCATTCACCACATTCAACATGGCCGGGGTCACGTCCACACCGATACCATCCCCTTCGATAAACGGAATGATGGGATTGTGGGGAACCTGCAGCTTGCCGCTGGCATCGACTGTGATTTTCTGGCCCTGGGTCGGGATAACTACTTTGCTTTCCATCGGCATCTCCTAACTTCCGTTTGTTATCAATCTGATCGTTGCGCGCGGCCATCTTAAGCCCATCCATTTGCATAATCAAATAGCGGGCGTGCATGTCAGACCATAGTCGGGGAGTGGATCACAGTGCGCCTGAGGATCCCCTCCTCCCTCGCCGCCCTCTGGTCCTGACGAGGCGCAGGCCCCGTCCATCCGGGCCTCTTCCTCTAGTGATGACAGCGTCTCCCTGCCCTCGCCGCCCCGAAGGCGCCACTCCCCCAAATCCCGTTCGCCTTTACATCGTCGTAACCCCTTTGGCGAGGCAAGGCGCGCCGGGGGACAGGCTGCCGGATCCGGACTAGGCTCTTTGCCAGTGATCGGGGCGCCCGGGGCGTGGCCGATCATGAAGAGAGCACGACAACAAGGAGAACACCATGTTTATCGTCACCAACCGGATGGTCAACGAGCAGGGCAAGACCCCCAGCGAGATCTTTGGCGAAAAACCCGCAGAGGGCCCCAACGAACTGCGCCTCGCCGAGGCCCGGCGTCAGGGCAAACAGTGGCAGCTGGACCTGCTGCCGGATCAGATCACCGCCGAGATGGCCGCCAGCGTCGGCCTTGACCCCGATCTCCCCCACCCGGCCAGCGCCTATGTGGCGCGCAAGCTGCTGGAGCGCTGCGCCGGGACCGGCAGCACGGCCAAGCAGAAGCTCAAGACCGGCAAACACCTGCTGCTGTTCGTACACGGCTTCAACAACGATCTTGACGATGTGCTGGAGCGAGCCGCGGGGCTCGAGGCCCGTTACGGCGTCGAGGTGCTCTGCTTCAGCTGGCCCGCCAATGGCGGCGGCGCCCGGGGCGTGCTGAGCTACAAGAGCGACAAGCGCGATGCCCTGGCCTCGGCCGGGGCCCTTGACCGGGTGCTGGAGAAGATGAAGGGGCTGCTCGACGAGTTCAACGGCCAGTATGTGACGCAACTGGAAGAGAAAGCCCAGAAGAAGTTCGCCGACAACGGCGAGGCCTGGGATCGCTACTTTGCCAAGGAGGTGAACAAGCGCTGCCCCTTCACCATCAACCTGCTGCTGCACAGCATGGGCAACTACCTGTTCAAGCACCTGCTGGGCAGCACCACCTACCACGCCAACCAGCTGCTGTTCGACAACATCATCATGGCCGCCGCCGACACCAACAACGAGCTCCACGCCCAGTGGGTCGATCGCATCCAGTGTCGCAACCGCCTCTACATCACCATCAATGAGCGCGATGGTGCCCTGATGGCATCGCGCATGAAGATGGGGGAGCAGCAAAAGGCGAGGCTCGGCCACTACACCCGGCGGCTGGACGCCAGAACGGCCACCTACGTGGACGTGACCAATCAGCCCCATGTGGGGGACTCTCACGCCTACTTCGAAGGGGATGCCCTCGCCAACGAGAAGGTGCTGCGTTTCTTCCACACCGTCTTCAACGGCGGCACCGGCGAGCGCGCGGAGCTGTTCGATGCGGCCCAGAACCTCTATCGCCTCTAGCCACTGCGCAAAAAAACCACCGCCCCGAACAGGGCGGTGGTTTTTCATTATGCGCTCACTCGGTGGCCACAAGGCCGCCAGGGGCTAGTGTTCTGCCGCTTCCGGCTGGGGCGCTTCGCTGCGCTCCCGTTGCAGTTCATCGACCCTGGCCTGCCATCTGTCCTGGGCCTGTTTTTGCCCCTGGGACTCGAATTCCTGGCGCATGGTGTCGATTTTTTGGTCAAGTTTTTCCATCAGGATGTCTCCTTACATCTCGGGTTACACACTGGCTGACGGCACTGTTTGGCCAACCTGCTCACCCGATTGGACACCAGGTTTTCCCCAATTGTCCAACAAAATAAACGATTGATTATGCAAAAACCAATCTAGAAAATGGGTTGAAGCTCCTTATGAAACCCCATCGTTCACCCTGAAAACGCCTGATAAAAACACCATTTTTGCCATTTATATCAATATCTTGATATTTATCACTCGCTCAATGACGCCCTTGAGATCGGCATGACGAGTGTATGCACATTTTTTTTCACAAAAACTCCCCGATCTCCAGGTTTTGCGACCGGAAAGGCCCCCTTGTCCATCCAAAAACACGATAGGTTATGACACAACCCATCTCTTTAATGGATAGATAATTCCCAACCCCGGCCCTGCGGCTTGCCAACCCGACCACCAGCAGGTTCGCTTGTTACCCATCCGGGCATATCCCGCCCCACTCCCGCCCCGATAAAATGAAGCCGCACCACGCCTGCTGAGCGGGTTGTTGCCGCCCTCATCCCCTCTCGTCGGAGTCATGACATGGATCTCTTCTGGTGGTTTGCCCTGCCCGTCGCCGCAGGCACCTTCTATGGGTGCTATTTCTGGAACCAGCGCCATGCCCAGCCCGACTGGCTGCGCCTGCCCACCCGCGCCGACTACCTGCACCAGCATCCCGAATGCGCCATCGACGATGAACTAGGGGCGCGCTGCTGCGCCTGCGGCTCCGACAAGGTGCTGGGCCACCCCCAGACCGGCTGGCCTGATCATCGCTTTCGCCACACCTGCCTCGCCTGCGGCAAGGCGCTCTATCGCACCGAAGAGCCCCCTGTATAAGCATCCACATTCGCCCTTTTTGTATGGCGATGTATGGCGATGTATGGCGATGGCAGATGCTGACACCCGCGAAGCAGCAAAGAGCACGCGCTCGGGACAGGGAGAGCGCCGACCAGGTCATAATGGGTTGTCGTTTGTGACCCTCTTTCGTACTATTGCCCGCCACTGCGAACCCCCTTTTCCGGCCCGGGCGTCACGCACGGCGCGGGCCCACAAACGGATAGCGATCCCATGACATCTCTGACCCACTGCTCGGTGCTGGCGATGACGCTGGTTGCACTGCCCGCCCTCGCCTCCGGTGACGGTGACGGGTGCGGCTTCTGGCTCACCGACTGCCCTCTCCCCACCTATCCGCTCTATCTCAACGAGAACGACACCCGGGGCAACCTGCTGATGCTGCTGGGGGATGCCCAGCATCACCCCCTGCCCTTCACCCTGCCGGCAGATCCGCTGAACGAGCGCAGCCAGCCGCTGTTCTACCTCACCCGCCTCCCCCAGCCGGAGGAGGTGGAGGACCCGGCGCTGCGCGAGCAGCTCGGCAGCCGGCTGGCCGCCTACGACCCGTCCCTCCCCCCGCTGCTCGAGCACTACGCGGGCCACGACTCCCTCTATGGCCACGCCATCTCCAACTCCCTCTCCTCGGTCAGCGCGTTTCTGGACGCCCTCGAGCAGAGCGGGGTGCCCGCCCCGGAGCGCACGTCGCTGCTGCGAAGCCGTCTGCTGATCCTGGGGCAGCAGGAGAGCCCCGCCCCCGCGACCGGAATGAGCGGTGCTGCCCTGGAGTGGCAGGGGTATCTGCAGGCCGCCCGGCACTTCTACGAGAGCCGCTTCGAGGAGGCCCGCGCAGGCTTTGCCACCTTGCAGCTGGCCAAGGCCCCCTGGGTGGCCGAAAGCGCGACCTACATGGTGATGCGCACGGAGATCAACCTCGCGATGAAGGAGGCGAAGGACGAATACGGCGATCAGGACGTGACCAGGAGTGACAAGGAGGCCCTTCGCCGCGCCATGGCCCAGGGTCAGGCCTATCTGGCGGCCTACCCGCAAGGGCGCTACGCCAGCTCGACCAGAGGACTGTTCAGACGCATCCAGTGGATGTCCGGTGATCTCGGCGCCCTGCGGGATGCCTATGACGAGGCCATGGCAACCCGCCAGCCCTTGCCGGCGCTGGAGGCCCTGGTCAACGAGATCGATCTCACCTTGCTCAGTGGCGATGCCTATCGCCATCAGGCGGCCTATCAGGACTCGGCCCAACCGGCGCTGCTGTTCGTCAATGCCCTGCGGGGTCTCAGACCGACCTATGAGCGGCCGCGGGACTGGCAAGATGCCCAGCTGGACGACGCCATCGCGCACCTGCAAAAAACCGGTCACCAGGCGCAGGCGGCCTATCTCAAGGCCTACGCCCTCTTTTTGGACAAGCAGTTCGAGCAGGTGCTGGCCCTGCCCTCCCCGGGGCAGGAGGACGCCACCCTGGCATTCAGCCACCAGATGCTGCGTATCTGGGCCTGGCAGGGCATGAAGGCCTTCGACAAGGCCGAGCAGGCCCTGATGGCGCTGGTGGCCTCCCCCCTGGGTCAGGCCCAGCAGGCGTTCGTGGAGAACGTGCTGGCGGATCACTGGGTGCGCACCGGCAACACGGCCGCCATCTTCCAGCCGGGCAGCCCCATCACCCAGCTGCGCATCCGCGCGGCCGTGCTCAAGCAGGAGGCCGAACCCACTCTGTTGCGCCAGCAAGCCAGTCAGGGCCCGAGCGCGGCGGAGCGGCAGATTGCGCTCCATACCCTGCTGGTGCGGGATCTCATCGCCAGCGACCCGGCCACCTTCTTGCAGGATGTGGCCCTCATCCCCGCCGATTACAAGGAGGCGACCCCTCCCGCCGACGCGCCCTGGGAGCCCGTGCCCAACGGGGATGTGCGCCTCTCGACGTTCCAGTGGCGCGGAGAGGGGACGCCCCAGGGCTACCACTGCCGGGATCTGACCCAGACCCTTGGCACCCTGGTGCAGCGCCCCGACGATGGTCATGCCCTCAACTGCTTCGGGGAGTATCTGCGCAGCCGGGATCCCCATATCGACCTGTGGCAGGATCGCGAGATGATCTGGGGGCTGGCGCAAGACGAGCGCCCCACGTTCCCGAGTCGCCTCGCCCTCTATCAGGCCGTGATGGCCAACCCCAAGGCGGAGCCCGAAGACAAGAGCTATGCCCTCTATCGCGCCATCCAGTGCTATGCCCCCTCCGGCTACAACAGTTGCGACAGCCAGGAGATCCCCAAACGCACCCGGCAGGCCTGGTTCAACACCCTCAAGCAGCGCTATGGCAACTCGGTGTGGGCCAGATCCCTCAAATACTACTGGTGAGCCATGAGCAGACCCCCTGAACGCGCACTGTTGGCGCTGCTGCTGACGGCCCTGGCCACCCCCCTTGAGGCCAGTGTCGATGCCAGCGCCTATCACGGGTTCTGGCTCTGGTCCGCCACCCGCCACCAGCCGGTACTGGAACAGGCCAGCACCCTCTATCTGCATCAGGGGGAGATCCTGGACAGGCCCGGCGGCCCCCGCTTCGTCAAGCTGGGGCGGGTTCCCTCCCCCCTCAAGGCCGGGCAGGTCTGGCTGGTGGTGCGTGTCAACGCCCTCCCCCTCTCCCCCGCCCACGAGCAGGTGCTGGTGCGCCTCTACGAGGGGTGGCGCGCGGCCGGAGCCAGGGTGGCGGGCATCCAGATCGACTTCGATGCGGCGACCCGCCAGCTCGATCGCTATGGCAACGCCCTGCAACAACTGCGGCGCGCCCTGCCTCCCGGGTGCAAGCTCAGCGTGACGGGGCTGCTCGACTGGGCGAAAACGGGGGACGTGGCAGAGCTCAATCGCCTGCCCGTGGACGAGCTGGTGATCCAGACCTATCAGGGCACGCGCACGGTGCCGGGCTATCAGGCCTATCTGCCCGCCATGGCGCACCTGACCATCCCGTTCAAGGTAGGGCTGGTGCAGGATGGGGAGTGGGATCCCGCCTGGCAGACAACACTGGCCGCCTCCCCCCACTACCGGGGCGAGGTGGTCTTCCTGCTCAATCGCCCGGCGCCGATCCCGGGGACCAGCGCCCCTGTTCCCCGGCATGACGCCCCCTGAGATGCGGGTGAACCCTATCGGGGCACAGGGGCAAGGGCGTGCCCACAGCAAGCAGCAGTGGCAGACCCAGATCCGGCTGTTGGCATCCACACCGGGCGAGATGCCGTGTGAGAGGAACGCCGCCCGGGCCACCACGTCGGTCAAGCCCGCCATCGTGCTGCGCGCCGCGCGCCGTCACAAACAGGGAGAGAAACAAGGATGACGTTTGTCGAGATGAACCCCGCCCACCTGCCGCTGGCCCTGCTGCTGGAGGCCGATCCCGCCGCGTCGCGCATCGCCGCCTACCTGCCCGGGGCCTGGGGCTTTGCCGCCCTGGCGGACAACGAGGTCGTGGGGGCCTGCGTGGCGGGCCTGGTGGGGGAGCAAACCGCCGAGATCTTCAACATCGCCGTTGCCCCCAACCGCCAGCAGCAGGGCATCGGCTCCGGCCTGCTGCGCTTCGTGCTGGAGAACCTGACCGGGAAGGGGATAGGCCGCGTCGAACTCGGTACCGGCAGCTTCGGCCACCAGCTCACCTATTACCAGCGCCACGGCTTTCGCGTCCATGCCGTCGTGAAGGATCACTTCCTCATCCACTATCCCGAGCCCCTGATGGAGCACGGCATCCAGCACAAGGACATGCTGCGCCTCTCCCTCGCACTGACGCCAGACATCGCCACCCCCTGACCCGAGAGGGTGAGCCCCGCCCTCCCCCTGATGGCCGCCCCCTGTGGTACACTCCGCCATCCCCTGTTTTTGGTAGGCATGCGATGAAATCAGCCCGTCCCCGTCTCTCCCTCTCCGCCCGCCCTGACGCAGGCCGCACGGCCAGCGGGCCTACCACTGTGCCCCCATCCCAACGCCGGGAGGCCCGGCACCCAGGGAGGGTCAACGAGCGCAAACCGGCCCCCGCCCCGGCGGATCGCAAGCTGCTGCTCCTGAACAAGCCCTACATGGTGCTCTGCCAGTTCACCGACGAGGCGGGCCGCGAGACCCTCAAGGATTACATCAAAGAGCCCGGCATCTATGCCGCGGGCAGGCTGGATCGAGACAGCGAAGGGCTCTTGCTGCTCACCAACGACGGCAAGTTGCAGGCACGCCTCACCCAGCCGGGAGAGAAGACCCCCAAGACCTACTGGGTGCAGGTGGAAGGCATCCCGAGCGAGGAGAAACTGGCCGCCCTTCGCGCCGGTGTGGAACTCAACGACGGCATGACCCTGCCCGCCGGGGCGCGCATCATGGATGACCCTGCTGTGTGGCCACGCAATCCGCCCATTCGCGAGCGCAAGGAGATCCCCACCTGCTGGCTCGAGATAACAATCGTGGAGGGGCGCAACCGCCAGGTGCGGCGCATGACCGCCCACATCGGCCACCCCACCTTGCGCCTCATCCGCTACGCCATCGGGGAGTGGACCCTCGATGGGCTGGCGCCGGGAGAGAGCCGCGCCCTGCCCGCCCCCGATCTGGCACCCGCGCCACGACCAGCCGCCACGCAAGGCAAAGCACGGGCATCCGCCGCAGCCGGGGGCACTGGCCGCAGTGCCCCCCGCACCGCCCGGCCAACAGATCAGGAGCCACCCCGGGGGCGGGAGCGCCGCGGGGCAGACCCGCGCCAGGCCAATCGCAGCGGCGGGCGCACCACCGCCCGCCGTCCGGCTCGCACCAAGCCCTCTGAATGAATGCGATAGCGGATCTGCATCGAGCGCCCCTGCCGGGGCACAGCCAACAAGACAAGGAGTCCTTATGAGCGATCACCCACCGCTGCCCACCCGCCTCACCGTGGCCGCCCTGGTGCACTGGCAGGGGCGTTTCTTGCTGGTGGAAGAGGAGATTGCGGGCAAGCGCCGCTTCAACCAGCCCGCCGGCCACGTGGAGCCGGGAGAAGATCTCATCCAGGCGGCCTGCCGCGAGCTGAAGGAGGAGACGGGGCTGACCGCCACGCCCACCGGCTGGCTCGGGGTCTACCTCTTCAAACCGGCGGACAGCGAGGCCACCTTTGTGCGCACCGCCGTCATCTTCGACCTTGAAAAGTCGCCCGGTCAGCACCATCCAGAGGATCCCGACGGTGACGTACTGGCCTGTCACTGGCTCAGCCTGGAGGAGATTGCCGAGTGCAAGCCCGCCCTGCGAAGCCCCCTGGTGTGGCAGTGTATCCAGGACTATCTGGCAGGCACCAGGCTGCCGCTGTCGGCCCTCAAGGCCTTCATCTGAGAGCCTGCCCACGCTCTTACTGCGAGACCGAGATCAAGGCTCATGTGCTGCTCGGAATCCTCACGTATATCTATACGTTCCGGTTCCTGCGCTGCTCTTTACCTTGCTGACGGCCTCTCGTGACAGATCGTGAACAGGCTATGCGGGACCGTTTGGCGCCATTTTTTCATCATGGCGCCGACAAATAGAAAAACGATTTCCCGCCGCCGGGCTTCCAAGGGGAACGGCGGCAGGGAGATGTGACCGGGGGCGCAAAACTCTGGTAGAATACGCCCCGTTTAAACGAACTGGTAACTTCGACTAATGACAGACAACAGCCAAATCAAGGTGATCGTCGGCATGTCCGGCGGCGTGGATTCTTCCGTCTCGGCCTACCTGCTCCAGCAGCAGGGCTATCAGGTCGAAGGCTTGTTCATGAAGAACTGGGAAGAAGACGACACGGACGAGTACTGCTCTGCCGCCCAGGATTTGGCTGATGCCAAGGCCGTCTGCGACAAGCTGGGGATGAAACTCCACACCATCAACTTCGCCGCCGAATACTGGGACAACGTCTTCGAGCACTTCCTGGAAGAGTACAAGGCGGGTCGCACCCCGAACCCGGACATCCTGTGCAACAAGGAGATCAAGTTCAAGGCGTTCCTGGAGTTTGCCGCCGAAGAGCTGGGGGCCACCTACATCGCCACCGGCCACTATGTGCGCCGTGACGACAGCACCGGCCGCCCGCGCCTGCTGCGCGGCCTCGATACCAACAAGGACCAGAGCTACTTCCTCTATACCCTGAGCGAAGCCCAGGTGGGTCAGAGCCTGTTCCCGGTCGGGGATCTGGAAAAACCCGAGGTGCGCCGCATCGCCGAGCAGCTGGATCTCATCACCGCCAAGAAGAAAGACTCCACCGGCATCTGCTTCATCGGTGAGCGCAAGTTCAAGGACTTCCTGGCCAAGTTCCTGCCCGCCCAGCCCGGTCCCATCGAAACCGTGGACGGCAAGATCATCGGCGAGCATCAGGGGCTGATGTACCACACCCTGGGCCAGCGCAAGGGGCTCGGCATCGGCGGTCGCAAAGATGCCACCGAAGAGGCCTGGTACGTGGTGGACAAAGAGGTGGAGCGCAACACGCTCGTGGTGGCGCAAGGGGAACACCCCCGCCTCTACTCCGACGGCCTGGTCGCGAGCCAGCTGCACTGGGTGGATCGCACCCCCATTCGGGCGCCGCGCCGCTGCACCGTCAAGACCCGTTACCGTCAGGAAGATATCCCCTGCCTGATCCAGCCCATCGACGATGAGACCATCCGGGTCATCTTCGACGAGAAACAGGCTGCGGTGACCCCGGGCCAGTCCGCCGTCTTCTACGACGGGGAAGTGTGTCTGGGCGGTGGCATCATCGAACAACGTTTCAGCCATCCGGTCTAAGGGCTGGGCGCTCACGAGCGTCCGCGCTGTACTCCCTTCTCCCCTCGTGGGAGAAGGGTTGGGGATGAGGGGGTAACCACCCTCACCCTGACCCTCTCCCTGAGGGAGAGGGGACAAAGAAAAACAGTACCAGGCAGCGATACATGATTGGCAACGTCCAGGCCGGATCATGGCATCGGCCGGTGAAAGAACAGAGCAGGGCTGTGAAGATATGAGCGACAAATTCCAAGACAGAACCATGGCCTTCGCAGGCATCTGCCAGGCCGCCTATCTGGTGCAGAAAGTGGCCCGTGACGGCTCCTGCGACGAAGCCTCCCTGCGCGAGAGCCTGCAAAGCATTCTGGTCACCAACCCCACGCAGCCGCTGGAAGTGTTCGGCAGCCACCTGGCCATTCGCGACGGCTATCGCGCCCTGGTGGAACAGCTGGGGGCCGACGGCAGCCAGAAGAATGCCGAGCTGACCCGCTACGTGGTGAGCCTGATCGCGCTGGAGCGCAAGCTCGCCAAGCGCAAGGACATCCTCAACATGCTGGGGGAGCGGATCAGCCAGATCGGCCGCCAGCAACAGCATTTCGATCTGCTCGACGAGCAGATCCTGGCCAACATGGCGAGCATCTACAGCGACCTTATCAGCCCCATCGGGCCGCGCATCCAGGTGGCGGGCACCCCGCTCTTCCTGCAGCAGCCCCTGGTGCAGCACAAGGTGCGCGCCCTGCTGCTCGCAGGCATCCGCGCCGTGGTGCTGTGGCGCCAGCTCGGCGGCAGCCGTACCCAGATCATCTTCGCCCGCAAGAAGATGGTGGAACTGGCCAAACGATTTTAACCCCCACACCAATCATCAGGAGTTCACCCCATGGAGCTGTCCGCGCTGACTGCCGTTTCCCCGATTGACGGTCGTTATGGCGACAAGGCCGATGCCCTGCGCCCTATCTTCTCCGAATTCGGTCTGCTGCGTTTTCGCGTCGAAGTCGAGGTGCGCTGGTTGCAAAAACTGGCCAGCCACGCCGGGATCCCGGAAGTCCCTGCCCTGAGCGAGGCAGCCAATGCCGTGCTTGACGGCATCGTCAGCAACTTCAACGAGCAGGATGCCGCCCGCATCAAACAGATCGAGCGCACCACCAACCATGATGTGAAAGCGGTGGAGTACTTCCTGAAAGAGAAGGTGGAAGTGAACCCGGAGCTGGCCGCCGTCAGCGAATTCATTCACTTCGCCTGCACCTCGGAAGACATCAACAACAACTCTCACGGCCTGATGCTGAAGACCGCCCGGGAAGAGGTGATCAAGCCTTATTGCGAAAAGCTCATCGGCGAGATCAAACGCCTGGCCGTCGAGTACCGCGACATGCCGCTGCTGTCACGCACCCACGGTCAGCCGGCGACCCCGAGCACCATGGGCAAGGAGATGGCCAACGTCGCCTACCGTCTGGAGCGCCAGCTCAAGCAGATCATGGCGGTGGAGCTGCTGGGCAAGATCAACGGTGCCGTGGGCAACTACAACGCCCACATCAGCGCCTACCCGGATGTGGACTGGCACCAGTTCTCCGAGGAGTTCGTCACCTCTCTCGGCCTGACCTGGAACCCCTACACCACCCAGATCGAGCCCCACGACTATATCGCCGAGCTGTTCGACGCCCTGGCCCGCTTCAACACCATCCTGATCGACTTTGACCGTGACGTCTGGGGTTACATCTCCCTGGGTCACTTCAAGCAGCGCACCATCGCCGGCGAAATCGGCTCCTCCACCATGCCCCACAAGGTCAACCCCATCGACTTCGAGAACTCCGAAGGCAATCTGGGTCTGGCCAACGCCGTGTTCCAGCACCTGGCGAGCAAACTGCCCATCTCCCGCTGGCAGCGTGATCTCACCGACTCGACCGTGCTGCGCAACCTGGGTGTGGCGGTGGGTTACTCCCTGATTGCCTATCAGGCGACCCTGAAGGGTATCTCCAAGCTGGAAGCCAACGCGGACGCCATGGCCGCCGATCTGGACGCCAACTGGGAAGTGCTGGCGGAGCCCATCCAGACCGTGATGCGCCGCTACGGCATCGAGAAGCCCTACGAGAAGCTCAAAGAGCTGACCCGTGGTCGCCGCGTCGACGCCGAAGGGATGCGCACCTTCATCGACACCCTGGAGTTGCCGGAAGCGGTCAAGGTCGAGCTGAAGAAGCTGACCCCGGCCAACTACATCGGCGACGCCCAGCGTCTGGTCGATCTGCTGAAATAAGTGATGTAACCGAACCGGCGGGGGCTCTGTCATGACGGCAGGGCCCCCGTTGATTTTGGCCCATTTGATATGATCACCCTCTATCGGGCCATTTCAGAGCCCTTGCCCAAGCCCGCCTTGGGCAAGCCCTCTCACAAGATACGAGAAGCACCATGTACCAACTCAATCTGGATATCGCTCACTTCCTCGAGCACTACTGGCAGAAGCGCCCGCTCCTCATCAAGGGCGGTTTCATCGACTTTCAGGATCCCATCAGCCCGGACGAGCTGGCGGGTCTGGCCATGGAAGAGGTGATCGAATCGCGCCTCGTCACCCGCTTCAACAACAAGTGGGAGGCGGCCCACGGCCCCTTCGAATCCTACGATCACCTGGGGGAAGAGAACTGGACCGTGCTGGTGCAGGCGTGCAACCACTGGGTACCCGAGGTGCACGAGCTGGCGGTGCCCTTCCAGTTCATCCCGGGCTGGCGCTTTGACGATGTGATGGTGAGCTTCTCCACCCCTCACGGCGGTGTCGGCCCCCACATCGACAACTACGACGTCTTCATCACCCAGGGTCAGGGCAAGCGCCACTGGCGGGTCGGCGATGCCAAGCCCTTGAACGAGTTTGCCGCCCACGCCGCCCTGCTGCACTGCGAGCCGTTCGAGGCGATCATCGACGTCATCATGGAGCCGGGCGACATCCTCTACATCCCGCCCGGATTCCCCCACGAGGGCTACGCCATCGAGCCCTCCCTGAACTTCTCGGTGGGTTTCCGCGCGCCGGACGCCAAGGCCCTTGTCTCCTCCTTTGCCGATCACCTGATCGACAACGAGATCCGCACCGACCGTTACGGCGACCCGGACCTCCAGCCCCGCGCCCGCCACGGGGAGATCCAGCCCCATGAGCTGCACCGCCTGCGGGAGCTGATGCAACAGGCCCTCGACGACGAGACCCTGTTCAAGGAGTGGTTCGGCACCATGATCTCCGAGGCCAAGCACGATCTGGACGTCAATCCGGTGGAGCCGGACTACAGCGCCGACGAGGTGGCCGACCTGCTGAGCCAGGGGGAGCCCGCCATCAAGGTGCCCGGGTTGCGCAGCGTCTGGTTCAGCGGCGAGAGCCGCACCTGCTACATCGACGGCGAAGCCTGGACCCTGCCAAGCGAGGATCCGGCCGCCATCTCACTCCTGTGCGACAAGGACATCATCACCCAGGACGCGCTGGTGGAACTGGCCGATCAGGCGGGCTTCCTGCAACTGCTGACCCGGCTGGTCAACCGCGGCTACTGGTTCTTCGGCTGATCCAGAGGGCTGCCGCCCCTCCCGGCGTGCCGGGAGGGGCGGCGTTTTTTCCGCTGTAGGCCAACCGGCTCCTGCCCTGCATTGCTTCGCCCTGACGCCGCGGGAGGGAGTGACTACACTGGATGACGGCCAACGGCATCGGGCCGGATCGCCCCCGCAATGGGGCCCTGTTGTTTGTCATTTAACAACATGGGATCGGGCAGGATGCGGGGCCAGAAATGGGAACCAAATGGCCTCAGTTGCGGAAAATCAATTATTTTAGCCCCTAAAATGAGCTGTGAGCGAAAACGTTATCTTTCAAATTGAGGCCGTTTTCGCTCAAAACGTTGTTTCTGGATCATAAAAAGTATCCAAAAACTGGTGTATATTGCACGGCGGAAATTCCTTAACCATGAAGACTGACATGAAAAAGACCAAAATCGTCTGCACCATCGGTCCCAAGACCGAATCCAAAGAAATGCTGGGCAAGATGCTGGATGCCGGCATGAACGTCATGCGCCTGAACTTCTCCCACGGCGACTACGCCGAACACGGTGGTCGCATCAGCAACCTGCGCGCTGTCATGGCCGAAACCGGCAAGCACGCAGCCATCCTGCTGGACACCAAGGGTCCGGAAATCCGCACCATCAAGCTCGAAGGCGGCAACGACGTCTCCCTGGTCGCCGGCCAGACCTTCACCTTCACCACCGACCAGACCGTGGTGGGCAACAAAGACAAAGTCGCCGTCACCTATGCCGGTTTTGCCAGCGACCTGCGCGTCGGCAACCGCATCCTGGTTGACGACGGCCTGATTGGCCTGGACGTCATCGAAATCACCGAGCGCGAAGTGATCTGTAAAGTGCTCAACAACGGTGACCTGGGCGAGAACAAGGGCATCAACCTGCCGGGCGTCTCCATCAAGCTGCCGGCCCTGGCCGAGAAAGACAAGCGCGACCTCATCTTCGGTTGCGAGCAAGGCGTTGATTTCGTTGCCGCTTCCTTCATTCGCAAGAAAGAAGACGTGCTGGAAATCCGTGAGCACCTGAAAGCCCACGGCGGCGAGAACATCCAGATCATCTCCAAGATCGAAAACCAGGAAGGCCTGGACAACTTCGACGAGATCCTGGCTGTCTCCGACGGCATCATGGTTGCCCGTGGCGACATGGGTGTCGAGATCCCGGTAGAAGAAGTGATCTTCGCCCAGAAGATGATCATCGAGAAGTGCAACAAAGCCCGCAAAGTGGTCATCACCGCCACCCAGATGCTGGACTCCATGATCAAGAACCCGCGTCCGACCCGCGCTGAAGCCGGCGACGTGGCGAACGCCATCCTGGACGGTACCGACGCAGTCATGCTGTCCGGTGAGTCCGCCAAGGGCAAGTACCCGCTGGAAGCCGTGACCATCATGGCCACCATCTGTGAGCGTACCGATGCCGTGATGCCGTCCAACCTGTCTGCTGCCAACGACAGCAACAAGCTGCGCATCACCGAAGCGGTCTGCAAAGGCGCGGTCGAGACCTCCGAGAAGCTGGACGCCCCGCTGATCGTGGTTGCCACCGAAGGCGGCAAGTCTGCCAAGGCCATCCGCAAATACTTCCCGAAAGCCTGGATCCTGGCCATCACCACCAACAAGAAGACCGCTGCCCAGCTGGTGCTGACCAAGGGTGTGGTTGCTCACGTGGTTGACTCCATCGCCTCCACCGACGACTTCTATCGCATCGGCAAAGAAGCCGCGCTGGAAATCGGCATGGGCGTGAAGGGTGACGTGGTTGTCATGGTCTCCGGTGCCCTGGTACCGAGCGGTACCACCAACACCGCCTCCGTTCACGTACTGTAATCAGTCCTGAACCGATGAAAGCGGCGCCTGCGGGCGCCGTTTTTTTTTATCTCTCCCCCTGCTGCCCCTCTTGCGCCGGTGCTAGAATCCACGCGGATTTTACCCTGGTGGAAAATCCCCCGAACATCGCATAATCACCCGGACGCTTTATGCTCTCAACACGCTTCAAAAGAGCCTCGGCCACCCTGCTGCCGCTGCTCTGTTTACTCATCACCTTCTGGACCCCGAGCACCCTGGCGCAGGATCTGCCCCAGCGCGCCACCGTGCAGCGGGCGCTCGACGCCCTCGGCAAATCGGACACCCCCACGGCCAGCCAGCAGGCGGACCAGAAGTTCCTGACTGACACCCTCTCCCTCCTCGACAGCATCGACAAGGAGAAGAGCAAGGCCAAAACCCAGAGCGAACGCCTGCGCACCCTGCCGGCAGAGCTCAAGGAGATCGGCGCCAAGCTCGACGCCCTGACCCAGGGCAAGAGCCCGGAGCAGCTCAAGAGCGAATACGCCACCATGAGCCTGGCGGAGCTCGATGCCCGCCAACCCGAGATCATGGCCAACATGCAGGCGGCCCAGGAGGCCCTTGGCACCATCGGCAGCCAGATCACCAACCTGCAGACCCTGCCGGAGCGGGCCCAGGCCAGCATGAGCCGCGCCTATCAGCGCAGCCAGGAGATCCGCACCCGCCTCAACGCCGGGGACGGGGTGAGCAGCGCCGAGAAAATGAAGCTTAATGCCGAACTGGCCCTGCTGGATCTGCAACTGGCCAACCTGCAAAAGGAGCTGGACAACCGCACCAGCATGCAGGATCTGGTGGTCAAGCAACGGGACTACCAGAGTGCCCGTCTCGCCAGTGAAGAGCAGAAACTGCAGGCATTGCAGGAGCAGAGCAGCGCCAAGCGCCTGGGGGATACCGAAAAGACCGCCGAAGAGACCGGCGAACTGGTGGCCGCCGAAGACAACCCCCTGGTGCAAAAAGAGCAGGAGCTCAACTACCAGCTCAGCCAGCAGCTCATCAGCTCCACCAACAGCCTCAACACCCTGGCCCAGAAGAACCTGCAGGCGAAGAGCATGCTGGAGCGCGGCACCCAGACCGAGCGCAACCTCAACGAACAGGTGCAGATGCTCAAGGGCAACCTGCTGCTCTCGCGCATCCTCTATCAGCTCTACCAGCAACTGGAAGCGGCCCCCTCCACCCTGGTGAAGAACCTGGAGGAGCAGATCGCAGACCTGCACCTGGCCCAGTTCGAACTGAGCCAGCAGCGTGACCAGCTGTTCCAGAAGAACCAGTATCTGGACAACCTCATCGCCAGCAGCGGCGAGACGGTGAGCGACGAAGACAGGGCCAGCCTTGCCAAGCTCATCGACATCCGCATCGGCCTGCTGGATCAGCTCAACCGCCAGATGGATGCCCAGCTCACCAACGCCATCAGCCTGCAGCTGACCCAGCAGCAGCTGACCCGGGTCTATGCCTCCATCGAGTTCACCCTGCAGCAGCACATCTTCTGGGTGAGCAGCAACAAGCCCATCGACGCCAAGTGGTTCATCACCTGGCCGGCCCAGGCCTTCAAGCAGGCCTCCGACTGGGTGCTGAAACCGGACTGGAGCGGCTGGGGCGACATGCTGCTGGCAGTCTCTCTGCTGGCACTGCCCCTGCTGCTGGTGGGGGGGCTGCTGCTGTGGAAGCGCGGCACCCTGCTCGAGCGTCAGAAGAAGATCGTCAAGGATCTGGGACGTTTTCGTCAGGACAGCCAGTGGCACACCCCCCGTGCCCTGCTGTTCACCGTGCTGCAACGCCTGCCGGGCACCCTCTTCATCCTGGCCGCCGGCCTGCTGCTCGCCTATTGCGGTCTGCTGAGCCCGAAACTCATCTTCCAGATCACCCTGAACCTGGCCCTCGGCTACCTGGTGTTCAGCGTCTACCTGTCGGTGATGCGACCGGGGGGCATCGGCGAGACCCACTTCCGCATGCCGCGGGACGAGCTGCAGGCCAAGCGCAACAGCATGCGCTACCTCTGGCTGCCCCTGCTGCCCCTCATCATGCTGTCGACCAAGGCGGTGGTGGAGCCCTCCTCCCTTGGCAACGATGTCATTGGCCAGGGCATGACCATGCTGCTGCTGGGGCTGACCGCCTACCTGGTGCTGCCCATCTCCCGCGCCCGCATCAAGGGCGAGGCGAGCATGTTGCAGACCCTGACCGCCGTCGCCCTGGCGCTGGCGCCGGTGGCCCTGATGGTGCTGGCAGCCCTTGGCTACTACTACACGGCCCTGAAACTCACCGGCAGGCTCATCGAGTCCTTCTACCTCATCATCATCTGGGGTCTGGTCTATCGCACCGCCCTGCGCGGTCTTGAGCTGGCGGCCCGTCGTCTGGCCTATCGCCGCGCCGTCGCCAAGCGGGAACACAAGACCCAGGAGGATGCAGAAGGGGGCGAAGCCATCGAAGAGCAGCCCATGGATCTGGAAGAGGTCAGCCAGCAGTCCCTGCGTCTGACCCGCATCATGCTGCTGCTGGTGTTCGGCGTCGCCTTCTACTGGCTCTGGTCTGATCTGGTGGCGGTCTTCACCTACCTCGACAGCGTGGTGCTGTGGCACAAGAGCGAGGGGACCGGGGCCAACGCCGTGCTCTATCCCATCAGCCTGAGCGACGTGCTGACCGGCCTATTCGTGTTTGGTGCGGCTCTGTCGCTGGCCCGCAATCTGCCGGGCCTGCTGGAGGTGCTGGTGCTCTCCAAGCTGCGCCTCGCCCAGGGCACGGCCTACGCCTTCACCACCATGCTCAACTACGCCCTGATCGGGGTGGGCAGCCTGACGGCGCTGGCCATGCTCGGGGTCCAGTGGGAGAAGCTGCAGTGGCTGGCCGCCGGTCTCTCGGTCGGTATCGGTTTCGGCATGCAGCAGATCGTCTCCAACTTCATCTCAGGCATCATCATTCTGTTCGAGCGCCCGGTGCGGATCGGCGACACCGTCACCATCGGCACCATCTCGGGCACGGTCAACAAGATCAGGATCCGCTCCACCACCCTCACCGACTTCGACCGCAAGGAGGTGATCATCCCGAACCAGCAGCTGATGATAGAGCGGCTCATCAACTGGTCCCTGTCCGACACCGTCACCCGGGTCATCGCCCGGGTCGGGGTGGCCTATGGCTCGGATCTGGATCTGACCCGCAAGCTGTTGATGCAGGCCGCCATGGAGAACAGCCGGGTGCTGAAAGACCCGGCCCCCATCGTCTACTTCCTCACCTTCGGGCCCAGCACTCTGGATCACGAGCTGCGCTTCTTCGTGAGCGAGCTGGGGGATCGCAACCCGGCCATCGACGAGCTGAACCGCCGCATCGACGTGCTGTTCCGCGAGCATGGCATCGAGATCGCGTTCAACCAGATGGACGTCTACATCAAGAACATGCAGGGAGACGAACAGAAGGTGGAATCCCGCCCGGCGCTGCCGCCGGCGGGGAACCAGCCCGTTTGATCCCGCCCGCTTCACAGGCCCCGTCACGGGGCCTGTTTTTTTTCTGCCCGCCCCCCGCCTTGGAAAGCGCAGATCGCCCCCAATATAGGGAAGACAACGGACTGTCTGCACGAGGAACCCAATGGACTCTCTCTACGCCGTGGTGCTCTTTGCCATCTCGGCATCGGTCACCCCCGGCCCCAACAACATCATGGTGATGAGCGCCGGGGCCAGCGTCGGGATACGCAAGAGCCTGCCCCTGCTCATGGGGATCTGCGTCGGCTTCACCCTGATGCTGTTGCTGGTGGGGCTGGGCTTTAGCCAGCTCTTTACCCGCTTCCCCGAACTCCACATGTTCATCAAGTGCGCGGGCACCCTCTATCTGCTCTATCTTGCCTGGCTCATCGCCCGCCCGACGGACGGGATGGCTGACAGCAACGGGGCCCGCCCGTTCGGCTTTTTCAAGGGTGCCCTGTTCCAGTGGGTCAATGCCAAGGCCTGGGTGGTCGCCACCGGCGCCATCGCCGCCTTCACCAGCGCGGGGAGCGACCCTTTTGAGCAGCACCTCGTCATCGCCCTGACCTTCTTCATCGTCTCTTTCCCCTGTGTCGGACTCTGGCTCCTGTGCGGTTCCCTGCTCAAGCGCTGGCTGGCAAACGATCTTGCCCGTCGCCGCTTCAACCAGGTGATGGCAGCCCTGCTGGCACTGTCAGTGGTGCCCGTCATTCGCGAGATCCTGATCCCCGCCTGAGACGCCGGGACTCCCCTTTCCCTTGACCCGACGGACGGCCGTCGCAAAGGAGATGCAATGCAACAAGTGGTCTATGTGGCCAACCCGGTGAGCGGGTTGATCCATGTGTTTCGCCTCGAGGCAGGCACCCTCGCCCCGCTGCAGGAAGTGCAGACCGGCGGCGAGGTGCAGCCCCTGGTCATCAGCCCGGACCGGCGCTGGCTCCATGCAGGGGTGCGCCCCGATTGTCGGGTGCTGAGCTTCCCCATCTCCGCCGATGGGCGGCTCGGGGCCCCGACCTCGGCGCCACTGCTCGGCAGCGCCTCCCACACCTGCACGGACGACAGCGGCCGCCTCTTCTTTGCCGCCTCCTACGCCTTCAACCACGTCACCGTCTCCCGCCAGGATCAGGCGGGCCGGATGCAGCCCCCTCACCAGCGTCTCGACCACCTGATGGCGGCCCACTCGGTCACCTGGCTCCTGGGGCAAAACGGGGAGCAGGAGCTGCTGGTGGCCTGCCTGAAGGAGGACAGGGTGCGCCGCTTTGCCCTGGTGGACGAGAGGCTGGTTCCCCATCCCTTGGGGGACATTCACACCGCACCCGGCGCCGGGCCCCGCCATCTGGCCCTGCACCCGGACAACGGCGATCTCTATTGCCTCAACGAACTCGATGCCACCCTCAATCGCTACCACAGGGAGGCGGACGGACAGATAGTGGCGCGCGAGAGCCTGGACATGCTGCCCCCAGGCTATGAGGGGGAGCGCTGGGGCGCCGACCTGCACCTGACCCCGGATGGACGCTTTCTCTACACCAGCGAACGGGCCAGCAGCCTGCTCACCCTGTTCGGCGTCTCCCCCCAAGATGGCGCCCTCACCCCCCTCGGCCACTTCCCGACCGAAGCCTGCCCCCGGGGCTTTGCCATCGACCACAGCGGCCACTGGCTCATCGCGACCGGGCAGCAATCCCACGAGGTGGCGCTGCATGCCATCGACCCCGAAAGCGGTCTGCTCACCCCGGGCCCACGGAGCGAGGTGGGCAAGGGGGCCATGTGGGTGAGGGTGCTCGCCCTCCCCTGAGCTGGCGAAAAACGGGCATAAAAAAAGCCATGGCACTGCCATGGCCTGCGTGAACCGGCCCCCTCAGGAGCCGGTCACCTCCTTCAGGAAACCGGTGAAACGCTGCCAGGACTTGGCATCGGCATCGGCGCGGTAGTTGTCCGAGCCAAAGACGCTGAACGCGTGGGGAGCACCGCTGTAGCTGGTCGCCTCGTGCTTCACCCCAGCGCTCTCCAGCTCGGCCACCAGCGCCGCAAACTGACCCAGAGAGACCGCCTCGTCGGCGCTGCCGTGCTGGACAAGCAACTGTCCCTTCGCCTCTTTGTAGTCCTGCCCGGCCGGGGTCTCCAGCCCGCCGTGTACGCTCACCACCCCTTTGAGATCCGCCCCGCTGCGGGCCAGCTCCAGCACGGCGGCGCCGCCAAAGCAGTAACCGAGGGCCACCGCATTGTCGAGCCGCCCCCCCTGCCTGCCCGCCTCCGCCAATCCCCCTTGCAGCAGGGTGCGCATCCTGGTCCTGTCCTGATAGAGGGCTCCGGTGAGGCGCTTCTTGTCTTCCACCGTGCTCGGCCTGACCCCGGCACCGAACAAATCTACGGCAAAGACACTGTAGCCCAGGGCCACCAGCATCTCGGCCCGCTTGATCTCGTAGCCGTTGAGCCCGTCCCAGTCGTGCACCAGCACCACCAGGGGGGCATCCTTGTCGGCAGCCGCCAGGTAATAGCCCTCGAACGGCTTGCCTTCGACCTCGTAGCGCACCGCACCGGCCTCGGCCGCGCCGCTCCCCATCAGCCCCAGCAGAGCCAGGATCCATGCCCTCTTCATCCTTGCGTCCTCTCCCGTCAATGGTGCCCCTGAGTGTAGCCGCTTCACATGGGGAGCCCGGGTTCAGTGGTACGCAGGCAAAAAAAGAGAGGCCACCCGAAGGTGGCCTCTTTTTCATCATCTCAACGTACAGCAAGCCAGGCGCTTAATCCTTGGCGCTCTCCATGGCACCCGTTTCGGAGTGCTGGGGCAGGATGAGGTTCAGCAGGATCGCCGCCACCGAGGCCAGCCCCACGCCCGCCAGGGCGAAGTCGCCGATCTTCATCTCCAGGGCGCCGACACCCACGGTCAGGGTCACCGCCACGATGGCGATGTTGCGGGACAGCCCCAGATCCACCTTGGACTCCACCAGGGTCTTGAGACCGATGGCGGCGATGGATCCGAACAGCAGCAGCATGATGCCGCCCATCACCGGCATGGGGATGGAGGTGAGCAGGGCGTTGAACTTGCCGAAGAAGGCCAGAATGATGGCGAACACCGCCGCCCAGGTCATGGTGACCGGGTTGAAGTTGCGGGTGATCATCACGGCGCCGGTCACTTCCGCATAGGTGGTGACGGGGGGACCACCGATGAAACCGGCGAAGCAGACGCCGATGCCGTCACCGGCCAGGGTGCGGTGCAGGCCCGGATCCTTGGTGTAGTCCTTGCCGGTCACGCCGCCGATGGCGAGCACGCCGCCGATGTGCTCGATGCAGGGGGCGATGGCCACCGGCAGCATGAAGAGGGCCGCGGCCCAGTTGATCTCCGGGGTTTCGAAGTGGGGCAACGCCAGCCAGGGGGCGTTGACCATGCCGTCGAAACTCACCTGGCCCATCAGCACGGCAGAGACATAACCGGCGATGACACCGCACAGGATGGGGATGAGCTTGATCCAGCCCTTGCAGAACACGGCGGCAATCAGGGTGACCGCCAGGGAGATGCCCGCCAGGGTCAGCGCCGTGGTGGCAGGCACCACCTGCTCACCGCCGGCACGGCCCATGGCCATGTTGCAGGCTACCTGGGCCACCGACAGGCCGATCACCATGATGACGGGACCGATGACCACGGGGGGCAGCAGCTTGTGCACGAAGCCCATGCCACGAGCGCGGATGATGGCCGCCAGGATGAAATACATGAAGCCCGCGGCAAACAGACCGAACATGGTGGAGGGCAGGCCCCAGGTCTGGGTGGCATAGATGATGGGGGCGATGAAGGCGAAGCTGGAGCCGAGGAAGATCGGCACCTGACGACGGGTGCAGAGCTGGAACAGCAGGGTGCCTACACCGGCGCCAAGCAGGGCCATGGAGGGGTTCAGACCGGTGAGCAGGGGCACCAGCACCATGGCACCGAAGGCGACAAACAGAATTTGCAGCCCGGCGACGCTTTGCTTGACCAAGGAAAACATGGGTATCCTTAATTTTTTGATAACTGACAGGGATATTTGACACTTTTCAGTCATCACAAGACGTTTTCAAGGCAGCCAACGGACCAAACGGCGTCATTTGTTGCCTTTTACTGCTTGGGGAGGGCATGAAACTGGCTTTTTAGGCGGGATTCGCTGCTACAAGCATCGAGGAAGCGATTTTACGCACTTTTATGGCCAACGCCAATCGTTTTTCCGGCGAGTTGACATGACAAGGCTTTCAACTGGTCGACGCAGATACCACCCCAACCCCCTCTCTATACTCGAAGGCGTGACCCCACACCGACAAGGAGTTCCCCATGTCACTGCCCTCGTTCAAACCCAGCCAGCGCCGGCTGCTGCTGGGCTCGGCCATCGCCCTGGCCCTGTTAGCCACCCCGCTGAGCTATGACTTCGACCACCACCAGTGGCAGGCAAACCAGGCCCATGCCAAGTCCTGCTTCATTGCCGGTACCCGCATCCTGATGGCCGATGGCTGCGAACGCCCCATCGAGACCCTGCGGATCGGCGATCGGGTGCGGGACAGGCACGGGCAGAGCAACCGCATCCAGGCCATCGAGCGGGTGGCGCTGGGGGCGCGCAGGCTCTACGGGCTCAATCATCTGCCCCCCTTCTTTACCGCCGAGCACCCCTTCCTCACCACCCGGGGCTGGGCGGCCATCGCACCGGCCATGACCCACACCGAAAACCCGGCCCTCGCCGTGCTGCCGCTCTTTACCGGCATGCACCTGCTGGGTTGGTCAGAGGGGGGCAGCGCGGGCAACCTGGCGCTGGCGCCGCACCCTGTCGAACTGCCGGTGGCCTCCCTCTCCTGGGTTGATGCCCCGCCCGCCACGGCGCTGTTCAACCTGATCCTCGATGGCAGCCACAGCTATGTGGCCAATGGGCTGATCGTGCACAACAAAGGGGGGGATGGCGGCGGCAACAGTGGTAGCGGAGGCGGCAACAGCGGCGGCGGGGGCAGCAACAGCGGCGGCGGGGGCAGCAACAGCGGCGGCGGAGGCAGCAACAGCGGCGGCGGAGGCAGCAACAGCGGCGGCGGAGGCAGCAACAGCGGCGGCGGAGGCAGCAACAGCAGCGGTGGGGGCAATAGTAGCCACAGTGGAAACAATAGCGGAAATGGAGGCGATAGTAGCCATAACGGAAACAATGGCGGGGACGACAGCGGCCACGGCGGCGATGACCGTGGTCAGGGCGAACATGCCGGTGGCGACCAGCACGCTGGCGGCGATCGCCACGGTGGTGGCGACAAACATGCAGGCGGGGAGCATCATGCCGGTGGCCGGGTGGACGACAACGGCGTGGACGCCGTCGATGCCAATGGCAACAAGCTTCGAGGGGACGGCAGCATAGATGACAACGGCGTGGACGCCGTCGACGCCAATGGCAACAAGCTTCGGGGCGATGGCAGCGTCGACGACAACGGCGTGGACGCCGTCGACGCCAATGGCAACAAGCTTCGGGGCGATGGCAGCGTCGATGACAACGGTGTGGACGCCATCGATGCCAATGGCAACAAGCTTCGGGGCGACGGCAGCGTCGATGACCGCCTGGTGCCCCCGCCCGCTCAATAGGTGTCAGCGTCCTGCCCCGCACACACAGCAGGGCGGAAAACAGAGAGGGTGGCCTGGGCCACCCTCTCTGTTTCTATGACATCGTCATGTCCGCGACACGTGCGGGCAGGTCGCACCTCAGACCCGGCGATAGGGCAGGTAGACCGGCTCCCACATATGGCTCAGGATGTGCTCTTGCAGATCCTGACCGATGAGCGGGTGGGAGGGGTCGCGGCGCACGATATCCTTGAGCACCGCGGTCGCCACGTGCACCGAGATGTTGCGCAGCTCGCTGATCCTCGGGTAGACGGTGCCCCGGGCGAGATCCGCCTCGCTCACGCACTCCGCGAGCGCAAAGGCGGCGGTGGTGAAGATGTCCGGGCTTATCTCGCGGATCTGGCTGACGATGGCCGCCAGCCCCACCCCGGGGAAGATGAAGACGTTGTTGCCCTGACCGATGCGATAATCCTGCCCCTCATGGTGCACGTCCTTGAACGGGCTGCCGGTGGCGACGATGGCGCGCCCCTGGCTCCAGCGGAAGATGTCTTCCGGCAACGCCTCGCAGTTGGCGGTAGGGTTGGAGAGGGGGAACACCATGGGGCGATCGCAGTGGGTCAGCATCAGCTGGATGTGCTCCTCCTGGAAGGCACCACCGGCGCCGCTGGTGCCGAGCAGCACGGTGATGGGCACGTGGCGCAGCACCTCGGTCAGCCCCGCCTTGCCCTGCAGATCCCACTGGGCCAGCAAGAGGCCCGGCTTGGCGTAGCGGCGCTTGTACTCATCCAGCCCCTCGCGGTTGTCACACACCAGCCCCTGGGTATCCAGGATGTAGATGCGATCCCGCGCCGCCTGCGGGTCAAGCCCCTCGCGGATCATCCCCGCGCAGATCTGATCCGCCACCCCGACCCCGCCAGCCCCGGCCCCGTAGACCAGGTAGTGCTGCTGGCCCAGGGTTTCCCCCTTGGATTTGACGGCCCCAATGATGCCCGCCAGCACCACGGCCCCGGTGCCCTGGATGTCGTCGTTGAACGACGGCAGCGCCTGCTGGTAGCGGGCCAGGTTGTTGAAGGCGTTGGACTTGCTGAAGTCCTCCCACTGCAACACGGCGTTGGGGAAGTGGCGCTTGACCCCGGCCACGAACTTGTCGATGAAGTCATCGTACTCCTTGCCGCGAATACGCCTGTGGGGCTGACCCAGGTACATGGGATCATCCAGCAGCGCCTGGTTGTCGGTGCCCACGTCCAGCGCGATGGGCAGGCAGCAGGCGGGGTGGATGCCCGCCCCCAGGGTATAGAGGGCGAGCTTGCCGATGGGAATGCCCATGCCCCCCACCCCCTGATCGCCGATGCCGAGGATCCCCTGGCTGTCGGTCACGACGATGATGCGCACCGCCTTGGCATCCATGTGGCGGGCGAGGGAGCCCATGTCATCGACGTTCTTCGGGGTGATGTAGAGGCCGCGCGGCTTCTGGAAGCGGTGGCTGAACTCCTGGCACGCCTTGCCCACGGTCGGGGTGTAGATGTAGGGAGTCATCTCCTCCACGTGGCGGGACAGGAGGGCGTAGAACAGGGTTTCGTTGCGATCCTGCAAGGCTCGCAGGTTCTGGTACTTCTCGATGTCGCTGCAAGCGCTCAGGAAGGCCTCATAGACCCGCTCCAGCTGGGCTTCGAAGGTCTGCACCTGAGGCGGCAGCAGGCCATCGAGCTCAAAATCGACCCGCTCCTGTTCGGTGAAGGCGGTACCCTTGTTGAGGTTGCGATCGTTGAGCAGATTGGTGCCCGTCAGCGCAACGGGGCGAAAATCGTGACCCTGTGCATCTTTCCACAGCAGATATTGTCCGGTAGCCATAGTCATTCTCTTTGATTTACATGAAGTTGCCATCAGGCAGGAGAGCAAGGCTCAGAATGCTGGGGATCATATGACGTTTGCCGATCCGGTTTTGTGAGCTTGGACAAACCCTGCGGCCAAAGGCGCCTTTGCCGGAGCAGCCGAAGGTTGCTCCCGCGCCCGCCTTGGCGCAAGATCCCGACACGCCCCTGTGGGCATCCCTTTGCGAGCAACGGAGCACCATGACCCCTTCCTCTTCCCCCGCTTTTCTCGTCAGCGGCGTCATCCTCGCGGGCGGTCGCGCCACCCGCATGGGGGGCGATGACAAGGGCTGGGTGCCCCTCGCGGGCACTCCCCTGATCCAGCACGTGCTGACCCGCCTGCGCCCCCAAGTCGACGAGGTGCTGATCAACGCCAACCGCAGCCAGGCTCGCTACCGGCAGCTTGCTCCCGTCATCGGGGACGCGCAGGCCGACTTCCAGGGGCCGCTGGCCGGCATGCTGGCGGGGCTGACGGCGGCCCGTCACGACTGGGTGCTGTTCGTCCCCTGTGACGGCCCCGCCCTGCCCCTTGATCTGATGACCCGCTTTCGCGCCGCCATCACCCCGGACACCGATCTGGTGGTGGCCCACGACGGGGAGCACCTCCAGCCCGTGGTCGCCCTGCTGCGCCGCGCCCTGCGCCCCTCCCTGAGCCAGGCGCTGGCGGACGGGGAGCGCAAGACCGGGGCCTGGTTTGCCCGCCACCGGATGGCGGTAGTGCCCTTTGCCGATCTGCCCGACGCCTTCGTCAACCTCAACAGCCCGGCCGAACTCGCCGCCTGGGAGGCGAGGCTGCGGGAAGGGGGCGCGCCATGAGCCCCCTGCCCCTGCTCGGCTTCGTCGCCTGGAGCGGCACCGGCAAGACCACCCTGCTGGAGCGCCTCATCCCGCGCCTGGTGGCGCGCGGTCTGCGCCTCGGGGTGCTCAAGCACACCCATCACGCCTTTGACATGGACCAGCCCGGCAAGGACAGCCACCGCCTGCGCCAGGCGGGCGCCACCCAGGTGATGGCGGCCTCCGACAGGCGCCACGCCCTGATCCGGGAGACCCCGGAGGGGGAGCCCCCCTTCGAGGCGCTGCTGGCCCGCTTCGATACGAGCGCCTTGGATCTGCTGTTGGTCGAGGGGTTCAAGCACAGGCACTTTCCCAAGGTGGAGCTGTATCGCGCCGCCATCGGCCGGCCCCTGCTCTTCCCCGAGGATCCTGACATCGTCGCCCTCGTGAGCGACGCCCCCCAGGCCACGACCCTGCCCCGGTTCCCCTTCGAGGATCTGGAGGCCATCGCCGACTTCATCTGCGCCCGGTTGCCCCCGCACGAACCCCGTCAGGCCCCACCGCCCCTTCGCCTCTGCGCCCGGCTGCTGGCGGCCCTGCCCCCATCGGCAGAGCAGGGCGTTGTGCCCGGCTTGCTCAGTCAGGACGAGGCGGGCACCCTGCTGGTGCGCCCGGTGGATGGGGGCCACGACAGTGCCAACTGCCACATCGAACGGGCGCCGGGTAGCGCGGCCCTTCCCCCCGGCGAGCGGGTCATGGTGCGCCTGCCGACAGGTGCGCCCCCATGAACCGGAGAAACGACGCAGGTCAAGGCGAATGCCGTCCCCCTTGCTATCCTCACAACCCTGACCCGAGATAAGAGAACGCCCTTGCGCCTCAATGCCCCGCTCTCCCGCTTCGGTCTGCTCATCTATGGCCGCTACCGCCTGGTCCACGGCCTGCGCATCGCCCTGGCCTTCACCCTCACCTTCCTGCTGACCCGGGAGCTCAAGCTGCCGGAGAGCACCTGGCCCCTCATCACCCTGGTGGTGGTGATGGGCCCCATCTCGTTCTGGGGCAACGTGCTGTCGCGCGCCCTGCAACGGGTGGTGGGCACCGTCTTTGGCGCCGCCTGCGGGGTGGTGGCCCTCTATCTGGAGCTCTACTCCCTGCCCCTGATGCTGGCCTGGTGCTGCGCCATCATGTTCCTGTGCGGCTACCTGGCGCTCGGCAAGCGCCCCTATGTGGGGCTGCTCATCGGCATCACCCTGGGGGTCATCGTCGGCGGGGTGCCCGGGGACATCGAGACCGCGCTCTGGCGCAGCGGCGACGTCATCCTGGGGTCGGTGCTGGCCCTGCTGTTTTGCAGCATCTACCCCCAGCGGGCCTATACCCACTGGCGTCTGCAGATGCACGACACCCTGCAGCAGGCCGGGCGGCTCTACCACACCCACCTCTCCCCCAACGTGCTGGAGCGCCCCAAGCTCACCCGAAGCCATGCCCGCCTGCTCGCCAAAATAGTCAGCCTGCGCCCCCTGCTGGCCCCGGCGGTCAAGGAAACCCGCCTTGGCAGCCCGCTGTTCGAGGCGACCCAGACCACCCTTCGCAACAGCGTCTGCACCCTGGAGATGCTGGCCAACACCTATTGGCGGGATCGCCAGAGCCACTTCCTGATGCAGAGCCACCCGGGGCTTCGCGCCTGCCAGCAGGCGACGGAGTCGGTGCTCACCGAACTCGCCCTCATGCTCAAGAGCGGCGATACCACGGCGGCCGACCAGGCCATCGGCCGCCTGCAAGAGGCCGCCGCCCGGCTCGATGGGGACGCAAGCCAGTCGCCAGGCCAGGGACACGATCCCACCCTTGGTGGCTACCTCTGGCTCAATCTCCATCTCATCGAGCAGCTCGCCCACCTCCATCGCCTGCTGGGGCTGGTGCTGCAACCCTATGCCAAGCCCTCGGCCCGCCCCTGATCGCGCCGCCTGCAACCGCCCACAAAAAAGCCCCGCCGATGCGGGGCTTGCTTGTCTCGGGCTCGCGCCTTAGCTTGCACGAGCCAGGGGCTGCTCCGGAGTGAGGTAGAGGGAGAAGTCCTCTATCCCCGCCTTCAGGGCGGCAAAGCAGTCGGGGTCGATGGCCGTGCCCAGGTTTTCCGCCATCATCTCCAGGGCCCGCGGCACCGGGATGGCATCCCGATAGGGGCGCTTGGCGGTGATGGCATCGAAGATGTCGGCGGTGGTGATGATGCGCGTCTCCAGGGTGATCGCCTCCCCCTTGAGCCCCTTGGGGTAGCCCTTGCCGTCGAGTCGCTCATGGTGGGCGCCAGCCACCAGGGCCAGCTCCTCGAAGGCGCCGATGCGGCTCAGGATCTCCTCGGTGTAGGCGGCATGCATCTGCACCGCCGCCCACTCCTGCTCGTCAAGCTTGCCCGGCTTGTCGAGGATGGCGTTGCTCACCCCGAGCTTGCCCACATCGTGAAGCAGGGCACCCCGCTTGAGCCAGCGCCGCCGCGGCTCGGACAGCCCCATCTGGGCGGCGAGGATGTCGGCATAGAGCGCCACCCTGCCGCTGTGCCCCGCGGTATAGGGGCTCTTGGAGTCCACCACCTGGCCAAAGGCCGCAGCAATCTCATCCAGATAATCCTCATCCAGCGCCACCTCCCCCTGCCCCGCCGGGTGGGCGAAGACCCGCTCCGCCAACGCGGGATCCGCCAGCCCTTGCCAGAAGGCGTCATCGGCCAGCGCCTCGAAGGCATTGACCAGGGCGGGATCAAACCAGTTGCCGCTGCGCTCGCGCAGCTCCCTCATCGCCGCGTCCGGCCCGGCGGCGGCGTGAAACACGTCCACCACCTGACAGAGCAGGGCGATGCGGGAGAAGAGCGGGATGGCCTCCCCCGCCAGTTGTTGCGGCCGCCCTTTGCCGCTCCAGTGCTCATCCAGGGAGAGGATCCCCTGGGCCACCTCGTCGCTGAAACGCAACTGGCGGGCGATGTCCGCTCCCCGGTGGCAGCGGGTCAGGATCAGCTCGTTGGCTATCTGATCCCCGTTGCGAAAGATGTGGAACAGGCTGCGAAAACGGCCCAGCAGATCCGCCTGCAAGCCGGTGTGGCCCAGTACGAAGTTGACCACCTCGGAGAGGGAGCCATCCACCAGCTTGAAGTCGCGCTTGAAGTGAAGATCGTCGGTGAGATAGAGCTCGCAGATGCGGGCGGCATTGCTGCTGCACCCCAGATCCTTGAGCAACAGGGTGTAATAGAGGTCGTGGCGCTGCCGGGCATCCAGTCCCAGTTGCTCCCCCAGACGAGAGCCTATCCAGCAGCAGCGGATGCAATGGCCTCTCGGCTGCCCTTCCGTCATGTCCAGGGCATGGCTGAGAGAACCAATCAGCTCTGCCAAACGCAACCCGTTTACCGTCATAGCCCACTCCCTCTACATCGGGGCGTACTTGCCCGCAGGCATGTATAGCATTTGTCGGGAGTAAAGGATCAGGGGCGCGACAAATTATGCCTGCACCGCTCCCCGACTTGCCGCCGCATCGAGCTGCTCGCGGCTCAGGGTCGAGACCAGTTTGTCATCCAGGTAGAGATCCAGTCGCTCCCCGCGCATCTCTCCCCGCATCAGGCTGCGCTGACCGTCGATGTAGTGGATCTCCATCTGGGCGGTGCGCTCGTCCGGGTAGCTCACCTGTACCTCGCGCACCCCTTGGGGCAGCAGGGCCAGCGGCACCTGGTTGAGGGCGGGATCCAGGTGCTGGTTCACCTTGATGATCGCATCGCTCTTCTGATCCACCAGGGCGGGCGCCTTGCCGGTGATGGGGTTCTTGCCGGACCAGAATTCGATGGTGTTGAACACGAAGAGATCCGCCGTGGCCGCCAGGCCATAGACGGGGGAAAGGAGCACGAAGACGCCGGCACGGCCGTAGCGGTTGTCCACCACGCTGAGGTTGCCCTTGGTCACCATGGAAGAGAGGCCCATCTGGCCCATGCAACCACCGAGCCCCAGGCTCGCCCCCATTCCCAGCAGCAGGGCCAGTGCCCTGCCTCTCTGTCGTACTGCCATTGTTGTCTACCTGCTCAATAAAAAGGAGGCGGCAGCCTAAACAAGGGGGCCGGGCGGCACAATGACGAAGGGGGGCTCATACAGCCAGGGTTCAGCCTGGCCGTCCGATCGCTCACTCTGTTGGCAATCTTGCGGTCAGCCCCTCAGATGGAGAGTGCCGATACCGTCTGGGAGACCCTGTCCGCCTCCTGGTGGATCTCGCTCATCAGCTTGTCCACCCCGGCGATCTGCTGCTTGCCGAGTTCGGCGCTGCCCGCCACCCCGGCCATGTCGTCGGTCACCCTGGCGGTCAGCTCGCGGTTCTTCTGCACCACCCTGGCGATCTCGTCGGTAGAGAGCGACGTGCGGGCGGCCAGCTGGCGCACCTCGTCCGCCACCACCGCAAACCCGCGCCCCTGCTCCCCCGCCCGCGCCGCCTCGATGGCAGCGTTCAGGGCCAGCAGATTGGTCTGATCGGCGATGGCGCTGATGGTCGAAACGATGGCCTCGATGCTTCTGGACTGCTCGTTGAGCTGGCCGATGAGGGCGATGGCCTCATCCACCTGGGAGGCGATGAGGGAAGAGGTCTGCACCACGGCGCGCAGCAAGCCCGCCCCCTCCTCTGCGCTGTGCAGGGTCTCCTGGGCGGTGCTGTGGGCCAGGCGGGCGGCCTCCCGGGTGGCGTGGTTCTGCTCGATGCGCGCGGTGATGTCGCTGGCGAACTTCACCACCCGCACCACCTTGCCGCTGCCATCCCGGATGGGGTTGTAGGTCGCCTCCAGCCAGACGGCCTGCCCCCGGCTGTTGTGGCGCATGAAGAGGCCGGATTTGAACTGGCCCCGGGCCAGCTCCTCCCAGAAACGGGGCTGCTCGCGCAGGAAGGTTTCGTCACAGAAGATCCTGTGGTGCCTGCCCGCGATCTCCCCCAGGGTGTAGCCCATGACGCTCAGGAAGTTGGCATTGGCATGGAGGATGTCGCCGTTCGGGGTGAACTCGATCATGGCCCGGGAGCGGTCCAGCGCCTCGGTCAGCGCCTCGAGCCGCTCCAGCCGCTGGTGCTGTTCGGTGACGTCGCTGGCCATCTTGAGTACCCGGGTCACCCGGCCCTGGTGCTTCACCGGGAAATAGGTCGCCTCCAGCCAGCGCGTCTCCCCCTGCCGGTTCACGCGCTCGAAGGTGCCTGACTGCACCTCCCCCTGGGCGAGGCGGCGCCAGAACTGGCGATAGTCACCGGACTCCCCCCAGGCCCTTGGACAGAGCTGGCTGTGGGGCTGCCCAATCAGTTCGGCGGCACCATATCCCATCAGGGCCAGGAAAGGGGTGCTCGCCTCCTGGATGATCCCCTCCGGGCTGAAGATGACGGTGGCGGCACCCGCCTTGATCGCCTCTATGATGCCCTGCTCCTCGTCGAGCCGGGTCTGACATGCCTGCAACTGCGCTTTGAGCTTCTGATTGAACATGACACTTCTTCCTCGTTGACCATCCCCATGGGCACCACGGCCTCACCCACAGAGGGTATCGGCACCGCCAGCGCCGACATAAGTGGTCGGACGACTGAAACGAATGGGGCGCGCAGTGTATAGAAAAGCGGCGATGCCGCCAAGGGCTCCCAGTACGCAGCCCAGGCGAAAGAGGATCAGCCCGGCGGTGAAAAAGGCGGCTAACGAGCGGGAACGCACTCGAGACAGGCGGGATTGCCGGCAAAGCCGAACCGTTCGTAGATAGCGCGCCCATCACTGCTGGCATGGAGCCACAGCTTGCCCAGTTGCTGCTCGCGGGCATACGCCACCATGGCCACCAGCAGGGCATTCGCCATTCCCCGTCTGCGCCAGGCCGGCCGGGTGTAGATGTTGAGCAGGTACCCTTCCCGCCCCGCCAGATTGCCCGGGTAGGGCGGGCGCACGAAGAGTGCCAGGGTGGCGCACGCCACCACCTCGCCCTCCTCCTCCACCACCCAGCTACGGGCGCTGCCCTCTTCCTGCGCCTGAATGAAGTAGGCCTGCGTCGCCTCCCTGAGGACCGGATCCTCATCGGGCCGGGCAAGTTCCCCCACCTCGCAAAAGAGCGCCATGCGCAGTGTCGTCAGGGCAGGAATATCGGCCGCCAGGGCCTCGCGAACCTTCATCTCTTCTCCTTTGCATTCCTTTCCCACCCCTCAGTCAGGCAGGGCTCGTGTGCGGCCACCTTACGCCGGAGGCGAGCGACGGGCAAGGCGCCAGCTGTCGAGCCCCAGGGGGCCCGCCCCCCACACGGCCAGGGTCAACAGCATCCAGCCCCACAACTGGTGATCGTGAAAGCCTCCCGCCCAGAGGGCCGGGTAGGAGATGACCGCCATGGCGTTGAAGCCAAACAGCAGCAAGGCGACCGGACGGGTGAAGAGGCCCGCCAGCAGGAAGAGGGGCAGCAACAGCTCGGTCGCCGTGCCCGCATAGGCCGCCCACTGCCAGGGCAGCAGGGGCACCTGATATTCGAACTCGAACAGATAGAGGGTGCTGTCCCAGGCCGTTAACTTGAGCCAGCCGGATCGCAGAAAAATGGTGGCGACCCAGAGCCTGGCAAGCAGCAACAGGCCACCGCTGCACCAGGGCAAGATGCGTTCAACAAGGGGGCCAAGGGGCCTGGCAAGGGTTTGCGTTGTCATGGGGCAAGCTCCAGATCGACCAGCAGGTCGAGGGTGATGAGGGGGGCCAGGTGTTCGGCCATGGCGGGATCCTGAGCCAGCAGGCTGGCCAGCGGCCTGCCCTGCAGGCAGCCTTGCAGCAGACGCCAGGCGGCGGCATCCAGGGGAATGGGGTCGACCCGGTGTCCGGGGCGTTTCTTGAATGCCAGGGAGCAGACAGCATCCAGTTCCCTGACCGTCTCACCGCAGTGCAGGGCCATCTGCCAGAGCGCCAGCACCGGATGGGGGCTCTCCAGGAGTTGCAGATCGCAGGCAGGATGCAGCACCAGCCGCTCCCAGTGGTCAGGGGTCATGGCGGCAAGCCGCTCGGCGGGCCAGCGCCGCGTCTCTGGCGCAAGCAGCGAGACCCGCTCCAGCCCCCACTCGAAGCGGGCCAGATCCCCGAGCCAGGGCAACGCGGCCGTGGTGGGCAAGCGTGCCAGCCAGTCGCCAAAACCCTCCCCGTAGTCCATGACGCTCCCCTCCTCCAGAGGTGCCGCCAGCACGAACCCTCGTGCCGCCGCCTCAAAGAAGGTCTCGCCAACCATGGCGCGTACCGCGGGGTAGCTGCTGGCGAGCACCTCGGTGAGGCCGAGGATGAAGTTGTTGCGATAGATCTGCAACAGGGCGTCGGGGGCAAAGCGTCCCGGCTGGATGTGCCCGAGGATGGCATCATCCTGGCCGAGCAGACCGCTCGCAAAAGCGCGTTGCAGGGAAGCAAGCTCACACATGGACTGCCTCCCCGAGCAGACCGCTCACAAAAGTACCTTGCGGGGAAACAAGCTCAGACATAAGTGGCCTCCCCGAGCAGACCGCTCGCAAAAGTACCTTGCGGGGAAACAAGCTCAGACATGGGCGGCCTCCCTGGATGTTTGCTGCGCCGCGCTCAGGATCTCGCTGGCACGCTGCGCCTCTCCCAGCAGCACCGGCAGCGGGGGGATCGCCAGATCCCATTCAATCAGGGTGGGGATGGCGCGCTGCTGGCAGACCTGCTCGTAGAGCGCCCAGACGGGCTCGGCCACGGGGGTGCTGTGGGTGTCGATATAGAGGGGCCCCTGAGGCAGGTGCTTCTCGGTAAAACCGGCCAGGTGAATTTCGCCGACCGTGTCGAGGTCGATAGTCGCCAGATAGTCGTCCACCTCCAGGCCGTGATTGACCGCGCTCACATGGAGGTTGTTGAGATCGAGCAGGACGCCGCAACCGCTGCGCCCAGCCAGCTCGGCCAGAAACTCGGCCTCCCCCATCTCCCCCGCCAGTTGCAGGTAGGAGGAGGGATTCTCGATGAGCAGTTGTCTGCCCAGTGTCTGCTGCACCCGATCTATCTTGTCGCTCATGTGCAAAAGAGCGGCCCGGGTGTAGGGCATGGGCAGCAGATCGTTGAAATAGCGCCCGCCGATGCTGCCCCAGCTCAGGTGCTCCGACACCCGCACCGGCGAGATGGCCGCCACCAGGGCCGCCAGCTGGCGCAGGTGCCCGGCATCGAGAGGATCGGCGGAGCCCAGCGACATGCCGACTCCGTGAAGGCTCACGGGGTAGTGCCTCGCAAGCTCCGCCAGCACCTCGAAGCCCTGGCTGTGGCGCTCGAAGTAGTTTTCGCTGTGTACCTCAAGCCAGCCCACTCCGGGCAGGGTGTGGCGGATCTCGTCGTAGTGCGGGGGGCGTAAACCGATACCGATCAAGGGGTTCATGGCTGGGCTCTCAATAGATAGGGCCATGATGTGGCGGGCGCCACACCATGGCATGTGGCTTACTTGGGTTGCAGGGACCCGCCAGCGAGCTTCTCGCACAGCCCCTTGGGCACTACCACGAAGGCATCCCCCTGGGCATCCATCTTGGCGGTGCCGGCGCAGGATCCACCCTTGGTGGCGCAGTCGTTCTTGCCCGCCTTGACCACGCCGTAGCACTTCTCCTTGTCATCCGCAGCCATGGCCGGCGCGGCGATGAACTGGGCACCCAGGGCCAGCAGACCCGTCATGGCAGAGGCGATGGCAGTACTTTTTTTCACGTTCATGTCTCTATTCCTTGTTGTCGAGAGTGATGTCTCCGGCGCATCTCATCCGGCTACGTTCAATAGAACCGGACGAGGGGGGAAAAGATTTCCCAAAAAACGGCATCAACTCGCTATTAACAAACAAGAAAGCGGTAACCATCTGATTTAAAGGCATAAAATACGATGAAAAAAAACAGGGCGACGAGTGCCTCCCCCACGGTGCTCATGGCCGTTGACCCCGTCACTCGCCGTCCACCCCTTGTCTGCTTTGCACCCGAGGGGCCTATAGTGTCTTGAGTCCTTCCACCCAAAGGTGTCCCATGAATGCTCCCCGTCCCCCCAGATGCACCCTGTCGCTGCCCATCTTCATCCCGGGTCTGCTCTTCATCCTGGCGCTGCTGGCCATCTGCTCCCTGGCCCCGGAGGCCGCCGCCCGCTTCTTCGGCAGCGGCCAGAGCTGGATAGCCCAGCACTTCAGCTGGTTCTATGTGCTGGTGGTCGGCATGTTCCTGATCCTGCTGCTGGTGATCGCCTTCAGCCACTTTGGCAACATTCGCCTCGGGCCGGACGATGCCCGCCCGGAGTTCAGCTTCACCTCCTGGCTCGCCATGCTGTTCGCCGCCGGCATGGGGATAGGGCTCATGTATTTCGGGGTGGGCGAGCCCATGAGTCACTTCGTCTCCCCGCCCCAGGCGACGCCCCTGACCCAGGTGGCCGCCCGCGAGGCCATGGTCACCACCTTCTTCCACTGGGGCTTTCACGCCTGGGCCATCTACGCCATCGTCGGCCTGGTGCTGGCCTACTTCGGCTTTCGCTACAACCTGCCCCTGACCATCCGCTCCGGCCTCTATCCCATCTTCAAGGAGAAGATCCACGGGCCGCTCGGCCACGCGGTGGACGTCTTCGCCCTGGTGGGCACCATCTTCGGCATCGCCACCACCCTGGGCTATGGCGTGATGCAACTCTCGGCGGGGATCACCCGCCTCACCGGCATGGACACCTCGGGGGAGCTGTTTCGCTTCGGCCTCATCGGGGTCGTCATCGCCCTCGCCGGCATCTCGGCGGTCACCGGTCTCGACAAGGGGGTGAAGCGCCTCTCCGAGCTCAACCTCTTTCTCGCCATCGTGCTTCTGCTGTTCGTGCTGGTGGCCGGCCCCACCCAGTACCTGCTGGGAGCCCTCTCGGAGAACATTGGCAACTATGTCTCCTCTTTGAGCCAGCTCACCTTCCGCACCTTCACCTACAGCGAGACCCGCCAGGCGGGCTGGTTCGGCAACTGGACCCTGCTCTACTGGGCCTGGTGGATCTCCTGGTCCCCCTTCGTCGGCCTCTTCATCGCCCGCATCTCCCGCGGACGCACCCTGCGCGAATTCATCCTCGGCGTCCTGTTCGTGCCCACCGCCTTCAACCTGCTCTGGATGACGGTGTTCGGCAACGCCGCCATCTGGGCCAGCCAGCATGAGGGGGGCACAAGCCTCATCGACTCGGTCGGCAACATCGACACCCTGCTGTTCAACTTCTTTGACCTCTTGCCGGGAGCGGACATCACCTCGGCGCTCGCGGTGATCCTCATCAGCGTCTTCTTTGTCACCTCCGCCGACTCGGGCGCCTTCGTCATCGACAACATCGCCACCCAGGGCAAAGAGGGCTCACCGGTCTGGCAGCGCCTGTTCTGGGCTCTGCTGCTCGGGGTCACCGCGGGTACCCTGATGAGCACAGGGGGGCTGGCGGCACTCCAGTCCATGACCCTCATCGCCGCCCTGCCGTTTGCCTTCATCATGGTGCTGCTCTGCCTCGGACTCTGCCGCGGCCTTGTCGCGGACAAGGAGCACTCGGCCAGGCGCCTCTCCCCCGCCACTGACTTCTGGAACGGCAAGCAGTGGCGCACCCGGATGGATCACCTGCTGCGCCCCTCCACCGAGCAGGAAGCCCGCGCCTTTGTGGACAAGGTCGCCCTGCCCGCCCTGACGGCCCTGAGTCAGGAGTTCGCTGCCCGGGGCATCACCAGCCGGGTCGAAGAGGATGGGCCGGATCAGTGCCATCTGCTGGTGCCCCAGCAGGGTCGCCGGGACTTCTGCTACGGGGTGCGCATCGAGGCCCGCCCCGCCCCCGCCTTCAACCCCCTGGAGGCGGCCCACAACCACGATCCCGAGGCCCGCATCTTCGAGCCCATCACCTATTTTGCCGATGGCCGTGCCGGTTACGACATCCAGTACCTGACCCGGGACGAACTGAGTGCCGACGTCTTGCGCCAGTACGAGCGCTATCTGGTGCTGAGCCAGGACGAGGGGCAGGATCTGCTGAGCAGCGCCCCCGAACATACCCAGCCAACCCAGGGAGAGTGATGACCAGGCAGGGATCAAGTCAGCTCCCCGCCCAGAGCTTATGGCTGGGCACACTGGCGGCGAGGGCTACCCCCACCCCCCATCACAACAGAGAAAGGGGCCCCAGGGCCCCTTTCTCGTCAACTGCCTCAACCAGCGTTGGTGTCAGAGCCTCAACCGGCTCAGGCGGTTTTCACGCACTTCTGGATAAAGCTGTTCTTGGCCGCCCCGGCGAGCTTTTTATCCGCCGCCGCCTTCTCGCACTGGGTCGCCTTGTCGGCGGCTGCGTCCGTCTTCAGGCACTTTTGCACGAAGCTGTTCTTGGCTGCCCCCGCCAGCTTCTTGTCGGCGGCCGCTTTCTCGCACTGGCTTGCCTTGGCACTGGCGGAGGCATCCTTGACGCACTTGCCCACAAAGCTGGTCTTGGCGGCGCCCGCCAGCTTCTTCACCGCCGCCTGGGCCTCGCACTCTTGCTGCGCGCCAGAGGTTGCGCCCTGGGCCACCCCCATTCCCATGCCCATGACCGTCACACACAGACTCAACACCATCAGGATCCGCTTCATATGACCAACTCCCATCGTTCTATCCATTGTGGTTGGCCCCCACTCACGCGGGCCAAACGAGGCACCCTCGCCTCGCTGCACTATAGTCCCCCCTCCCCGTGACAACAAAATGCCCTTTCCTTCTCGACAACCTCACCACAGTCCCTCCCTCCGGCTCCCCGGCGCCTTCACTCAATTGTTGAGCTGGCGCAAAAATCCAGCGCTTCCTTGCGGTTGCGTCAACTTTTGACTGGTTTGCGTATGAGGCTTGACGATATGCTGGTCATTCGGCGCCTACTGCACCATCCGGGCCCCGCCCGCTGGTCGATGGAGCGCATTGGAAGCTGTAATCCAGGGGCGGTAGCGTGGGTATTAATTAGCAAACCACATTATTTTTATACATTGGTATTGAATATACTTAATTTTACTAAACAAGATTTCAAAACCTAACTCTAGGAACTGGTACCTCAAAGCTGAAATTAATAGTCAGCATCCATACTTATCCAACCTTACCTAATTTCGATGAGTATCACATGTCACAAATTGAACTAATAGAGATTAAAAATCACCCTGTTTTTCGTAAAAAGAAAATTGAATTTAAAAACTTCGATCATGACAAAAATATCTTCACTGTAATTATCGGTCAAAATGGATGTGGGAAAAGTGAATTACTGAGAGTTATCGCTGACTCAGTAAACAGCCACATCATTTACAATAGTAACATTGGGAGTATTAAAGTAGATACAGCAGGAGATATTACGTTTAAAAATGGAGAAATTCCGCAAAAAGTTCTTGCATCATCATTTAGCCTTAATGATAAATTCCCAATTCTAACTAGAAGAAACAAGTTATACCATGAAGACTATGAATATCTTGGCCTTAGATCTACATCCAATAATGCTTTTGTTGGAAAATATAAGAAGGAGTTTTTAAAAAGACTAGTAAATGTTTTATCAGAAGAACGAAGACTAGATGCTTTTACACAAGTTCTTGCAGAGCTTAATATCCCACTTCAATTTAAATTTTCTTTTAAATATGGAAGAGGTTTGAAAACAATATTGGACTCAAGTGATGAAGCAAACACTTATCATGATTTTGATTCAAAAGTTGACAATTTCATATCAAATAAACTAAAGAAGTCTAGATTAGACTACGAAAAATTATATGAAAGATTAAAATCAAGTCATTTCAAAACTGAAATATACAGTTTTATTAAAAGTAAAAGTAAAAGATTCAGTTCACTAGAATATCGAGTAGACCTATCAAACCCTATATACAACGATAAGTTCATGCAGGATTCTGCGATTTTAATAAATTTAATTGAATCTGGTGTGATTCAAATAAATGATTTTTCTTTTACAACAGTCAATGATTATTCATTTTCAGTTGCTAGTTCGGGGCAACATCATCTTTTTACAGAAATGCTTAATATTGCCTCATCAATTGTTGATAATTCGTTACTTCTCATTGATGAGCCTGAAATAAGCCTACATCCTAATTGGCAAATTAGATATATTGAACTATTAGAAATAATAACAAGCTCTTTTAGCAAGTGTCACACTATCATATGTACTCACTCTCACTTCCTACTTTCAAGCATTAATGAAGACGTATGCAGCATAATGCACACAAAAAGAACAAAAGATGGTGACGTAGAAATTACTGAATGCAATCAGAACACCTTCGGTTGGTCACCAGAACAGGTTCTATATAATGTATTTGGGTTATCGACAACGAGAAACCACTATTTTGAGCGAGACTTGAGGCTAATAGTAAACATTCTTTCCCGGGTCAATAAAAATAAAGAGGAAATTCATGAGCCATTAGAAAGAATAAAAAGATTTAACATAACAGATGATGACCCTTTAAAGTTACTAATCAATAGGGCAGATGAGTTTATAAAAAGGATGTAATATGTACAAACTAAAAAACATCCCACACTCTGTTGAATATACAGTTGAAGAACATGACTTGGCACAGTTACTCAACAGCAAGAATTATGATACGTGGACATGCCCATGTCCAACTAATGAGTTTCCTCGTGGAACCTCAACTAAACGAAAACAACTAAAAGATAAGCTCAAAGAGCAACTGTTGATATTGCAAAATAATCACTGTGCTTATTGCGGGGTAAATTTCCACCTTACCACAAATTCTAAAATTCACAGAGACCATGTTTTACCAAAAAATACAGATCGTTACAGAAAGTTCACCTTTGAAAGCAAAAACATTGTCCTCTCTTGTGATATATGTAATGGATTGGATACAAAAAAAGACAATGACTATGCAACAAACTACAATGATAATTATGAATTAATAAACACATCGATTGTACATCCACACTTAGACAATATAGAGGAACATGTTTTTTTAGACAATACATTTGAGGCCGTTGTTGTAAACAACTCAGCCAAAGGAGTAGAAACCATCAGAGAATTCAAACTTAACAGTGAGCGTAACCTTGTCTCCAGAGGTGCGTTTATAATTTTAAATCAAGAACCAATAAGTGATGATGACCATGCATTATTAAAAAGTATCAGCAACAAATTTCGGTCCACCTCCTAAATAAAAATCTAGCCCCCTACCTTTCTGAGCTAGCCATTATTAAGCCGGCTATATCTATCATCACACGCGGCACCTCCAAGAACCCGATAAAAATCGTTCACACAAGCAATGTTTACCTGGAAGCCGCTTGTTCTGACGTTGTCAAAAAGGCGATTTCCCAATTTAGAAGATATCGAGCCACCGTTCTGGATGCTCGGAAACAAAAAACCATCCCGCCCGGGATGGTTTTTTATTGGATGGCTCGCAAAGCGAGGGCCCTCTTACCACCGCCCCTGGGGTGGCTGCTGGTTGCGCGACTCCACCATGGCAATGAGGATGGCCATCAGGCTCGATATCAGCATCAGCCCAATGGCGATGGGAAACGTCACCAGGATGTAAGAGAAACGCCCGATCTCTGCCGCCGGAGAGTCCGATAGCATGATCATTGGCAGGGGGAAGACCAATAACAGGGCCAGGTAAAACATGATCCTGGCGATCATCAAGGGGGTTTTGAGGGACTGGGTCACTATTTTTCGGTACGGCCACATGATGGTTTGCTCCCTGCACTGTGGTGTTGTTGTCGATAAGCCGCGCCGTCGAGGCATCTGCGGCCCTGCTCGTCCATGAAGGGTGTCAAGCAGTCCCCTGATTAGCAGCCACGGCAGGCCGGGTCAACGGGCCACAGGGGGCCGGAAATGACCCACAGACAGGGTTGTGCTGCCAGGGACGAGCATAACAACGAGAGTGCAAACCAGATTCGTAAAAATGTCGCAGCAATCACTGTCGGTGCACTTTCTGCCAGAAGATTGTGAGGCACAACCAAAACGGGGAGTTGCGCCGTGGGCTGCGCTGTGATGCCCCCTCCCAGGCAGAGCGGTGCCCTGCGTGCGGCTCGGGTTCCCCGGCCTGGATGGCTTGGCTCTTGCTACTCAATCTGGCTACTCAATCTGACTAACCGGTCTGGCTGCACGGCCTTGATGGTGCGCCTTGATTACGCACGCTATACACGCACTCTGGCTACGTCGAGCCAGTGTGACTGCGCTAGTCGGTTGCAGGCCGATCGCCGGGTTGCTGCGCCCCCAGCAGCGTGGTGCCGTAGGAGTTGTCCACCGTGCAGCGCCACTGCCCGCCGGGCTCTTTGCGAAACACATAGGTGGCGCGCCGGGTCTCGTCGAACCAGCCCTCCCCGACCGGGTAGCGCAGCCGGGTCTCCATGATCACCAGGGCGTTGTCGGCCCCCTCGATCACCTCCATGGCGCCCTGGGTCACCTCAAGCTGACCGTCAAAGTAATCGGAGATGGCACTGAAGGCGCGGCGGATGGCGGGAATGCCGCGCACCACCATGCCGGGTTTGACCACCAGGGCGGCGTCTTCGGCGTAGAAGGCCATCAGGGCGTCGAAGTCGCCCCGGGAGATGGCGGCGTCACAGGTCTCGATCAGGGTGCGCAGGGGATGCGGGCTCATGCCGTGCTCCTTGTTTCAGGGGGATCTGGGCGGGCTACCCGCCCTATACCGGACATCAATACCGGACATAAAAAAATCCCCCGCTTTCGTGAAAAAGCGGGGGATCGTCAGCGTCTCATGACGGCTTAACCGAGCAGGAAGGCCTTGAGGCGGCCAAAGTCTGCGGGCAGATCGTGAGACAGGAGCGGCAGCGCGGCGTGCTTGGCGAGCGGGCCCGGCAGCGGCACATCCAGATTCAGGATCTCGTCCACCGACTCCTTGAACTTGGCCGGATGGGCGGTGCAGAGGAATACACCGACCTCGTCTTGCCCAAGCTGCTCGTTCAGCAGATCCCAGGCAATCGCCCCGTGGGGCTCGCACAGGTAATCCAGCTGATGCAGGCGTTTGAGCGCATCGCGGGTCTGGGCATCGTCACGCATGCCTGAGCCCAAGGTTTCCAGCGCCCAGCCCTTGCGACGGCACAGCTCTTCCACCCGCGGCCAGTTGTTGGGGCGGCTCACGTCCATGGCGTTCGACAGGGTCGCGACCGTCTGGTGCGGCTCCCACTGGCCGGTTTTCAGGTAGCGCGGCACGGTGTCGTTGGCGTTAGTGGCGGCGATAAAGCGCTTCACCGGCAGCCCCAGCGCCTTGGCGATGAGACCCGCGGTGAGGTTGCCGAAGTTGCCGGACGGCACGCTGATGACCGCCTTGGCGCGTTGGGCTTTCGGCAACTGGGCCACGGCTTCGAAGTAGTAGCAAACTTGGGCCAGCAGGCGGCTGATGTTGATGGAGTTGGCGGAGTTGAGGCCGATGGCGGTCTTGAGCCCTTCATCGTCGAAGGCATCCTTGACCAGCGCCTGACAGGCATCGAAGTCACCGTCGATGGCGAGGGTGCGGATGTTGCCCCCTAAGGTGCAGAAAAGCGCCTCCTGCAAGGGGCTTATCTTGCCCTTGGGGTAGAGGATCACCACTTCAATACCCTCCAGGCCGTAGAAGGCGTGGGCCACGGCGGCGCCGGTGTCGCCGGAGGTGGCGGTGAGGATGGTGATCTTGTCATTGGTTCTGAACGCAGCCAGACACTGGGCCATGAAGCGGCCGCCGAAATCCTTGAACGCCAGGGTCGGGCCGTGGAACAGCTCGAGGGCATAGGTGCCGTCTTTGAGCTTCACCAGAGGCGCCGGGAAGGTGAAAGCGGCGTCGATAAGCTCGCTCACCTTGGCAGCCGGTACTTCGTCACCCAGCAGGTGGCTCAGGATGCGGGCCGAGCGCTCGGCCAGCGGCAGATCCAGCAGGGCATCCACGTCGGCCAGCGGCTCCAGGGTCTCTGGGAAGAACAGCCCCTGCTCGCGGCCCAGACCCTGACGCACCGCCTGCGCGAAGCTCACCTGTTCACTCTTGTCCTTGATGTTGTAAAGATTCATAGCTCGCTTCCTGTTACCCGTGCCCCGGCCATGTCCAGTTTGCAGACCCGGGCAAATCCATCTTCATTGCGCACGAAGTGCGCTTCCATCCACTCTTTCATGCGTTCGGCCTGGGCCAGATCCTTCATCACCACGAACACGGTGGGACCGGACCCCGAGATGCCGGTGGCCAGCGCCCCGTTCTGGGCCCCCTGGGCCCGCACCTCGTTGAAGCCTTCAATCAGGGTCGCGCGATAAGGTTCGGCGATCACGTCTTTCAGGACGCTGGCGGCCAGCCCTTCCTGGCGGCTGTAGCTGGCATGCACGAAGGCGGCCAGCCGGCGGCCATAGGTGAGGCAGTCCTGGCGGCGATACTGGGCCGGCAGGATGGCACGGGCGGCGGCGGTGGAGACCACGGTGCCCGGGTAGCAGACCACCCAGTACCACTCGTCAAACACCGGGATGCCCTGGCTGATGACGCCCCCCTCCTCCAGCACCAGTTGCATGCCGCCCAGATAACAGGGCGCCACGTTGTCGTAATGGACGGAGCCGGAGATCTTGCCTTCCATCTCCCCCATCAACAGCAGCAGGTCGTGTTCATTCAGGGGCGCGCCGTGGAAGGCGTTGAGCCCTTCCAGCGCCGCCACGACGCTGCAGGCGCTCGATCCCAGACCCGAGCCCACCGGCAGGTTCTTCTCCAGCACCATTTCCAGTGGCTTGAGACCCAGGCCGCGCTTCTCAAGCGCCTCGCCATAGGCGACCCAGCAGTCGTGGAGGATGTTCTTTTTCGGGTCGTCCGGCAACTTGTGGGCGTAACGGCCCACGGAAGAGAGAGCGAAAGGCACCTCTGCCGATTTGACCTGGACGCGGTCCCCCAGCAGGGAGCCATCCACGGGGGCGAGCGCCGCCCCCAGGACGTCAAAGCCCACGCTCAGGTTGGCGCTGGAGGCCGGGGCATAGGCCACCACGCTGCCGCCGATTTCTACATTCGGGTTCATCTCTGAACTCATGTTACAGCTCCTGCTTCCAGTTCTGGGTGCGCAGCACGTCGGCGAAGACACCGGCGGCGGTCACTTCGGTCCCTGCGCCATAGCCGCGCAGTACCAGGGGGATGGGCTGGTAATAGGTGGAGAAGAAGGCGAGCGCGTTCTCCCCGTCTTTTACCTTGAACAGGGGCTCGTCGCCACCCACCGCCTTGATGGCCACCTTGCACTTGCCACCCTCGATGGAGCCGACGTAACGCAGCACCTTGCCTTCACGCTGGGCCGCCGCGAACTGGTCGCGGAACCAGCCGTCGGCCTCGGGCAGGCGGGCCATGAAGGCTTCCACGTCGCCGCTCACGTCAAAGCCCGGCGGCAGTGCCTGCTCCACCTCCACATCGGAGAGCTCCAGCGCCATGCCGGCCTCGCGGGCCAGGATCAGGAGCTTGCGAGCCACGTCCATGCCGTTCAGGTCATCGCGGGGATCCGGCTCGGTGAAGCCGTTGCCGCGGGCAATCTTGGTGGCGTCGGAGAAGGCCATCCCCTCGTCCAGCTTGCCGAAGATGAAGGAGAGTGACCCGGACAGGATGCCGTCGAAGGCGCGCAGCTTGTCACCGGCCTTGATGAGGTTTTGCAGGTTCTCGATGACCGGCAGGCCTGCGCCCACGTTGGTCTCGTACAGGAACTTGCGACGGGTCTGGCGGGCGGTGCGGCGCAGCGCCTTGTAGTAATCGAGCGACCCGGTGTTGGCCTTCTTGTTCGGGGTGACCACGTGGAAGCCGGCCCCGAGGAAATCGGCGTACTGGACGGCCACGGCTTCGCTCGAGGTGCAGTCGACGATCACCGGGTTGATGAGGTGGCTCTCTTCCACCAGCTTCTTCACCGCCTCCAGGCTGAAACTGCCTTGTGCTTCCACCAGCTGTTCACGCCAGTTGGCGAGGGCCAGACCATCCTTGTTGACCGCCATCTGGCGGCTGTTGGCGATGCCGACCACCCGCAGACCGGTGCCCTGCTCGGCCAGTACCGACTGCTGGCGGGCAATCTGATCCACCAGGGCTGCACCGACGCCGCCCACCCCGACCACGAAGAGATCGATGAACTGCTGGCTGCCAAAGAAGTTCTGGTGGCACGCCTTGATGGCTTCCGCCACCTTGCCGGAGCGCACGACCGCGGAGATGGAGCGCTCGCTCGACCCTTGTGCGATGGCGACGATGTTGATGGAGGCCTGGGCCAGGGAGGTAAAGAAGCGCGCCGCCATCCCCTTGGAGGTGCGCATGCCGTCACCGATGAGGGAAATGATGGCCAGATCGGTCATGATCTCGAGCGGGTCCAGCAACTGGTTCTTGAACTCCAGCTCGAACTCGCGCTCCAGCACCTTGCGGGTCTTGTCGCTGTCGTAGCTGTGGATACAGAAGCTGACGCTGTACTCGGAGGACGACTGGGTGATCAGCACAATGCTGACCCCGGCGCGGGAGACGGCGGAGAAGATGCGACCGGCCATGCCCACCATGCCCTTCATGCCGGGACCGGAGACGTTGAACATGCACATGCCGGAGAGATCCGAGATGGCCTTCACCTTCAGATCGTCATCCCCCTGATCGACCCCGATGAGGGTACCCGGACCCTGAGGGTTGAAGCTGTTCTTGATGAGGCAGGGTATGTGGAACTGGGCCACGGGGGCGATGGTCTTCGGGTGCAGCACCTTGGCACCGAAGTAGGAGAGTTCCATCGCCTCTTTATAGGAGAGGGTTTTGAGCAGATAGGCATCCGGTACCAGGCGCGGGTCGCAGTTGTAGCAGCCCTCCACGTCGGTCCAGATCTCGCAGCACTCGGCATCGACGCAGGCGGCCAAGACGGCGGCGGAATAGTCGGAGCCGTTGCGGCCCAGCAGCACGGTCTCGCCCTTGTCGCTGCCACCGGTGAAGCCCGGCATCAGGTAGAGACAATCAGAGCGCAGGCCCTTGGCGGCGAAGCGCACCCGGGAGGCTTCGATGTCCACGTGGGCTTCGAGGTAGCCGCCATCGGTGACCAGCAACTGCTCGGGCACGATGAGATCCAGCTCGAGGCCGCGCACCCGCAAGAGCTCGTGCATGAAGGCGATGGAGAGGTTCTCGCCACGGCTCAGGATGCGGGCCTGGACGTTGTCCGGGCACAGCCCCAGCAGACGGATACCCTGCATCAGCCGCTCGACCTGATCCAGCTCGGCGGTGAGACGAGCCTGCAGCGCCTTGTCATCCAGCGCGGGATAGGCGGCCTTCAAGCCGGCCAGCAGGCGGGAGAAGATACCGTTGATCTCGAACAGGGTACTGCTTGCATCCATGCCGCGACTGGTCTGTTCCACCAGGGCGACCAGGTGATTGGTCACCTTGGCCGGTGCCGACAGCACCAGGGCCACCTGGGATTGGCCGTGGGTATTCACCGCGATATCGGCAACCCGCAAGAAACGCTCTGCGTCGGCCAGTGACGACCCGCCAAATTTCAACACTCTCATCGCTATCTCCCTGTATTCCCTGCAAATTGATCTGCTAATAGGTCTAAAAACAATCCAACAAAAAAGGCCCGTACTGGGTGGGTACGGGCCTTTTTCTGATTTCTGTGCTTGTTCGTCAGCGCATCAACCGGCCCCAGTGCCACCTGTGGTGGTACCGGTAATAATGGTGGTGGTGATGATGTTGGTGAATAGCTGCATGACGAACACTCTTGAACGAATCTGGTTGTTAGCAATACCGCGCCCGGCGAGGGGCTGTCAACCTAAACCTCCTTGCCAAACTTGCGGGCAAGGTCTTTGCAGAGCAGATGGAGCATATTGAGATCCCGCTGCGGCAGCATGGGCACTCGGTCCATCACCCATTGATGTAGTTTTTCATCCTGCGAAACTCCGAGTTCACCAAGCAATTCTGCTGTTTTTGATTTCAGCACGCGAACCTGCCCGGCACTCTCGAAATTTTCTGCTACGTCCTGCTCGTCGCTCACTTTCTGGTCATCGAGCAGCGGACTCAGCTCATAGGCATACAGCATGATCGCCTGACCCAGGTTCAGGGACGGGTATGAGACCTTGAGAGGCAGGTAGCTGATGAGATCCACCTGGGCGAGCTGTTCGTTGGAGAGTCCGGACTCCTCGCAGCCAAACACGATGGCCACCTTCTCGAGGGAGGGCTTGGCCCGGATCTGGTCGCGAATGTCCGCCGGGGTGAGGTAGTGCTGGTAGCGGCCGCGCTGCCGGGCGGTGGTGGCGACCACCAGATCCATGTCCGCCAGGGCCTCTTCCAGGGTGTCGAAGGCTTGCGCATCCGTCAGGATCTCCTGCGCCCCGTGGGCAACCCAGCTCGCCTCCTCCTCTTCGTGCACCCGGCTCCCCACCAGTCGCATGGCATCGAAGCCCATGGTCTTCATGGCGCGGGCAGCAGCCCCCACGTTGGCTGCACGGGCGGGCGACACCAGCACAAAATAGAGTTTCATCGGGTTCTCTCCAGGATGGGGCCGACGCCGCGAACTGCGGCGAACCGTCGGCAAAACAGGGGCGCAATCTACCGTTTATCCCGAAATATTGCCACTTGAACAGATGTTTGGATGTTGCCATAGTGGCCTTGGACGCGAGTCCGCCGCCTCAGGGCACTGACGCCATGGGCCCGACAGATCACAAGGAAGAGAGAGATGCAGCAGCCATTGGAGCAGGCGGTCGCCGAGACGATCCTGCAACGTTTTGAGTCGTTTTACAGCCGCTTTCTCGAGATAACCCAGGGCAGCAAGAGCCGTTTCGAGAACAGCGACTGGCTGGGGGTGCAGCTCGCCGGTCGAGAGCGCATCCGCCTCTATGATCACCATGTCGGCGCCACCACGGCGCAGATCAAACAGATGATGGGGGAGCAGCTGCCGACCCAGGCCCTGCTCAAGCAGGTGAAAGGCGCCTTCAGCGATCTCCTGCCCCGCTGCGAGAACTTCGAGGTGGCGGAGTCCTTCTTCAATTCCGTCTATCGCCGCATCTTCCGCCATCGCAACATCCGCGACGAGAACCTTTATATCCACCCCTTCGTGAGCCGGGGCGACAAGCCTGACCTGGGATCCTTGCTGCGTATCTATCGCACCGATCTCTCCCACCTGCCCCAGACCCTGAGCCAGCTGCTCGGGGATTACAGCTTCACCCTCCCTTTCGAAGACAAGCAGCGGGACATCATGGACATCCACCGCCATCTGGCAGAGAGCGGCCCGGCCATCCTGCACGAGGAGCCCTTCGCCATCGAGCTGCTCAGGGAAGTGTTCTATCGCAACAAGGGAGCCTATCTGGTGGGGCTCATCCGGGTGAAGGGCGAAGTCTATCCCTTCATCCTGCCCTTGCTCAGCACCGGTCAGAGCATCTATGTGGACACCGTCATCTTCGAGCCGGAGCTGGCCTCCATCGTGTTCGGCTTCGCCCGCGCCTACTTCATGGTCTATGCCCCGGTGCCGGCGCTCTTTGTGGCCTTCCTTCGCCAGATCATGCCCCGCAAACCGGACTATGAAATCTACAACGCCATCGGCTGCCAGAAGCACGGCAAGACCGAGCTCTATCGCCACTATCAGCAGCACCTGGCCCAGAGCCGGGAGCAGTTCGTCATTGCGCCCGGCATCAAGGGGATGGTGATGAGCGTGTTCACCCTCCCCTCCTACGATGTGGTGTTCAAGGTGATAAAAGACGAGTTCACCCCGCCCAAGGAGGTGAGCCACGAGCAGGTGAAGGAGAAATACCGGCTGGTAAAACAGCACGATAGAGTGGGCCGCATGGCAGATACCCAGGAGTTCACCAACTTCGAATTTCCCCTCGATCGCATCTCGCCGGAGCTGTTGACCGAGCTCAAGGCGGTGGCGCCTTCTGCGCTTACCCTCACCGCCGACAAGCTGGTGATCAAACACCTCTACACCGAGCGCAAGATGATCCCCCTGAACCTCTATCTGGATCAGGCGGACGAACAGCAGACCCGCCTCGCCCTGGAGGAGTACGGCAACGCCATCCGCCAGCTCGCGGCGGCCAACATCTTCCCAGGCGACATGCTGTTCAAGAACTTCGGGGTGACTCGCCACGGCCGGGTGGTCTTCTATGACTACGACGAGATCTGCTACATGACGGAGTGCAACTTCCGCCAGATCCCGCCGCCGCGCTACCCGGAGGACGAGTGGAGCGCCGAACCCTGGTATTCGGTGGCACCCAACGACATCTTCCCGGAGGAGTTCGCCACCTTCCTGCTGCAAAAACCCCAGGTGCGGGAGATCATGATGCAGTTGCACAAGGAGCTCTTCGACGCCAACTACTGGAAGATGCTGCAGAGCAACATCAAGGATGGGATGTTCGAGGATGTCTATCCCTACCGGCGCAAGAAGCGGTTTCGCTTCCAGCGAGGGGGATGACCCGGCATCAAGCACAAAAAGGGACGCCATGGCGTCCCTTTTCACATTCTTCTGCACGCTGGCGCAGGGGTCGCCTGCGACAGCCTTTGACGAGATTCCGGCTTATTTCACGGCGTCAAAGGTCAGCAAGGTGGCCTTGTCGGCATCCTTGAGTACCAGCTGTTTGCCGCTGATCTGGAAGCTCGCCACCTTCTCCAGGGTCTGCAGGTAGTTCATCTCCTTGCCGGCCAGATCCCCCGCACACATCATGCGCGTCGAACCCATGGCGCCCAGCGTCAACACGCCGTCACCCTGCTCTGTGATGCCGCCAAAGTAGCGGTTGCAGCCGCCCTTGCCCGCCACCTTGTCACCGGCGACCTGCAGGGTGAAGGTATCACCGCTCGCCCCTTGCAGTTGCCAGGTCGATGCCTGCAATTGTGCCAGCGTGGAACCCGTAGTCATGGCGCAGCCTCCCAGGGCCAGAGCGGCCAGCAGGATCAGTTTGTTGTTCATCAGTTCACCTCGTGATGGAGCGTGTCGTAACGACACGGAGTGAGGGGCCTGTGTACCATGACTGCGGCGTCAATCAAAACTCTTTTATTGTGATCGGGGTTCCCTTTACTCCCCGCTGGCATGTGCCATGCTTGTAGTCCTGTTCGGACCCAGGGAGGGGAAACGAATGGTCAAGTCTCTCGTCATCGCAATGGCATCCAGCCTCGTCTTTTCGGCTCAGGCCGCCGACTGGAGTTTTCTCCAGACCGAATCGGACAACCCGCTCTACGTCAAAAGCTATTCCGGCGTATTGCTCGGCAACCAGAGCCACCTTGGCGACAACTTCGACCTTTGGCTCATCAATACCGGCTATCAATACCCGCTTCAGGATGACATCAGCCTCTACATGGAGGCCGGCCCCGCCATCGGCCCCCAAAGCGGGCAGGCCGGGTTCAACATCAGCTCAGGGGTGCGCTATCGCCTCTCCCCGTCACTCAACATCGGCAGCCAGCTCAAGCAGCTGGAGGTGAGCAAGGCCAGCACCCTGGTGGAGCTCAACAGCAGCCTGCTGCTGACGCCCCAGCTCGCGCTGACCGCCAACTACGGACTCAGTGCCTTCAGCACGGAACACTTTCTCACCCTGGGCGTGGGCTTCAACTTCTGAGGTTCAGAGGAGCCTGGCGCCGCTCACCAGCACACCGTTGAGGTCGGCGTAGACATAGTCGCCGGGCGCTATGGTCACACCGGCAAAAGAGACCACGGTGTCCAGCGTGCCCAGGCCCCGTTTTTCGGTCTTGACCGGGCAGGGGGCCAGGGCCTTGACCCCCAGCGCCAGGGTCGCCAGCGTCCCCACATCCCGCACGGCACCATTGATGAGGATCCCCTCCCACCCCTGCTCCACCGCCTTGATGGCCAGCTGATCCCCGAGCAGCGCCCGACGCAGGGAGCCGCCCCCGTCGATCACCATCACCTTGCCATGGCCGGGACGATTGACCAGATCACGCACCAGGCTGTTGTCTTCAAAGCAGGAGAGGGTCACGGCCTCGCCGTAAAACAGCGCCTTGCCGCCATAGTCGTGAAACAGGGGGTCAGCGATCCTAAGGGCGTCGCCATGTTCATCGCAAAGGTCGGGCAGCAGGTCCAGCATGATCATCATCCTTCCATGGAGTGAAATGTGTCCGCTCATTCTTTCATCATGTCGGGGCGCTGACAATCCACCGGCCGGGTGCCCTGTCCGGATGGCGGGGGGTCATGTCAGCCCGAAGGCCTGAACCGCCAGCGGGGCGCAAGCGCCCCCAGATGACAGGGCGGCTCTTCCAGCAACACGGGCACCAGCCAGAGCTCTCCTTCACGTACCCAATAGAGGGCATTCTGGCCAAATCGGGCGGCCAGCCGGATCGCCTCTGGCTGCGAAAGCGGCAACAACAGCGACGCCTCCTGCCAGCGCTCATCCTCATCGCTCCCCCAGACCTCTCCCATGACGGGACACTCGCCCACTTGCCGGACAAGGGCTCGCTGGCGACGGGCATTGCGGCGCAGCCCCACCCACCGGCTGGCCGGGTTCCAGGCCGTGACAATGGCATAGGCTGGGCAGTTGGGGGGCTCAAAGGGGGCAATGAAGCACACTTTTCTGTAGTTTTCCCACAAAGTCATGTCAACCACATGTTACATCCCATTACATTTATTAAGGGCGAAAAAGCGGGTCAGCCCAAGTATGATGCTGCGAACTCGGGGATTGACTTATATCAAAGCTGAGTTAAAAAGTTGCTATCTGACGGCAAAGAGTGTTGTTATGCGCCTGTTAACTGATAAAATGCAGCAACTTTTGTAATGGACTACCTCTCCGGGCTTCTCTTGTTCAGACTTGTTGAGAGCCCATGTACGGCACAGGGATGCTTGCCGACATAGTTACCAAATTCGCGATGATTCGACCTGATATTCATACCCAGGATGACGTAATAAATTTTCAGGACCGGTCGGATAACGCCAAAGAGTGTTAAAATTTCGATAATTAACTGATAAGAATCTGGGAATACTCATGCAAACACCACATATTCTGATCGTCGAAGACGAGCTGGTCACCCGCAACACCCTCAAGAGCATCTTCGAAGCCGAAGGCTACATCGTGCTGGAAGCCAACAACGGTGACGAGATGCACCAGGCCCTGACCAGCCACACCATCAACCTGGTGATCATGGACATCAACCTGCCGGGCAAGAACGGCCTGCTGCTGGCGCGCGAGCTGCGTGAAGATGACAACATCGCCCTGATGTTCCTGACCGGTCGCGACAACGAAGTGGACAAGATCCTGGGGCTGGAGATCGGCGCAGATGACTACATCACCAAACCGTTCAATCCCCGTGAACTGACCATCCGTGCCCGCAACCTGCTGAGTCGCACCATGAACGTGGCCGCCGGTGGCGAAGAGAAGAAGCTGGTAGAACGTTATCTGTTCAATGGCTGGGCTTTGGACATCAACAGCCGCGCCCTGGTCAGCCCGGCTGGCGACATGTTCAAGCTGCCCCGCTCCGAGTTCCGCGCCATGCTGCATTTCTGCGAGAACCCCGGCCAGATCCAGACCCGTGCCGAGCTGCTCAAGAAGATGACGGGCCGCGAACTCAAACCCCACGACCGCACCGTCGACGTGACCATCCGCCGTATTCGCAAGCACTTCGAGAGCGTGGGCGACACCCCGGAGATCATCGCCACCATCCATGGCGAAGGCTATCGCTTCTGCGGCGAGCTGGAGCAGGAGTAATTCTCCCACTCCCGAGTTGAAAAGGCGCCCTGTGGCGCCTTTTCCATGTCTGCAAGGCTCGCCCCAGGCAACTTGCCCCTTCAAAAAATGCACAACAAAAAGCCCACTCGCAGGAGTGGGCTTTTTGTGTGAAGACTGGAGCGGGCAGCGGGAATCGAACCCGCATCATCAGCTTGGAAGGCTGAGGTAATAGCCATTATACGATGCCCGCTAGGCATCAAAACGTACTCGGTGTGATGGGGAATCCCCACGACAGACAGCCATCTGGCTGATATGGACAACGGCGCGTGCCGCTATCTGGAATGTGGAGCGGGTGATGGGAATCGAACCCACGTATGCAGCTTGGGAAGCTACCGTTCTACCATTGAACTACACCCGCGTCAGTGGCCTCTACTATATGCATTTTGCCGCCGAGCGCAATCACCGACCTCGCATTTTTTGCCATAAATCAAGCTGTTCGGCCAACTAATGAGCATGAAGCCGATTTTTCACACAATGATGTTCATCCGCCCGGTTCTGCAAGGTTGCCAAGCCGTGGGGGCGACGATAGTCTTGCGCCACTCGTTTGAGGAGGGTGGTAATGGACAAGAACAGACAGAAACATCTCTATGGCTGGTTGCGCAAACAATCGGGCCATGGTCGGCGCTGGATCGGCATCTCCATCGCCTTCGGGCTGGGTCAGGGCGTCCTGATGGTGATGCAGGCCTGGTTGCTGGCGACCCTGCTGCACGGTTTCATCATCGAAGGCTCCACGCCGGAGCACTCCGCCCCCCTCTTCATCAGTCTGTTGCTGGTGACCCTGACCAAGGCGGCCCTGGCCTATGGCCGCGAGGTGGCGAGTTTCAAGGCGGGAAGTGCGGTGCGCCAGGCCATCCGCGAGCTGGTGCTCACCCGCCTCGCCAGGCTCGGCCCTGCCTATATCCAGCGTCGCCCCGCCGGTAGCTGGGCCAGCCTGCTGCTCGAGCAGATCGAAGAGATGCAGGACTTCTTCTCCCGCTATCTGCCCCAGATGGCCATCGCCGTCTTTATTCCCCTGGTGATCCTGGTCTCCGTGTTCCCGGTCAACTGGGCGGCGGGCCTCATTCTGCTCGGCACCGCCCCCCTCATTCCCCTCTTCATGATCCTGGTGGGAGTGGGCGCCGCCGATGCCAACCGCCGCAACTTCCAGTCGCTGGCACGCCTCTCAGGTCACTTCCTCGATCGCCTGAAGGGGCTGCGCACCCTGCAGCTTTTCATGCGCACCCGGGCGGAAGGTGAGGCCATCCGCGATGCATCGGAAGATTTTCGCGAGCGCACCATGGAGGTGCTGCGCCTCGCCTTCCTGAGCACGGCCGTGCTGGAGTTCTTCGCCGCCATCGCGGTGGCCCTGGTGGCCGTCTACTTCGGTTTCTCCTACATCGATCACCTCAACTTTGGCAACTATGGCGTCAAGGTCACCCTCTTTACCGGCCTGTTCGTGCTCTTCCTCGCCCCCGAGTTCTACGCGCCGCTGCGGGAACTCGGTGCCCACTATCACGCCAAGGCACAGGCCATTGGCGCCGCCGAACAACTGCTGGAATTTCTCGAGGCCGACGTGAGCGAACCCGCCTCCGGGACACTCCCCTTCCATGCGGATGGCCCCGTCAAGGTAGAAGCCCGCAGCCTGGAAGTGCTGAGCGCCGAGGGCAAGGTGCTGGTCGGTCCCCTCGATTTCACGCTGGAAGCCGGCACGCGCACCGCCCTGGTCGGCATCAGCGGCGCGGGCAAGAGCTCCCTGGTCAATGCCCTGCTCGGTTTTGCCCCCTATCGCGGTTCCCTGTGCGTCAACGGAGTGGAGCTTCGTACCCTGGACATCAGCCAGTGGCGCCAGCAGCTAGGCTGGCTCTCCCAGAATCCCCAACTCTTCCACAGCTCCCTGCGGGACAACCTGCTGCTGGCCAGACCATCCGCCAGCGACGCCGAGCTGGAAGCCGCGCTCAAGCGCGCCCAGGCCTGGGAGTTCGTCAATGAGAAAGGGCTGGACTATCGGGTCGGGGATCAGGCGGGCGGTCTCTCCGTCGGCCAGGCCCAGCGCATCGCCCTTGCCCGCACCCTGCTCAAGACGACCCAGATGATGGTGCTGGATGAACCCACTGCCAGCCTGGATCGCCATTCTGAGCGGGCCGTCATGAGCGCCCTCGAACAGGCCGCACAAGGTCAGACCCTGCTGATGATCACCCACCGCCTCGATCAGCTCAGCCAGATGGACAACATCCTGGTGCTGGCGCACGGCAAGCTGGTGGAGCAGGGACGTTTTGCCGCACTCGGCGAGGCCCAGGGCCCCTTCGCCCGCCTCCTGTCGCAATCCCAAGGTTTCGGAGACTCTCTCGATGACTGATCTATTGCCGTTCCTGCGCCTTTATCGCCAGCACTGGCTCAGCCTCTCCATCGGCCTGCTGCTGGCCCTGGTCACCCTGGTGGCCGGCATGGGCCTGCTCTCCCTCTCCGGCTGGTTCCTCTCCGCCGCCGCCGTCGCCGGGCTGGCGGTCGCCACCCGAGACACCTTCAACTACATGACCCCTGCGGGGGGCGTGCGTTTCTTCTCCATCGTGCGTACCGCCAGTCGCTGGGGCGAGCGGGTCGTGAGCCACGACGCCACCTTCCGGGTGCTGACCCGGCTGCGGGTCTGGTTCTGGCAAAAGCTCTCCCCTCTCTCCCCCGGCTCCCTTGCCGGTTTTCGCCAGGCTGACCTGCTCAACCGTCTGGTGGCCGACATCGACGCCATGGATCACGTCTATCTGCGCCTCATCACCCCCATTGGGGCGGCGCTGCTGAGCTGCGCCGGGCTGGTCTTCTTCCTCTCCTTCTTCGATGGTCGCCTGGCGCTGACGCTGGGAGCCATTCTGCTCTTTGGCATGCTGGCCTTGCCCCTGGTCTTCTATTTTGCCGGGCGCGCGCCGGGCCGCCAGCTCATCGCCGAGAAGTCCAACCTGCGTACCCGCATGGTGGACTATCTGGACGGCCAGGCCGAACTGCAGATGTTCGCCGCCGCTCCCGAGGCGCTCACCGGATTGCAGCAGGCGGAGCAGGCCCTGATCAGGGCCCAGGCCCGCATGGCCCGCGTCAGCGGTCTGGCCGCCTTCTCGGTGCAGTTGCTGAGCGGCTGGACTCTGACCCTGATGCTCTGGCTGGCCGGTCACGGCGTCGGTGGCAGTGCCCCTGACCCCATCACGGCACTCATGGTGTTCGCTACCCTGGCGAGCTTCGAGGCGCTGCTGCCACTGGCCGGTGCCTTCCAGCACCTCTCCACCAGCCTCACCTCCGCCCGCCGTCTCAACGAGATCCTGCAAGAGGCCAAAGCGCCGGAGTGGGGAGCACAGCAAGCCCCCGCTGCCCGGGGTGCCGTGCAGATAAGCGACCTGCATTTCACCTATCCAGGCCAGGATGCCCCCGTGCTGCAAGGGTGCACCCTGCAACTGCATGCCGGGGAGAAGCTGGCGCTGCTGGGGCAGACCGGCTGTGGCAAGTCCACCCTGATGGGGTTGCTGACCCGGGAATGGACGGCCCTATCGGGGGGGATCCTGCTCGATGGCAAGCCCCTCACCGGTTACAGCGAAGAGGCGCTGCGCGCCTCCTGCTCCGTGGTGAGCCAGCGGGTCCACCTGTTTGCCGATACCCTGCGTGGCAACCTCACCCTGGCCGCCCCCGGAGCCAGCGACGAACGGCTCATCGAGGTGCTCACCCAGGTGGGGCTCGGGACTCTGCTGCGCGATGAGGGTGAGCAGGCAGAACAGGGGCTGGATGCCTGGCTCGGGGATGGCGGGCGTCCGCTCTCCGGCGGGGAGCGCCGACGCATTGGCATCGCCCGCGCCCTGCTCCACGATGCACCGCTCTGGCTACTGGACGAGCCCACCGAAGGGCTCGATACCCAGACCGAACGGGAGATCATGGATCTGCTGCTGACCCTGGGGGCGGATCGCACCCTGCTGCTCATCTCCCACCGCCTGCTGGGGCTGGAACGGATGGACAGGGTAGCCCTGATGGAAGAGGGTCGCATCCGTCTGTGTGCCCCCCACCAGGAGCTGCTGGAAGATGATCACTACCGCAGCCTGCACCGGCGACTGGCCCCCGCCTGATCCGGGAGTCGTCTCGCTACAATCCATTGATATGGCTAAAAATGGGGCTGGTCGCCATCGGCGACTGCCCCCTATAATGGCCCACTCGCCACCCAACAAGATGCCGATATGAAACGCCTGATCCTGATGATGCCCCTGATTGCCTCCGGTTGCGCCGACTTCGCCTTCAACAGCAATCTGGACAAGGAAAACTTCGACGAGTACTTCAAGCCGGGGAGCGTGCGGATCTACGAGCAGAGCGAGCTCGCCGACCTCAACTACCTCTACCTCGGCACCGTCGAGGGGGAATCCTGCCAGAGCGATGCCAACCAGGCGGTGCCCAATGCCGGTGAAGCCCGCACCCTGGCCCGCCGCCGCGTGGCGGACATGGGGGGCAACGGCGTCAGCTTCGACAAGTGCGCCGAGTTCAGCGACGTGCCCGGCTGCCTGAAACAGGTGATCTGCTACGGTCAGGCGCTGAAAGTGGCCGAAGAGAAGTAAGTCCTGCCATGGCGATCGCCATCGTGCGACTCGGCAGCCCCCGCCTCGAGGATGAGGGGCTTCGCATCGGCACCGTGCGTCGCCCCCCTCGCGGCGTGCCCAAAGCGGCGTTCGCCAGCCAGGATTGGTACGACGTCTGGTTCCCCAATCTGGCCCCCAGCGCCGAGACCATGAAACTCGGTCAGACTGCCGACACCCCAGCCCGGTGGACCGCCTTCTGCAAGCAGTACAAGGCCGAGATGGCCGCCCCGGCCGCGAAGCACGATCTGGCCCTGCTGGCCGCCCTCTCCCACACCACCCATTTCTCGGTGGGATGCTACTGCGAACAGGAGTCCCGCTGTCATCGCAGTGTGCTGAGGACCCTGCTGGCCGACGCGGGTGCATTGCTGCGCTGAGCGCCCGTCATGGATGAACACCCCACATGAGAAGAGGGCACCTCGGGGTGCCCTCTTCTTTATGATGTCGGCTAGTACGCATTCGATGACAAGGAAACCTCCACTCGTCGTCGCAAGGCCTGTTCCTCGTCATGGGTCATGCCCGGCAGCGGCCCCCGGGGGTTGCTGGCAAGCCATACCACCAGATCGTCAACCGTCTCCTCCAGGGGGCGAAAGTTCAGCCCATGGACGATGGCGACCTCGGCGCTGATGGTGCCATACCCTGCATACTCGGGCAGCTCGTTTGGCAGCAGCGTGGGATAGCTTTGCCAGGGCGCCACCCCTGCCGCCATCAGGTCACGCCAGGGAGCCCACTCGAGCTGCAAGGGGGTCGCTGGCGTCAGCCGGGCAGCAAGACGCTCCACCCAGTCGTTCAGTGCGATGCCGGGCTTGATCAGGTTGAAGCACCCAGCGAGTCGCTGCTCGGCAGCCCGCAGCACGAACTCGGCGCAGTCGCGCACATCCAGGTATTGCAGCCTGTCCTCCCCCAGCCCCGGCAAGAGCCAGGGCCCGCCCCGCTGCACCCGCCTCACCCACCAGGCAAGACGAGCGGTCGGGTCAAAGGGGCCGCAGAGCACGCCGGGGCGCAGGGTGCACAGGCGATCTCCCCAGCGGGCGCGATACACCGACTCGCACAGCACCTTGAGGGGGCCGTAGTCGGTGGGCGCTCCTGCCATCTCGTGCAAGGGGGCCGACTCATCCATGCCGGGTTGAGAAAAATCGCGATAGACACTGATGGTGGAGATGAAGATGAGCCGATCACAGCGCCCCAGCAGAGCGTCAGAGAGTCCTTCGGCCTGTTCGGGGCGATAGCAGCAGGTGTCGATGACCAGATCCCAGTGCCGCCCCTCGCCCCGCAAGGGGGCCAGGTCCCCGTCTCTGTCCCCGTGAAGCTGGGTCAGCTCCCGCCAATCCGGGTGCTGGCGGTGGCCGCGGTTGAACAGCGTCACCTCGTGCCCCCAATCCAGGGCCAGCGTGGTCAGGTGGCGACCCAGAAAGCCGGTGCCGCCGATAATCAACAATTTCATCCCTGTCTCTCCTCTATGGCGCCCTCTCCTTGCAGCCCCTCCACGGGCAGCCGAAACGGCCATGGCCTGGCATGGTGAGCACACGTCCCAGGCACGCCCTGATGCCGCCAGGCATATCGTCATGGTGCGGGCAGCAGGCTCCTTGCCCGCTCCCCCGCCACCCCTTTTGCCGCCCCACCCTACGCAAGTTGGCACCAGGACACAGCCCCCGGGCACCGGGTCTGGGATCGGGATCACAGGGGCTGCGTCCTGGTACTCCCCCTGCGTTTTCGGCGTGCCTGTGCTACATTGCCCGGGTTTTCAGCCAGGATCCGCCATGAAGTTCGATATCGATACCCTAGGGATCATCCGCTCTCCCTACAAGGAGAAGTTCGCCATACCCCGCCAGCCCGGTCTGGTCAGCGCGGCTCGCGCCCGCCTCGAACTGCTTCCTCCCTATGATCAGCCCGATGTGCTGCGCGGCATCGAGCAATTCTCCCATCTCTGGATCAGCTTCGTGTTTCACCAGACCATGGATCAGGGCTGGCACCCGACGGTGCGCCCGCCGCGCCTCGGCGGCAACGAGCGGGTCGGGGTCTTTGCCACCCGCTCCACCTTCCGCCCCAACCCCCTCGGCCTCTCCGTGGTCGAACTGCACGGGGTGGGACGTGAGCGCGGCAAGCTCTGGCTCGAGCTGGGCGCCGTGGACTTGCTCGACGGCACCCCTGTCGTCGACATCAAGCCCTATGTCCCCTATGCCGACAGCCTGCCCCACGCCCGTGGCGGTTTCGCCCCCGATGCCCCCACCCCGCCGCTGGCGGTGAGCTTGAGCGCCCAGGCCGAGCAGCAGCTCGCCCCCTGGCTCAAGGCCCACCCGGAGCTGCGTGAACTGGTGAGGGAGGTGCTGGCTCAGGATCCCCGCCCTGCTTACAAGAAGGGCAAGCCGGATGACAAGGTGTACGGTGTCAGATTGTTCGATGTGAACGTGCGATTTCAGATAAAAGAACCGCAATGTCAGGTACTGGCCATCGAACCCGCTTGAAAAAAGCCTCTCGGGCAGCATGAAAAAAAAGCCACCCTCCCGGGTGGCTTTTTTATGGGCAAAACAGGGTGCTCAGCGCCGCTGCAGCAGCAGGCTGCCGATGGAGTAACCGGCGCCAAAGGAACAGAGCACCCCGCGAGCCCCGCTCGGCAGATCCTGGTTGAAGAGGTGGAAGGCGATGATGGAACCCGCCGAGCTGGTGTTGCCGTAACGGTCGAGGATGACAGGCGCCTCCTGCTGGCTGGCGTCATGGCCCAGCAACTTGCGACCGATGAACTGGTTCATGGTGAGGTTGGCCTGATGAAGCCAGAGCCGGCTCAAGCCATCGGCCGCCCATCCCTGCTCCGCCAGCTGGGAGGCTATCTGATCGCACACCAGGGGCAGCACCTCCTTGAACACCTTGCGCCCCTGCTGGCGGAACAGCTTGTCGTCGCCGTAGCGGGTGCGCGGGCTGAGCCGGTTCAGGAAGCCGAAGTTGTTGCGGATGTTGTTGGAGTACTGGGTCACCAGCTTGCTGGCCACCAGTTGCCAGGGGTTGGCCACCTGGCAATCGGCTTCCCGCTCCAGCAGCACGGCGGTACAGGCATCCCCGAAGATGAAGTGACTGTCCCGATCACGGAAGTTGAGGTGACCCGAGCAGATCTCCGGATTGACCACCAGCGCCAGCCGGGCGGTGCCTGCCGCCAGCATATCTGCGGCGGTCTTGATCCCGAAGGTGGCGGAAGAGCAGGCCACGTTCATGTCGAACGCCAGGCCGCTGGCGCCGAGATAGTGCTGCAATTCGATGGCCAGCGCCGGGTAGGGGCGCGGCATGTTGGAGGCGGCGACGATGACAAGATCGATCTCCCCCGGTTCACGACCGGCGGCGATCAGCGCCTGCTCGGCGGCCGCCACCGCCATTTCCACCATGATGGAGGGCTGATCGTCCGGACGCTCCGCCATGAGCGGCTGCATGATGTCGGGATCAAGCACCCCCTCGCTGCTCACCAGATAGCGGCTCTTGATGCCAGAGGCCTTCTCGATGAACTCGCAGCTCGAGTGCTGTTTGGCAGGCAGCTGCCCTGCATCGATGGCGGAGGCGTTCTCCTCGTTGTAGAGATCCACGTACTGGTTGAAGGCCGCCACCAGCGCTTCATTGCTGACGGCAAAGGGAGGGGTATAGAGGCCTGAGCCACTGATTACGATAGAGGTCATCTTTGCTCCTGGCCGGGTGCAATCCCGGCTTGTCTGTTTTTTAGGGTTCAGAGGGTCACAGCTGGTCGATGGCCGCAGCCAGACCCGCCAGGGTCAGCGGGTGCATCCGCCCGCCGATCAATTCGTTCATCAACTTGATGGAGGGGTGCCACAGCCACTCCTGCCTTGGCAGCGGATTGACCCACACCATCTTGGGGAAATGTTGTTGCAGGCGCCCGAGCCACACCTGGCCGGGCTCCTCGTTCCAGTACTCTACGCTGCCACCTGGCCAGGTGATTTCATAGGGGCCCATCTTCGCATCCCCCACCACCATCACCCTGTAGTCGCTGCCGTAGGTGCGCAGCAGCCGCAGGGTATCGAGCCGATCATCAAGGCGCCTGGCATTGTCCTGCCAGACGAAGTCGTAGAGGCAGTTGTGAAAATAGAAGAACACCAGGTGCTTGAACTCGTGGCGCAGGGCCGAGAAGAGGCGCTGCACCTCGGCCACGTGGGCATCCATGGAGCCCCCCACGTCGAAGAAGACCAGCAGTTTGACCCCGTTGTGGCGCTCGGGCCGCAGCTTCACATCGAGCCAGCCTTGCCTGGCCGAGCTTTGGATGGTGTCGTCGAGATCCAGCTCGTCGGGATTGCCCCGGCGCACCCAGCGTCTGAGCTTGCGCAGGGCGAGCTGGATGGCGCGCTGCCCCAGGGGCGAGTCGTCACTGAAGTTGCGAAAGTGGCGCGCCTCCCACACCTTGACCGCCTTGCCATGCTGGCCCTCTCCCCCCATGCGGATCCCTTCCGGGTGAAAACCGCCGTGGCCGAACGGGCTGCTGCCGCCGGTGCCGACCCACTTGTTGCCGCCCGCGTGGCGCGCTTTCTGCTCGCTTAGCCGCTGGTTGAGGGTCGCAAGCAGCTGGTCGAGCCCGCCGAGGGATTGGAGCAACGCCTTCTCCTCGGCGCTCAATAGCCGCTCGAACTCCTTGCGCAGCCAGTCGTCAGGCAGGCTCTCCGGCAACAGGGGGATGGCGGCCAACCCCTCGTAATACTCGGCGAAGGCGCGATCGAAGCGATCGTAGTGCGCCTCATCCTTCACCAGCAGGCAGCGGGATAGCTGGTAGAACTCGTCCATGTCGAGGCTGGCCAGTCTGGCTGCCAGCGCCGCGTGCAGGTCGAGCAACTCCCGCAGGCTGCAAGGAAGCTTGTGGCGGCGCAGGTGAAGGAAGAAGTCGATGAGCATTCAGCCGCCGCGGCGCGCCAGGAAGGCGAGCTTCTCGAAGAGGTGCAAGTCCTGCTCCGTCTTGAGCAGGGCACCATAGAGAGCGGGCACCAGCTTGCCGGGCTCACGGGTGCGCAGGGCCTCGGGGGCGATATCGTCCGCCAACAACAGCCGGATCCAGTCCAGCAGCTCGGAGGTGGACGGTTTTTTGCGCAGCCCCTCTACCGCACGCAACTCAAAGAAGAGCGTCATCGCCTCGTCGAGCAGCCGCTCCTTGAGGTTTGGGTAGTGGAGCTTGACGATGGCCTGCATCTCGGCCTTGTCGGGGAAGCGGATGTAGTGGAAGAAACAGCGGCGCAGGAAGGCGTCCGGCAGCTCTTTTTCGTTGTTGGAGGTGATGATGACCACGGGTCGCTGGCGCACCTTCACGCGCTCGCCGGTCTCGTAGACATCGAACTCCATCCGATCCAGCTCCAGCAGCAGATCGTTGGGAAACTCGATGTCCGCCTTGTCGATTTCATCGATAAGCAGCACTGGCCGCTGCTCTGCGCTGAAGGCCTGCCACAGCTTGCCCCGGCGGATGTAGTGGCCTATCTCCCCTACCCTGGGGTCACCGAGCTGGGAGTCTCGCAGCCGGGCGACGGCATCGTATTCGTAGAGCCCCTGCTGGGCCTTGGTGGTGGACTTGATGTGCCAGCTGATGAGCTCGGCGCCCAGGGATTCGGCCACCGCCTCCGCCAACACTGTCTTGCCCGTACCGGGCTCACCCTTGATGAGCAGCGGCCTCTCCAGCACGATGGCGGCATCGACGGCCATCTTCAGTGCCTGTGATGCGAGATAGCGGTCGCTTCCTGCAAATCCCATGAGATCCCTTCCATTGGATGCCCAGGCAGCGGGAGCCCCCTCGGCAAGAGAGAATAAGTTCTATATGTTGTAATAACATATTGTTATAACGATTCGTCACTTCTCATTCAGAAACCACAGGGTAATCTTGTTTCATCGCCTTAACAAACACAGGGATAGCACCATGAGCAAAATTTTTGAGGACAACAGCCAGACCATAGGCAACACCCCGCTTGTTCGTCTCAACCGTGTTACCAAGGGCCGCGTGCTGGCCAAGATCGAGAGCCGCAACCCGAGCTTCAGCGTCAAGTGCCGGATCGGTGCCAACCTCATCTGGGATGCCGAGAAACGCGGCGTGCTGACCAAGGGCAAGGAGATCATTGAGCCCACCAGCGGCAACACGGGCATTGCCTTGGCATTCGTGGCTGCGGCCCGCGGCTATCCCATCACCCTGACCATGCCGGCTACCATGAGCCTGGAGCGCCGCAAACTGCTCAAGGCCCTGGGTGCCAACCTGGTGCTGACCGAAGGCCCCCTCGGCATGAAGGGCGCCATTGCCAAGGCCAACGAGATCCTCGAATCCGAGCCGGGCAAGTACGTGCTGCTGCAACAGTTTGAAAACCCGGCCAACCCGGAAATCCACGAGCAGACCACTGGCCCCGAGATCTGGGACGCCACCGATGGCGAAGTGGATGTGTTCGTGGCGGGCGTCGGCACCGGCGGCACCATCACCGGGGTCTCCCGCTACATCAAGAAGACCAAGGGCAAGGCCATCGTCTCCGTGGCGGTCGAGCCCAGCGAATCCCCCGTCATCAGCCAGAAACTGGCGGGTGAAGAGATAAAGCCCGGTCCCCACAAGATCCAGGGCATCGGCGCCGGCTTCATCCCGGGCAACCTGGATTTGAGCCTGCTGGACCGCGTCGAGCAGGTGAGCAGTGACGAAGCCATCGAGATGGCCCGCCGCCTGATGGAAGAGGAAGGGATCCTGGCCGGTATCAGCTCCGGCGCTGCCGTGGTCGCTGCCAACCGTCTGGCCGAGCTGCCGGAGTTCGAAGGGAAAACGATTGTCGTCATCCTGCCAAGCGCCGCCGAGCGTTACCTCTCCAGCGCCCTCTTCGCCGGTGTGTTCAGCGAGCAGGAATTGCAGCAGTAGTTGATCAGCCAACACCAAAACGACGGCGCTCCTCGGAGCGCCGTTTTCATTATGCGCTAAACTCTCTAGCCACCAGTGCCACTCGGCCCCTTATTTTTTGGGGTAAAATAACAAACTTGGATATGACAAAAAAAGCAGACATTCTGTGATAAATCTCATATCCTGTGCGGCGTCACGAGGTGTTTGCTGGCAAGGTATCACAAGGTAACAAAGTGTTATTTTTCGTTATAAAATAATTTCAAGCCAGTCCTGACGCGGCTTGCAGCCTGATAGCGAAAAAATACCTGGCCACGACGCCGAATACTGCACAGAAAATTGACCTGGATTAAACCATTGCAGGTCTGATTTCGTTACTTTACAACATATCCATACTGACACGGTGAGACAGGAAGCCTCATTGGCGACCATCTCTCCAAACAATATCAATAATATGGGGTGAAACCATGTACGAGAAGTCTGTTGTTATTACTGCTGAAAACGGCCTGCACACCCGTCCTGCAGCTCAGTTCGTGAAAGAAGCCAAAGAATTCCAAAGCGAGATCACTGTGGTCTCCGGTGGCAAATCCGCCAGCGCCAAGAGCCTGTTCAAGCTCCAGACCCTGGGTCTGACCAAAGGCACCAACGTGACCATCCAGGCTGACGGCCCGGACGCTCAGAAAGCCGTTGAGAAGCTGGTTGCCCTGATGGACGAGCTGGAGTAATCCAGCTTTATTCCTCCCCCACAGTCGTTTTAATAGGAAGGATTATGATATCTGGCATTCTTGCGTCCCCCGGTATCGCATTCGGCAAGGCGCTTCTTCTGAAAGAAGATGAAATCGTTATCAATCAGGGCAAGATTCCCGCCGAACAGATTGATGCCGAGATCAACCGCTTCCTCGAAGCCCGCACCAAGTCAGCCGCACAGCTGGAAGCCATCAAAGAGATGGCCGGTCGCACCTTCGGTGAAGAAAAAGAGGCCATCTTCGAAGGCCACATCATGCTGCTCGAAGATGAAGAGCTGGAAGGGGATATCAGATCCTTCATCAAAGAACACAAGGCCTCTGCCGACAGAGCCGTTCACGAGGTGATCGAACAGTACGCCAAGATGATGGCCGATCTGGATGACCCCTATCTGCGTGAGCGCGCCACCGACTTCCGTGACATCGGCACCCGTCTGGTCAAGAACGTACTGGGCATCGCCGTTGTCAACCTGAGCACCATCGACGAAGAGGTCATCCTGGTCGCCAAAGACCTGACCCCGTCTGAAACCGCTCAGATCAACCTGAAATACGTGCTGGGCTTCGTCACCGACATCGGTGGCCGTACCTCCCACACCTCCATCATGGCCCGCTCCCTGGAGCTGCCGGCCGTCGTGGGCACCAACGACATCACCGAGCGCGTCAAGAACGGTGACATGCTGGTGCTGGATGCGATCAACAACCAGGTCATCATCAACCCGACCGCCGATCAGTTGAACGAAGCCAAGAAGTTCCAGGCCCAGTTCCAGGCCGAGAAGGACGAGCTGGCCAAGCTCAAAGACCTGCCTGCCATCACCCTGGATGGCCACCAGGTCGAAGTGTGCGCCAACATCGGGACCGTCAAGGACACCGAAGGTGCCATCCGCAACGGCGCCGAAGGCGTGGGTCTGTACCGTACCGAGTTCCTGTTCATGGACCGTGACGCGCTGCCGACCGAAGACGAGCAGTTCAAGGCTTACAAAGAAGTGGCCGAAGCCATGCCGGATCAACCGATCATCGTCCGTACCATGGACATCGGCGGCGACAAAGAACTGCCCTACATGAATTTCCCGAAAGAGATGAATCCCTTCCTGGGCTGGCGTGCCGTGCGTATCTTCTTCGATCGCACCGACATCATGCACGCCCAGCTGCGGGCCATCCTGCGTGCGTCTGCCTTCGGCAAACTGCGCATCATGTTCCCGATGATCATCTCCGTCGAAGAGTTCCGCAGCCTGAAGGCTACCGTGGAGACGCTGAAAGCCGAACTGCGTGCCGAAGGCAAAGCCTTTGATGAATCCATTGAAGTGGGTATCATGATCGAGACCCCGGCCGCGGCCGTGATGGCTCATCATCTGGCCAAGGAAGTGGATTTCTTCAGTATCGGTACCAACGACCTGACCCAGTACACCCTGGCTGTCGACCGTGGTAACGAGATGATTTCCGCCATGTACAACCCGCTGTCACCCTCCGTCCTGACCCTGATCAAGATGGTGATCGACGCTTCCCATGACAATGGCAAGTGGACCGGTATGTGCGGTGAACTGGCTGGTGACGAACGCGCCACCCTGCTGCTGCTGGGTATGGGTCTGGATGAGTTCTCCATGAGCGCCATCTCTGTACCGCGTATCAAGAAGCTTATCCGCAACACCAACTTCGAAGATGTGAAGGCCATGGCCGACCAGGCGCTGAGCTTTGCCACCGCCGCCGAAATCGAAGCGTGCGTAGATAACTTTATTAAGCAGAAGGCAGTCTGCTAAGATCGGCTGCAAACAGCGACAATCATCTCTAGGAGCTTTTACTATGGGTCTGTTCGACAAACTGAAGAAACTGGTTTCCGACGACAGTTCTGACACTGGCGGCATCGAAATCTTTGCTCCGCTGTCCGGCGAAATCGTCCCCATCGAAGATGTGCCTGACGTCGTCTTCGCCGAGAAGATCGTCGGCGACGGCATCGCCATCAAGCCGGCCGGCAACAAGATGGTTGCTCCGTGCGACGGCACCATCGGCAAAATCTTCGAGACCAACCACGCGTTCTCTCTGGAGTCCGACTCTGGTATCGAGCTGTTCGTTCACTTCGGTATCGACACCGTCGAGCTGAAGGGTGAAGGTTTCACCCGTATCGCTCAGGAAGGTCAACAGGTCAAGCGCGGTGACACCATCATCGAGTTCGATCTGGCCGTTCTGGAAGCCAAAGCCAAGTCTACCCTGACACCTGTGGTCATCTCCAACATGGACGAGATCAAAGAGCTGGTGAAGATGACTGGCGCCGTGACCGTGGGCGAAACCCCGGTGATCCGCATCAAGAAATAATGCGCCCTGGCCTGACGCCAGCGACCGCCAAAAACCGAAGCCTGGTGCTTCGGTTTTTTTTTGCCCCTTCCATCTCCTGATACTCCATGGGCTCCCGCACAGGTCAGCATGATGGCAAAAAGGCAGAAATGTTATCGAGATCAACACGGGCATAAGCAAGCCGAGTACCCTCAAGAGGGATACCTGCGGGTCCTTTGGCTCGATACGAGACGGGATGAAAAGAGATAAGCCGCTTAAGTGGCGAGGAGACAACGATGCTGAGAAATACCGAACAACGTTATGGCAGCCTGAGCATAGGGCTGCACTGGTTGACCCTGCTGCTGATGATCGCCGTCTATGCGCTGATGGAGTTCAGGGACATCTTCCCCAAAGGGTCGGCCGGCCGCGACCTGATGAAGGAGTTTCACTTCATGGTGGGTCTGCTGATCCTGGCGCTGGTGGTCGTGCGCCTGCTGGTGCGCGTGGGTAGCCCTTCACCGCGTATCGTGCCCGAGCTCTCCCCCCTGATGCTCACGCTGGCCAAGCTCGCCCACCTGGCGCTCTATGGCTTCCTGATCCTCACCCCGCTGCTGGGCTGGCTGCTGTTGAGCGCAGGGGGCAAGCCCATTCCCTTCTTCGGCCTGGCGCTCCCCGCCCTCATCGCCCCCGACGACGGCCTGAAGGGTACCATCAAGGAGCTGCACGAGACGCTGGCCAACATTGGCTATGCGCTGATTGCCCTGCACGCGGCGGCAGCCATCTACCACCACCATGTGCTCAAGGACAATACCCTGACCAATATGCTGCCCGAGCGCAAATAACCAGCAACGGGTTGCACACCAACAAAAAGGCCCCTGTGACAGGGGCCTTTTTGTTCATGGAGGGTCATGGGCGACACGTCGTCAGCCGGGCAACACCACCCGGCTTTCGCCGCCGCCGAGGGCCTCCACCCGCACCTGCACACCGATCCGCTCCACCAGGGTCTGCACGTGGGAGATGACCCCGATCTGGCGACCGGCCGCCTGCAGGGAGTCGAGGCTGGCAAGCGCCAGATCCAGGCTGTCGGGATCGAGCGTGCCGAAGCCTTCGTCGATGAACAAGGATTCGACCTGGGTCTGGCGCGACGACAGGCTGGATAGGGCCAGCGCCAGCGCCAGCGACACCAGGAAGCTTTCACCGCCGGAGAGGGAATCCACCGAGCGCACCTCATCCCCCATGTCGAGATCCACCACCTGCAGCGCCAGATCGGTGCCGGGCACTCGCTCCAGCCGATAGCGGGGGGAGAGCTCGGCGAGCTGGGCGTTGGCCTCCAGCAGCAGCCGCTCCAGGGTGAGGCTCTGGGCGAAGGTGCGCAGCTTGGCGCCGCTGGCCGAGCCGATAAGGTCGGAGAGGCGCTGCCAGTGATCCGCCACCGCCTGCTGGGCGGCCAGTTCCTCCTGCAAGGTGCCCGCTTTGAGGGCCGCCGCCTCGGCCTGGGCCAGCGTGCTCTTGCACTGGAACAGCTGCTCGTCGAGAGCGCGGCAGTGCGCCTCCAGCGCCGTCAGCCGGCTGTCGAGCTCCGGCGGCGCCAACGCGGCCAGCTCGGGGTGATGCTCGCGGTAACGATCCCGCTTGCTCTCCTCCAGTGCCAGCGCCCGCTGCCGCTCGGTCAAACGGGTACGCGCCTCGGCGCGGGCATCCTCCAGCGCCTGCAAGGCGGCGCGGCGCCCCTTGAGCTCATCCGGGCTCATGGCCAGCAGGCGGCGCAGATCGTATTCGGCGATGCCGAGGCTGCTGGCGTGGGCAGCCCAGCGCCCCAGCACCTCCCGTCGCCGCCGGCTGCTCACCTGCTTCTCCTGCTCCAGATGGCTGAGACGGGTCTTGAGCTCGGTCTGGCGCTCGCGCAGGGTGCGGGCCGCCCCCTGCATCGTCTCCAGCTCGCTGGCCAGTTGCTGCAGCCGCTGCTGCCAGCGGCTCTCGACCAGGGCAATCTCCTCGCCCCCCAGACAGGTGGCACGACTGGTAACCAGCCCCTGCCGTTGCTGTTCATGTTCCTTGTAGTCGCGCTCGAGCTTGTGCAGCAGCTCACGCTGGGTCTGCAAGCGCGCCTCCTGAGCACTCAGGGCCGGGGTGAGGCTGGCAATCTCGCCGGTCAGCCGCTCCCACTCGCTCTGGCCGTGCAGCCAGGCCTCGCAGGCCCGCTGCCACTCGCGCCACTGCTGGCTGCCCAGCCACTGACGCCAGGGCTGGCCTCCCATCTGCTCGTCGAGCCGGCTGCCCCCCTGTTCAAGGCGCTGGCGCAGGGTCGTTTCCTGCTCGCCCATGGCATTCACCTCCCCTTCCAGAGCGATGCGCTGGCGATCGGCCTCCTGCCACTGCTGCTCGAACTGCTGGTGCTGGCTGGCCAGCTGGCTCAGCTGCTGGCGCACGGCCTGCAACTGCTGCTGCCCCTGCTGGGCCTCGCGCAGTTGCTGCTGGCTGCGGGCCAGCCCCTGCTCCAGACTCTGGCCGCGGCCGAGCAGGGTACTCATCAACTCGTTCCACTCGATCGGGCTCTGACGCAGCGGCAGCGGATGGCCCAGCAGCTCGGCACCGCCCAGCTGCTGCCAACGCTGGGTCAGCTGCTCGGCGCGCGTCTCCAGCTCAGGTAGATGCTGCTGACGCACCGCCAGCTGGCGGGCCAGCTCCTGGCGTTCGCTCTCGCACTGAATGTATTGGTGATTGAGCCGCTCCCACTCGAGCTCCAGGCTGCGGACGCGCTCCGCCAGCTGGCCGAGAATACCGGCCACATGCGGCTGGCTCTGGTGATAGGGGTGCTCCTCGGCGCCGCAGAGCGGGCAAGGTTCACCGTCGCGCAGGATGTGGCGATGCTGCTCGAAACTGGCGATGGCACGGGACTGCTCCAGCGCGTGGCGTGCCTCGTCCCGTTGCAGGGCGAGCCGCTCGCGGGCCGGCGTCAGCTCGTCGCCGAGGATGGCCAGCTTGCCGAGCGCCTGCTCCAGCTGGGCGATCTCCTGCTGCAGGCGACCATGCTGCTCACCGTGATTGCGGCCATAGTCCGCCAGCTCCAGCAGCTGACGCAGCTGGCCGAGCTGCTCGGTCTGCCCTTGCCACTGCTCCTGCGCCTTGGCCAGGCGCCCCTCCCACTGCTGCTCCTGCAGCTCGTGCTGCTGTTGCTGCAGCCGCGCCTGCTCGCGCTGCCAGTAGTCGCGCTCCTGCTGCCCCTGCTCCAGCTGGCGCTGCAACTGCCTGAGGGCGCGCAGCTTGTGTTCGCGCAGGGTAAGAAGCTGCTGCAGCCTGTCGGCATCCTCGGCCCAATCCTGCATGGCGGTGAGCAGGGGCTGCCATTGGCGGGCGACCGGCGCCAGCTCCTTGTGCTCCTCAAGCCAGGCGCCCCACTGCTGGTGCTGGGCCTTGAGCTGCTCCACCTGCTGGCGCTGCTGGCGCCAGCCCTGCTCCAGGGTGAGCTGCACCTCCCGCTCCTGCGCCCCCTCCTGCTGGATCTTCTGCAGTTGCTGCTGCTTTTCCCGAATGCGGGTGTCGAGCTCCTGCGCCCGTTTGAGTTCAGGCTGCAGGGCTCCCCACTCGCGCTCGGCGGCGATCTTCTCCGCCAGCAGTTGCTGTTCGGTGAGGGCGCTCTGCTGAGTCTGCTCCTCCAGCTTGCCAAGTTCGGGACCAAGCTCGGCCAGCGCCTTCTCCTGCTGCTGCACCTCCAGGGTGAGGCGGGCCAGCTCGTCGTGATCGGCGCGGGCCACCTGGGCCTGCTCGGCCCGGGCGAACTCCTCCCGCTCGGGAGCGGCCGCACCGTGGGCCGCCTCGGCCGCGGCAAGGGCCGCCTCTCCCTCCTGACAGGCCTGCAACTGGGCGGCGATACGGCCGTTGAGATCGCGCAAGTCCTGCATCAGCTGCTGTTGTTGCTGCTCGTGCTTGAGGCTGGTGGCAAGGCTTATCTGCTGGCTCACCCACTGCTCGCGGGTCGCCTCGTCCATCAGTGCCACGTCGCCGAGCCGCTGGCTGATGGCGGCCAGTTTCTGCTGCTCCTCCCGCGCCCGCTCATGGGTCTGGACCGAAATGGCGGAGTAGAGCTCGGTGCCGGTCATCCGTTCGAGCAGGGCCGAACGCTCGTCGGCGCTCGATTTGAGGAAGGCGGCAAACTCCCCCTGGGGCAGGATGACGGCGCGGCGAAACTGCTCCCAGGAGAGTCCTACCAGCTCGTCGATGCGATCCTGCAGCTCCCGCTTGCTGCCACTGAACACCTGGCCCGACGCCACGTCGGTCAGGCTGCGCTCCTGGGCCTGAAAGCGCCCCTCGGCACGGTTGCGGGCCCGGCGCACCGCCCAGCGGGCCAGCCAGATGCGGCCGTCGCAGCCGCGAAACTGCACCTCGGCAAAACCGCTGGCGTGACCGCGGCTGAGGATGCCGCGCACGTCGTTGGCCTTGAGCTTCTCCTCGTCATCCATGCGGCCCACTTCGGCGACATTCTTGCGATTGGCGATAAAGCGCGGCATCTCGTCGTAGAGTGCCAGACAGATGGCATCGAGCAGGGTACTCTTGCCCGCGCCGGTATTGCCGGTGATGGCAAACAGGCCGGCGGCCCCCAGGGCGCCACCGGCAAAATCGATGGTGAATTGACCGGTCAGGCTGGCCAGATTCTCCCCTGACAGCGACAAGATTTTCATTGGCTGGACTCCTTCACCTGCTCCAGGATCTCTTCAAACGACGCCACCAGCTCGGCCTCCGGCTCCCCGTCGAACTGACGCTGATAGCAGAGGCGAAACACCTCGGTGGGGGAGAGTTCATCGAGCCGGCGCTGGCCGGCACCGTCCGCCAGCCCCTGGCCCGAGCCCTGATAACTGGTCGTGATGCGGGCAAGACGCACCGGCTTGTCGCCGATGGCGGCCAGTACGCGCTCGCGGATGCGGGCCTCGGGTTTGGGCAGCAGCAGCCGCACCTCGAGGAAGGGCTGCGCCTGCTGCGGGCAAGCGGGCAGCGCCAGCGCCTCGATGGCCTGGAGCGCCTCGTCAAGGCCGCTCTGGGGCAGGCGGATCATCTCCACCGCGCGGGGCACCGGGATCCGCTCAAGGCGGGCCAGTTTGCCCCTCTCAAACGTCACCTCCAGCACCTGATGGTTGTAATTCGCCTCGGCCAGCGAGAGCGGCAGCGGCGAGCCGCTGTAGTGCACCCCCTCGGCCGGGCTCTGGGCCAGGTGCAGATGACCCAGCGCCGTGTAGTCGGCAGCGGCAAACAGTTCGGCAGGCAGGGCATGCTGGTTGCCGCCGAGCACTCGCCGCTCGGAGAGCTCAGAGAGCTGGCCCGCCGCCAGATAGGCGTGGCCCATGGCGATGAGGGCCTGATCCGGATTGCAGCGCGCCCGCCCCTCGCTCAGCACCGCTTCATAGACCTGGCGCACCCCTTCGATGAGTCTGTCCTGCCCCTCGCTGAGCCCGTCGGGGCGCAGATCGCTGCTGCGCAGAAACGGCACGGCGGCGCACCAGGCGGCCACCTCGCCGTTCTTGCCTCGCAGCGGCACCAGCAGGCGCTCGGTCTCGAGGCGCCCCTCGTCGTCCCGACTGATGCTGCCCACCAGATGCAGGTCGAAGGCGCGCAGCAGCTCGTGGGGGGCATCCAGCTTGGAGGGGGAGTCGTGGTTGCCGCCGATGAGCACCATCTCCAGTGCCGGGTGCTCGGCCCGCAGACGTGCCAGGAAGCGGTAGAGCTGCTGCCAGGCACTGGCGGGAGGGTTGGCGGTGTCGAACAGATCGCCCGCCACCAGCAGGGCGTCAATGTCGCGGGTCTTGATGGTGTCGGCCAGCCAGTCGAGGAAGGCGTCGTGTTCGAAGCGGCGGTCGTGGCCGTGAAGCTGATGACCGAGGTGCCAGTCGGCGGTGTGCAGGATCTTCATGGAAAACGGCTCGATAAGGAGAAGAGAGCGGGGGCGAGGGCGCCCCGGGATGGAGACAAGATGAGGATGGTGCCCCCCGTTTTCAACCGGGGCAGCCCCAGACGTCAGATTCAGACGGCTTGGTAATGCATCTGGTACTGAAGATGGCCGGTGAGGGGATCGGGCACCTCCCCACCGATTTCAAAGCCGTGGCGGCGGTAGAAACGCACCGCCGGCTCGTTCTCCACGAAGACCCGGGTATGCAGCTCGGCACATCTGGATCTGGCTTCCTGCAACAGGGCGTGCCCCACCCCCCGCCCCTGCCTATCGGGGCGCACGAAAAGTGCAGCCAGGTAATCATCCACCAGCGCCATGAAGCCGAGCAGGTCCCCTCGCTCCTCGAACACCCAGATGCGGGCGTGATCGAGGTAGCGGGTACGCAGCTCCTCCTGAGCCTGCCACCAGCAGGAGGCATCGACGAAATCGTGGGCCTGCAGGGAGGCCAGGAGCCAGATTTCGACGATCTCTTCCATGTCTTCCGGCCGACTCTGTCTCAACATGGTCGCCTCCTTGTCAGCAATGTGAACACTCGCAGTCTAGGGGAGTTGGGCCCGCTCCCGGGGGATCAAGGTGGGGCCCTGTGAGGTCGATCGCCCTTTATTTAGCGAGAATGATTGGCTGATCACAAAGCGCCTCTCTAGTACAATGCCCGCCGGACAATCTAGAGACCGAGGACGCCATGTGGTTTAAAAACCTGCAGATTTACCGCTTTACCCGCCCCTTCGACCTGACCGTTGAGCAGCTGGAAACCCAGCTGGAAGCCTGCGCCTTCACCCCATGCGGCAGCCAGGACATCTCCCGGTTCGGGTGGGTCAAGCCCCTTGGCAAATTCGGCTCCACCCTGACCCACGCCGCCTCTGGCCATATCCTGCTGTGCGCTCGCAAGGAAGAGAAGATGCTGCCCGGCACCGTGGTCAAGGAGATGCTGGCGGAGAAGGTAGAGGCCATTGAATTCGAGCAGGGCCGCGCCCTCAAGAAGAAAGAGAAGGAGGCGCTGAAAGAGGAGATCATGCACACTCTGCTGCCCCGCGCCTTCAGCCGCACCAGCCAGACCTTCGCCTGGATAAACCCTGCCGACAACCTGATGGTGGTGGATGCAGGCTCCGCCAAGAAGGCGGACGATCTGCTGGCGCTCTTGCGCAAATCCATCGGCTCCCTGCCGGTGGTGCCGGTGGCCCTCAAGAACCCGCCCGAGATCACCATGACCGAGTGGCTCAACGAGGGCAACCTGCCCGCCGCCTTCACCCTGGAGGACGAAGCCGAGCTGCGCAGCGCCATGGAGCACGGCGGCATCATCCGCTGCAAGCAGCAGGATCTGATGAGCGAGGAGATCAAGAATCACCTGGCCAACGACAAGCTGGTGACCAAGCTGGCCCTCAACTGGGGCGAAACCCTGAGCTTCGTGCTGGGGGATGATCTCTCCATCAAGCGCCTCAAGTTCAGCGAAGAGCTGCGCGAGCAGAACGACGACGTCACCAGTGAAGATCCCGCCGCCCGCCTGGACGCCGACTTCGCCCTGGTCACCGCCGAGCTCTCCCAGTTCATCCCGGCCCTGTTTGCTGCCCTGGGCGGTGAAGAGCAGTCCATCTAAGCAAATTGGCTCAGCCTGATTGCAAAAAACCGCCTTCACGGCGGTTTTTTCATCTCCATCGGCATCATCGCCACGGGCTGGCCCCCTCCGGGGTAGCGCCGCCGCCCTCCCGCCGCGCAATCCCCTGAGCCCATTGATTGCGGCAGCATGGCGCACTGCCCCGGCAGCATGACACCTCGCTAGAGTGCCCCCCTTTCCTGCAACAGTCGATGAAGTCGCTGCGCCAGGGTGCGGTAACCCTCGGCATTGAAATGCACCGCATCGGACTTCAGGGCCGGGTCTCGCAGCAACTCGCCGATGCTGTCGTTGTCTAGCACCAGCCCGAACTGATCTGCCAGCTCCTCGTAGAGGGGAGCGCCATCGGCAAACAGGGATTTTCGGGGCACCCCGACCAGCAGGATCTGGGCCCCGCTCCCCTGCACCGCCTCTATCATGGCGGCGAGATTGGCCTTGAGGGCCGCCTCCCCGCTGCCACGCAGGATGTCGTTGCCCCCTTCCAGCAGGATGACCAGAGCGGGTCTGTGCCGGGCCAGCAACCCGGGCAGGCGTGCCCTGCCGGCCTGGCTCAGCTCTCCGGACACCCCGCCATTGACCACGGGATGGCCGCTCAGGGTCGCCAGCACGCTGGGGTAGCTTTGGGACGGGCTTACCCCGCGCCCCTCGGTCAGACTGTCCCCGAAGGCGAGCAGGGTCTCCCCCTGGTCCAGCGGTCTGAAGGTCGGCTCCCCGCAGGCCGTCAGCAACAGGCAGAGCAGCCCCGCCATGCAAGATTTCGCCAGCGTCCCCCGGTGTGTCATGAGCGCCTCCTTGATAGTTTTGTAACCATATGAGTATTAAGACAAACTTTTAATCAAGCTCCAAGTGTGACACATTTCGGCAGGTGAACAAGAAACCGACAAGGAGCCTGTCATGTCCCTCAAACCCCTCGGCCTGCTGGTCGCCCTCGGCCTGCTTGGCGGCTGCGCCTCCCAGGATGGCTTTCACTATGTCCCTCCTCCCCAGACCCTGATCGCCCCGGAGGCGGCCAGCGGCTGGATTGACAAACCGGGCTGGCAGGGCCGTGACTTCATGGTGGCGGCGGCCAACCCGCTGGCGGTGGATGCGGGCTACCAGATCATCAAGGCGGGGGGCAGCGCCGTCGATGCAGCCATCGCCGTCCAGCTGGTGCTGACCCTGGTGGAGCCCCAATCCTCGGGCATCGGCGGCGGCTCCCTCATGCTGGTGTGGGACGGCAAGCAGGTGGCGGCGGTGGATGGCCGGGAGACAGCCCCCGCCGCTGCCACCGATCAGCTCTTCATGAAGGAGGGCAAACCCATGGCCTTCTATGAGGGGGTGGTGGGCGGGCGCTCCGTCGGCGCCCCCGGCACGGTGCGTGCCCTGGCCCTGGCGCACGAGCGCTATGGCAAGCTGCCCTGGGCCACGCTGTTCGAACCCGCCATCACCCTCGCGGAACAAGGGTTCATGATAAGCCCCCGCCTCGCCACCCTGCTGGCAAAAGATCCCTATCTGGCCGGGGATCCGGACGCCCGTGCCTACTTCTATCAGGCGGATGGCACTCCCAAGACGGCAGGTACCCGGCTCACCAACCCGGCCCTGGCCAGGGTGCTGCGTACCCTGGCAAGCGACGGCCCCGATGCCTTCTATCGCGGCCCGCTGGCCGAGGCCATGGTGGCCAAGGTGCACGCCCACCCGACCAACCCCGGGGTACTGAGCGCCGCCGATCTCGCCAGCTACCGGGCCAAGCTGCGGGACGGGCTCTGCTTTGACTATCGCCAGAGCGAGATCTGCGGCTTCCCGACCCCCTCCTCCGGCACCCTGGCCCTCGGCCAGATCTTCGGCATGCTGGAAAGCCGGGACATGGCCGCCCTCAAACCGGTACAGGGGGAGCAGGGTCAACTGGCCGCCTCCAGCGAGGCCATTCACCTCTACAGCGAGGCGGCACGCCTCGCCTTCGCCGATCGCAACCAGTACGTGGCCGACGGCGACGTCGTCGACGTGCCGGTGACAGGCCTGCTGGACAAGGGCTATCTGGCGCAGCGGGGGCACCTTATCGGCAACCGCTCCATGGGCGTCGCCCAGCCCGGCAACCCGCCCCGGGCGCTGGCCAGGGGCCGGGACGCCACCCCGGAGCTGCCCTCCACCAGCCACATCTCCATCGTGGACAAGAGCGGCATGGCGGTGGCCATGACCAGCTCCATCGAGGATGGCTTCGGCTCGCGGCTGATGGTCAACGGCTACCTGCTGAACAACCAGCTCACCGACTTCTCCTTCACCTCGGTGGACGCCGCCGGCCTGCCGGTGGCCAACCGGGTGGAGCCCGGCAAGCGCCCCCGCTCCTCCATGTCTCCCCTGCTGGTGTTTGACAAGGCAAGCGGCGAGCTGGAGATGAGCCTGGGATCCCCGGGAGGCTCGGCCATCATCAACTACGTGGGCAAGGCGCTGCTCGGCACCCAGGATTGGGGGCTCGACCTGCAGCAGGCCATCAACCTGCCCAATTTCGGCAGTCGCAACGGCCCCACCGAGCTGGAGCAGGGGCGCACGCCCGATACCGTGGTCCAGGGGCTCAAGGCCAGAGGGCACGAGGTCCTGCTTAACGAGCAGACCTCCGGGCTGCAGGGCGTCCAGCGCCATGCCGGCGGCTGGCTGGGGGCCGCAGACCCCAGACGTGAGGGGGTCGCCAGGGGAGAGTGATGCCCCTTCAGCACCCTCGTTCACCATGGAGGAGGCCAGCCTCCTCCATGCCGTGTGCTCATAGGTGTTCTCCCTTGCCTCCCGATATCATCATCGATTGATTATTCCTGCCAATTTTTCTTTAACTGCACACTCTTTTCACCCAATCGCAATGCATTAAAGACGCTTTTCATTAAAACCAACGCAGAAACTGGAACAGTGTTGCTCATGGCATATAAATGCATTACTTTTCAATAGAAACGGCATCTGTTGCCCTCAAGATTCCCCTTGATACGGCCAACTTCTGTCTCTTTCGCCCCCTGCTCATTGACAGCTGCCCTCTTTGCCTTCGGGTGATCTGGTAGCCCCTGACTGCCATTAGCGAGGTGACGACATGGACCACTCACTCCCCCTTATCACTACCCTGGTAGGCGGCCTCGTGCTGGCCTACCTCTTCGGCATGCTGGCAAGCCGCCTGCGCATCTCCCCCATGGTGGGCTACCTCGCGGCTGGCGTGGTATGCGGCCCCTTTACGCCGGGCTATGTCGCCGATCTGCGGCTCGCCCCCGAGCTGGCCGAAATCGGCGTCATCCTGCTGATGTTTGGTGTCGGCCTGCACTTTTCCGTGAAAGACCTGCTGTCGGTGAAACACATCGCCATCCCGGGAGCCATCGTCCAGATAACCCTTGCGACCCTGCTCGGCCTTGGCCTCTCCCAACTGCTCGACTGGACCGTGACCGCCGGCCTGGTGTTTGGCCTGGCCCTCTCCACCGCCAGTACCGTGGTGCTGCTGCGCGCCCTGGAGAGCCGCGGCCAGCTCGACACCAACGAGGGACGCATCGCCATCGGCTGGCTCATCGTGGAGGATCTGGTGATGGTGCTGGCCCTGGTACTGCTCCCCATCCTCGCCAACCTGCAGCAGGGGGGCGAGGCACTGACCCCGGCCCAAGTGATGGCGGATATCGGCCTGACCCTGGCCAAGGTGGCTGCTTTCATCGCCCTGATGGTCATCGGCGGGCGACGCCTCATCCCCTGGCTGCTGGCCCGCACCGCCGCCACCGGCTCCCGCGAGCTGTTCACCCTGGCCGTCCTCTCCTGCTCCCTTGGCATCGCTTTTGGCGCCGTCAAGCTGTTTGGCGTCTCCTTTGCCCTCGGCGCCTTCTTCGCCGGCGTCGTGATGAACAGCTCCCATCTGAGCCACAAGGCGGCCAACGACACCCTGCCCCTGCAGGACGCCTTCGCCGTGCTCTTCTTCGTCTCCGTGGGCATGCTGTTCGACCCCGTCATCCTGCTGCGCGAGCCCCTGGCCGTGCTGGCCACCCTGTTCGTCATCGTGATCGGCAAATCCGTGGCCGCCTTCGCCATCGTGCGGCTCTTTGGCCACAGCCAGCGCACGGCGCTGACCATCTCCGCCAGCCTGGCACAGGTGGGGGAGTTCTCCTTCATCCTGATGGGTCTCGGAGTCATGCTCGAGCTGGTCCCCGGGGTCGCCCGTGACCTGGTGCTGGTCGGCGCCTGTTTCTCCATCGTGCTCAATCCGCTGGTCTTCAACCAGGCGGAGCGCTGGCTGAGGCGCCATCCCGATCCACGCACCGATGGGTCACCTCACCTCTGCCCCTTGCAGGGCCATGTGGTGGTAGTGGGCGCCGACGAGATAGGTCAGCACCTCATCCGGCAGTTGCATGAACAAGGCAGGGAGATGGTGGTGATCGACACCGACGAGCGACTGCTGGCCCCCTGGCGCGCCATGGGGATCACCTGTCTGGCGGGCCATCCCATCCAGCAGGATCTGCTGACGGCGGCGCTGCCCAACGCCAGCTGGCTGCTGATCACCCTGGATGACAGCCTGCTGGCCGGTGAGATAGCCATCAGGGCGCAGGAATACGGCGCCCTGATGCGCATCGCCGCCTGTGCCCACCAGCACGAGGAGGTGCATCATCTGCGCGTGCGCGGCGTGCATCAGGTGGTCAAGAGCGAGGAGGAGGCTGCGCGGCGACTCTGTCACCTCGCCATGGAGATGGCCTGAAGCTCATCGGAAGTAACGAGTCCCCACGACGGGGCCAGACAAGAAGCCCGGGCCTGCTGCCCGGGCTTTTTGCATGACGGGACGATACTGCCGTCCCCTCACAGCAGATCGTGCTTGTCCAGCAGGCGATAGAGGGTGGCCCGGGAGATATCGAGCGTGCGGGCCACCTCCTCGAGCTGATCGGGGAAGCGGGCCAGCGTCCGTTGCAAGGCCTGACGCTCCGCCGCTTCGCGCACCGCCTTGAGCGAGCCGTCGAGCAGCTGGCTGTCCATGTTGGTCAGCTCCATGTCATCGGCTTCGATGAAGGGGCCGCTGCACATGACCACCGCCCGCTGAACCCGGTTGCGCAGCTCCCTCACATTCCCCGGCCAGCCATAGGACTGCATGGCCTGGCGCGCCTTGCGGGTGAAGCTGAGCACCCGCCCGCCCCGCACTTCCGCCAGAATGTCATCGGCAAGGAGCTGGATGTCTTCCGCCCGCTCGCACAAGGCCGGGGTGCGCAGGCGCACCACGTTGAGCCGGTAGTAGAGATCCATGCGAAATCCGCCGCTGGCCACCGCCTGCTCCACATCGATATTGGTGGCCGCGATGATCCGCACATCCACACGACGCGTCAGGTGGCTGCCCACCGCCTCTATGCACTGCTCCTGCAAGAAGCGCAGCAGGGTTGCCTGATCCTCCAGTGGCAACTCCCCTATCTCGTCGAGAAACAGGGTGCCGCCATCGGCGGCCTCTATCTTGCCTATCTTGTGGTGCTGTGCCCCGGTGAAGGCCCCCTTGACGTGGCCGAACAGCTCGGACTGGATGAGCTGATGGGGCATGGCCCCGCAATTGACCGCCACGAAAGGGCTCTCCTCCCCGAACGTGCTGTAGTGCAGCTCCCGGGCCACCAGCTCCTTGCCCGTACCGCTCGGTCCCGTCACCAGTACGGGCAGGCGGCAATGCTGCAACCGCACGATCTGGTCGCGCAACTGGCGGATGGGGGCGCTCTCCCCCTGGATGAAACGCAGCTGGGGTTGCAGTCGGGGGCGGTGTCGCCGGATGAGGCGCGCCATCCCCAGGGCATGTCCCAGGCTGTGGGAGAGCCTGTCTCTGTCCAGGGGAAAGGTGTGAAAATCATGAAAACAGGCTGCCAGCAAATTGCGAAGGGCTTCGCTGGCGAGACAGTCCCGCTGGATGAGGCCGATCCACAAGGCGCCGGAGTGCTGCGCAATCAGGTTGTAGAGGGCTTCGTGCTGCTGATGCTCGATCACCACCAGCACCAGGGGATAAGCCTTTTCCTGCAATTTCTGTTCTGCCACCGCCAGGGAACTCGCCTGCTCCACTTGCCACTCGCTTTTTACCAGCAGGCTTTCCAGCACGGCACATGAATTGATGAGTAACAATACCGTTTCTGTCATATGGACAACTCCTTGTTATCGCGACTGCACGAGAGAGCCTGACCACGGTGCCTTGCTATTTATGTTTTGCCGAAGCGACACCTCTTCATCATCAAATGACGCCAACTCAACCTGGCCAGACGATGATAACTATAAACCATCCCGACTTTAGACTGATGGCACCACAATAATGAGACAACGAAATTAACGCTGAGAAAAAATAAAGTCATTGATAAACAATGTGTTGATGTTAGATATAAAAGTTCACTCTCAAAAATGAGACTTAAAAACAAAACACTCAGACACAAATCCCATACATATCAATAAATTACCATCTGGCACATTCATTGCTATATCTGATAAGCCCTCCTGGCACATGGAGACAGAGCATGAAAACATATATTGCATTGGCATTTATTCCCCTTTCCGCATTCGCACATCAAGCACAAGCAGAGAATCGTGTTGATCTCGGCTCGCAAGCACTCAGCAATATTCGTGGTGCCATGGGCGTCAATATGGTTGCCGGTAATAACAACCAGCAGGGCAACCTCGCCTCCATCTCGCTATCAGGACCGGCCATCATTCAGTTTAGCCAGCAGAATCAATCCACTACCAATCTCAATGGCAACCAGAGCGTTGCCATCCTGGACTCGGCGCTGAGCCAGAGCCAGGGGCTGGTCGGGATCAATCAGGGCGCTGGTGAAGCCAACCAGCAGCTGAATGCCTTCGCATTGTCGCTGGATGACAGCGGCATCGGCGTGGTGACCGACATCAGTCTCAGCACCAGTGTGGCAAAGACACCTTCTGGCAAGGTGCCTACCAACACCACTACCAGCATCTATCTGGATGACAACGCCCTGACGGGCAGCAAAGGGGTCATTCAGGTGAACCAAGTCACGGGACAGGGAAACCAGGCAGTCAACATGGTCTCCCTGCCTCTGGCTGGCGCAGTAACGACATCCCCATGATGTCGCAGGGATCGGAAGCCGAGCCCGGGGGCGTTGAACCAGCCGATGGGCGCATCTTCCACAGAAAGTTCAATGGAGAGACTCATTATGCGTGGACTTATTTATAGCTCATTAGCCGCCGCGGTCGTCATGGCCATGTCAGGCGCCGCCTCCGCTGATTACCGCGGTGACAGGGATGAGACAGGGGCAACCTTGACCAAGAAGGTCAAGGCAGAAGTCGATGTGGAGTACGAAGGCGAAGTTCGCGTCGGCGGCTACATCAATGTCAACAAACTCGGCATGGCGGTCGTGGACAACCAGCAATCCAGCTCCATGATAGGCACCGCCAATACAAGAACGGAGAACACGAGCAAGATCGACGGCTCGTTCAAGGATGCATCCGGTAACGTCGGCGCCAACGTGGCCGCCGGTGACTCCAACGTACAAGGCAACAGCGCTTCCCTGGCCGCCTATGACGAGGTCGATGCCGAGTTCATCATGGGTCGTGGTCAACAACAACATGGCGCCCCTGGCGGATCGTCGGATGCCGAGGTCTTCTCCACCCAAAGCGCCAGCCATAACTTGACAAGCAACCATGGCCATCAGAACAAGGCCGGGGTCGGCGATGGTGCCTTCAAGAATGCCGCGGGCAACATCGGGGTCAATGTGACCTCCGGTTCGGGTAACGTGCAGGCCAACAACATGGCGGCCTCCGTGTCCACCGGCAACATGGCCGTGGCCACCGTGGCCAACAGCCAGAGCGTGTCCAAGAACATGACCGAGAACAAGAGCCTGAGCGCCACCAAGACCGTGGACTACAACCCCATCTTCCTCAAGCTCAAAGCCGAGGGTGAGTACGAGGGGACGAGCAAGCAGACCAACAACGTCTATCCGGAAATCTGGAAAGACGGGGATCACCCGGGTGGTGACAAAATGTGGGGTCATATCGACTACGACAATCAAGGTAAAAACGACGGCAAGTTCAAGTTCGAAGAAGAGGGTGACATCAAGCTGAGCGGTTATGCCACTGGCTACATCCCCGTGGTCAACACCTACACCAGCCGCGAAACCTTCAACCGTGCCACCATCGATGGCGGCGCCTTCAACGGTGCCGTGGGCAACATTGGGGTGAACGTGTCGTCGGGCTCCAACAACCTGCAAGCGAACAACCTCTCGCTGGCCGCAGGATTTGCCAAGTAATCCACTGTATGGGGGCCTCTGCGCCCCCTTTTTTCCAGGACATGGAGGCATCAATGCGCTGGCTATTGCTGTTGCTATTCTGCCCGGCTGCCTGGTCGGCCACTCTGCCATTGGGAGAACATCTCCCGGCACTGGGGGATCTCAACAAACCGGTGCAGAGCATTCTGGAGCGCCGGTATGCCAATATCGAGCGCCAGCATACGGATTTCAGCTGTGGGGCCGCCGCCGTCGCCACCATACTGCGCTACTCCTACGGCCACGAAACGAATGAACGTTGGGTCATGGACGGCATGCTCGCCATGGCAGACCCTGAACAGGTCAAGAATTACGGCTTTTCCATGCTCGACATGAAGCAATATTTGCAGATGCTCGGCATGCGTGTCAGAGGGTACCGCCTGGGGGATGAGAAATTGCGCCAGGTGAGAGTCCCCACCATAGTGCTGCTCAACATTCGCGGCTACCAGCACTTTGCCGTGCTGCGCTCCATAGATCGCCATGATCGTGTCTATCTGGCAGACCCCGCCCTCGGCAATCGAGTGATCACCTTCAAGGAGTTCAAGGAGAGCTGGAACGGCATACTGCTTGCCGTGATCGGCGCTGGCTATCGGCCTGATGCGCCCCTTGCCAACCCTGCCCCTCCCCTGTCTGTCAGAGGAAAAGATGGGCTGTTCGCCCCCCTCAATGAAACATCCCTGCTGGAATTTGGTTTTCAGCACAAAGAGCTAATGTGAGGTCATCATGAATACCCGACCCGCCATATGCCTCATCTGCAGTCTGGGTGGCTTCGCCTCTCCGCTGCTGGCCGCCTCGGATCCTCTGGCGCTGCTGTCAGACAGCTTTGCCCCCGAACTGGCCGATGGGGAACTGGCCCACCTGCGTGGCCGCTATGTCAGTAGCCACGGGATAAGCTACTTCGGTATCGAGTTCATCTCATCCCTGACCACGGCCCAGGCCCAGCAAACGGCCGCCATGAACCTGGCGCTGAGCGTGGTACAAAACAAACCCAGGCTGGATGTGCGCATCAAGGATGAGGTCAAACCCTCTACCACGACACCCCAGAGCACTCAGGTACAAGGCGCAGGCCTGGTGCAAGTCGTGCAACTGGAGGGGAGCGGCAACAGCTCCGTAAACCAGGCCGGTATAACACTGGCGCCCCCCGCGATGACAGGGCAAATCGTCACCGCAGGCAACTATGAGCACCAGGGGAATCTAGGCACAGCCAGTTACCGGGTCTCGGGCAATTACGCCGGGTTGCAACTAAACTCCTCCGACGGACGAGTCCTGCTGGAACAGAGCCTGCGAGGCACCGACTTCAGCCGCGGTCTGCTGCAGTTCAACAAGGTCAGGGGAGACGGCTTGCAGACCCTGAATCAGACCCGGATCTGGTTCTCTCGTTAACAGCAGGTGAATCCCATGGGTTGAACTATAAAAAAGGATAATAAACAACAAGGACGTATCTCAATGAAACAGTCGACCATGCTGTTGATTGCACTGACCCCCTTCACCTGCTGGGGCGCAACTGCAGAAGAAGAGGCCCTACAACAACAGCTGGATCAGTTGCGTCAGCAATTGATCCAGCAAAACCAGGCACTCCATCAGTTGCAGGCTCGCCTGGAGGCCGTCAAGGCCTCGGGTGCCACGCCAGCCGCCGCCACAGCAGGGGGAGCAACCGGGGCCGCCGTCGCAGCCTCCTCCCAACCCGATACGGCACGGCGCACGCCGGAAGTCGGTCGCAGTACCGAAGACCTGATGATCGAGCAACACAACGTGTTCGATCGCGCGTTGACTCTCGACTTCGGCCTCTCTTATCAGCACTACAACCGCAAGGATCTCGCCCTGCGCGGCTTCCTCGCCCTGGACGCCATCTTCCTTGGCGAAATCAACCTGGATCGGGTGCGCTCCGATCAGTGGACGGCGGATGTCATCACCCGCTACACCCTCAACGATCGCTGGCAACTGGAGCTGGCCCTCCCCTACATGTTCCGCAACACCAACTACCAGAGCACCGGCAAGGAGAACTCCAGCCGCGACTTCGAGGAGCAGAGCGTCAGCGATGGCGGTCTGGGGGATCTCAGCCTCGCCATCTACTACAGGGTCATGGCAGAGAGCGAGGATTGGCCGGATCTGGTGTGGAACTTCCGGGCCAAGGCGCCGACCGGCAAGGATCCTTACGGCATCGAGATCAACACCTCGGAATCGGGCAACCTGGTGACCCCCAAGGAGCTCGCCACCGGCAACGGGCTCTGGCAGCTCTCCACCGGCTTCTCCCTGGTCAAGACCATGGATCCCGCCATCCTGTTTGCCAGCCTCAACTATGGCCACAGCCTCAAGCAGGACTTTGACGATATCTCCTACCAGCCCGGCAACCAGCCCGGCAGCATCCAGCTGGGGGACTGGTATGAATATGGCCTGGGGGTCGCATTCGCCCTCAACGAACGCTTCAGCCTCTCCTTCAACATCAACCAGCGCGTCACCATGGAGTCCGAGCAGGGGTCCGAAGGCTTTGCCATGGAGAAGGTCACCGGCTCCGATGCCAACGCCGCCAGCTTTGGCATGGGGTCGACCTGGGCCATTACCGACAACCTCTCCATGGCGGTCAACTGGTCTGCCGGGCTCACCACGGACGCACCGGACTACACCATCGGGATCCGCTTCCCCTACCGCTTCTAGCCCCGTCAGGGCCCGGGCAGGTTGACGACAAAAAACGAGGGAGGCATAACGCCTCCCTCTTCTTGTTGACGCCAGCCTGCCTGGCGGGCCATCGGTGACATCACACCCCCAGGCGATCGCGCAGGGTGTACCAGGCGGCGCCGGCGGCGGTGAAGGGGATGCGCAGCAGGCGGCCACCCGGGAAGGGGTAGTGCGGCAGCCTGGCGAACGCATCGAAGCGCTCCGCCTGACCGCTCAGCACCTCGGAGAGCAGCTTGCCCGCCAGATGGGTACAGGTGACGCCGTGACCGCTGTAGCCCTGCATGTAGTAGATGTTGTGACCGATGCGGCCAAACTGCGGCAGGCGCGACAGGGTGAGCAGGAAGTTGCCGGTCCAGGTGTACTCCACCTTGACGTCGGCCAGCTGCGGGAAGGTCTTGAGCATCTTGGGGATGATCAGCCGCTCGATGTCCGCCGGATCCCGCGCGCCATAGACCACGCCGCCGCCATAAATCAGCCGGTGATCGCCGGAGGTGCGGTAGTAGTCGAGCAGGTAGTTGCAATCCTCCAGACAGTAGTTCTGTGGCAAGAGTGAACGGGCCCGCTCCTCCCCCAGCACCTCGGTGGCGATCACCTGGGTGCCGCAGGGCATGCTCTTGCCGGCGAGCTCGGGCACCAGGTTGCCGAGATAGGCGTTGCCCGCCACCACCACGAAGCGCGCCTTCACCGCCCCCTTGGCGGTCTTGACCAGGGCGGGTTGACCCGGCGTGATGCTGGTGACGGCGGACTGCTCGAAGATAAGCCCCCCCTGCATGCGGATGGCTTCCGCCTCCCCCAGCGCCAGGTTGAGGGGATGGATATGGCCGCCGCTCTTGTCCAGCAGGGCGCCGACGTAACGATCGCTCGCGACCACCTCGCGCACCCCCTTGGCATCGAGCAGCTCCAGCTGGTCGTTGCCCCACTTCTCCCAGCGCGCCTTCTGCGCCTTGAGTTCGTGAAGCTGCTTCTCGGTCTCGGCGGCGAACACCCCGCCCTCCTGCAGATCGCACTGGATGTTGTAGCGTTTGATCCGCTCGCGGATGATCTGGCCCCCCTCAAACAACATGGAGCCGAGCAGCCTAGCCTGATCCGGCGGGCAGTTCGCTTCGATGGTGTCAATGTCGCGGCTGTAGGAGTTGACGATCTGGCCGCCGTTGCGGCCGCTGGCGCCAAAGCCGACTCGCGCGGCCTCCAGCACCACCACCTTGTACCCCTTCTCCACCAGATGCAGCGCACTGGAGAGGCCGGTGTAGCCTGCGCCGATGACGCAGACGTCGCACTCCAGCTGCTCGGTGAGCGTGGGATAGGGCGCGTGTTTGTTGGCACTGGCTGCGTAGTAACTCTTTACATGTTCGGTCATGATCCCTGTTTCCTTACCGGTTCGTTTCCAACACAACGGGTTGTTCACATTAAAAGCTGGCCGGGGTGTGGGCGCTGACGATGCGGCAGACCTGCCCCGAGGGATTACTGAAACTGTGGGGCTCGCCGGTGTCGATGACATAGCTGTCCCCGGCGCACAGTTCATAGGTCTGGCCGGCCAGGGTCAGCAGCACCGACCCTTCCAGCACGGTGCCCACCTCCTCCCCCTTATGCTTCACCACGCCGCCGGTGTCGGTGCCGGGGGCATAGGTCTCCAGCATGAAGCCGAGCTGGCGCCGATTGTTGCCGTTGTGCACCAGCTTCATGGAGACCCCCTGGCTGCCGAGCTCGATGAGCTGCTCCGCCTTGATCACCACGCTGGGCGTGCTCGCCACCTCCTCTTCGGCGAAGAAGCGCGACAACGGCAGCTCGTAGACGCTCAGCAGCTTTTGCAGGGAGGCCACCGAGGGGCTCACCTTGTTCTGCTCTATCATGCAGATGGCGCCGTGGGTCAGGCCGCTCAGCTCCGCCACCCGGCGCTGGGAGAGCCCGAGCTCCCTGCGGATCCGGGCGAGCCGCTCCCCCATGTTTCTCTCGTGCTCCGCCAGAGGGTTGTCCGTCATGGTCCGCCACCGGACCTCGCCACGGGATTGCTCCATCGCCCACCTCCTTCCATGGTCATTCGAATACCTGGGGCCAACTGGTCAATATAGTGAGTCAGGCACGTCAGCCCCGCTCACTATCCTGCACAACCCAGAGCGTTCATTATTTTGCACACCCTGCGCAATGAAAACCGCTACAATCGCGCTCACAGCCCCATTTCTAGCATGTGACGCCCAGTTCACTCAAATATATTTAACACTTGAAAAACATTTCGGCTCATTTTATGGTCGTTATGTGCTTATTATTCTATACGGCGGTGCCCACATAGACGCGCCACCCAGACCCACTATCGAGGCCCCTTACTTATGTCAGCATCACAATCTGCTCTCTCCCTGATCAAATCCCTGGCCTATGTCGACGGCCGCTGGTGCGAGTCCCTGGGCGGGCGCCGGTTCGAGGTCCTGAACCCGGCCACCGGCCAGGTCATCACCCAGGTGCCCGACATGGACGGGGAGGACACCCGCCTCGCCATCGCGGCCGCCCACGCGGCGCAACCCGCCTGGGCGGCCCTCACCGCCAAGGAGCGCAGCAGCAAACTCTACGCCTGGTTCGAGCGCATCATGGCCAACCAGGAGGAGCTCGCCCGCATCATGACCTGCGAGCAGGGCAAGCCGCTGGCGGAAGCCAAAGGAGAGGTGGCCTACGGCGCCAGCTTCATCCAGTGGTTCGCGGAAGAGGGCAAGCGTGCTTATGGCCGCACCATCCCCGGCTTCTCCGCCGATCGGCGCCTGGCCACCATCAAGCAGCCGGTGGGGGTCGTGGCCGCCATCACTCCCTGGAACTTCCCCATCGCCATGATCACCCGCAAGGCGGGTCCGGCGCTGGCCGCCGGTTGCACCATCGTCATCAAGCCCGCCGCCGAAACGCCCCTCTGCGCCCTGGCGCTGGCGGTACTGGCTGAGCAGGCGGGCATTCCCGCCGGGGTCATCAACATCGTCACCTCCCATCAGGCGAGCGCAGTGGGCAACGAGCTGTGCAGCAACCCCGTGGTGCGCAAGCTCTCCTTCACCGGCTCCACCCGCATCGGCAAACTGCTGATGCGCCAGTGCGCCGACACCATGAAGCGCCTCTCCCTGGAGCTTGGCGGCAACGCCCCCTTCATCGTCTTTGACGACGCCGACCTCGACGCCGCCGTGGCCGGGGCCCTGGCGTCCAAATACCGCAACGCCGGCCAGACCTGCGTCTGCGCCAACCGCATCCTGGTGCAGGCCAGCGTCTATGACGCCTTCGCCGAGAAGCTCGCCGCCGCGGTCAAGGCCTTCAAGGTGGGAGACGGCATGGGCGAGGGCGTCCAGATCGGGCCCCTCATCAACCCGGCCGCCGCCAGCAAGGTGGCCGAGCTGGTGCAGCAATCGGTCGCCGCCGGTGCCCGGGTGCTGGTGGGGGGCGACGCCCACCCCGCCGGTCCCCTCTTCTATCACCCCACCATCCTGACCGGGGTCACCCGGGGCAACCCCATTCTGGACGAGGAGATCTTCGGGCCCGTCGCGCCTCTGGTGCGCTTCGAGACGGAAGCCGAGGCCATTGCGCTTGCCAACGACACCCCCTATGGCCTGGCCGCCTACTTCTATGGCCGCGACATCGCCCGGGTGTGGCGAGTGGCCGAGGGGCTCGAATACGGCATGGTGGGGATCAACGAGGGGATCATCTCCACCGAGCTGGCCCCCTTTGGCGGGATCAAGGAGTCGGGGCTGGGCCGGGAAGGGGCGGCCGAAGGGCTGGAGGAGTACCTGGAGACCAAATACCTCTGCTTTGGCGGCATTCGCTGAGGGAGATGAAAGGGCAATAGCATCGTTAAAACAGATGCGTTATGACACAGACCATCGTTTTTACAGATAGAAAGAGGGGGTCGCCGGTCACGACCGAGCGCCTTGTGGGCCCTGAGGGCACACCCGGGGCCCCCTTTTGCGAACAGGCCGCCCTGCCCGAGGGCAGTTGGCGGCACACATATGGCCAGATGGCACAGGAATAGCGGGGCCCATGCCCCTCAGGGAGGAAAGATGAGTCATTCAAGCAACAACCAGCAGTGGCAGGCCCGCCGCGAAGCGGCCGTGGTCCAGGGGGTCGGCACCCTGTTGCCGGTCTTCATCGACCGGGCGCACAACGCCGAGCTGTGGGACGTGGAGGGCAACCGCTACATCGACTTTGCCTCCGGCATCGCCGTGCTCAACACCGGCCACAACCACCCCAAGGTGGTGGCGGCGGTGCGCGAGCAGCTCGAGAAGTTCAGCCACACCTGCTTCCAGGTCACCCCCTACTCCGGCTATATCGAGCTGGCGGAAAAATTGAATGCCCTGGTGCCCGGCCCCACCCCCAAGCGCACCCTCTTCCTCTCCACCGGCGCCGAGGCGGTGGAGAATGCCATCAAGATCGCCCGCGCCCACACCGGTCGCAGCGGCACCATCGCCTTCAAGGGGGGCTTCCACGGCCGCACCATGATGGGCATGGCCCTCACCGGCAAGGTGGTGCCCTACAAGACCGGTTTCGGCCCCTTCCCGGGGGAGGTCTATCACCTCCCCTTCCCCGCCGACTACCTGGGAGTGAGTGAAGACGATGCCCTGGCCGCGCTGGATCTCTGCTTCAGCGCCGACATCGAACCCACCCGGGTGGCCGCCATCATCATCGAGCCGGTGCAGGGGGAAGGGGGCTTCTACCCCGCCTCTGCCAGCTTCATGCAGCGCCTGCGCCAGGTGTGCGACCAGCACGGCATCCTGCTCATCTGCGACGAGATCCAGACCGGTTTCTGTCGCACCGGCAAGACCTTCGCCACCGAATACAGCGGTGTCGAACCCGACATCATGACCCTCGCCAAGAGCCTGGCCGGCGGCTTCCCGCTCTCTGCCGTGGTGGGCAAGAGCGAGGTGATGAACGCCGCCAAGCCCGGTGGCCTGGGGGGCACCTATGCGGGCTCCCCCATCGCCTGCGCCGCCGCCCTGGCGGTGCTGGAGGTGATCGAGGAGGAGCGTCTGAACCAGAAAGCCCTGGCCCAGGGGGAGCAGATCAAGGCACGCCTGCACCAGCTGGCGACACGGTTTGACTGCATCGGCAACATCCGCGGCCCCGGCGCCATGGTGGCCATGGAGCTGGTGAAGGAGGGGGATGCCGAAAGACCGGACCCGGATCTCACCAAGCGGCTGGTGGCCGAGGCGGGCAAGCGGGGGCTGGTGCTGCTGGCCTGCGGCGTGCGTGGCAACGTGATCCGTTTCCTCGCTCCCCTGACCGCCCCGGCAGCCATCGTCGACGAGGGGCTGGACCTGCTGGAGCAGGCCCTGTCCGCCTCCCTGGCCTGATCCGGAAGACAGCGTTCGCCCACGTGCAAAAAAATGCGTTTTTGCTCCCTTGATATGCTTGTCAAGGGGGCATCACGAATGCACAATGCGCCGCCGTATTCAAGGACCGTCCGCTCATCGGAGCCCGGTTCTTTTTTTGCGCCAAACAAATCCATAACGAGGCCGGAACAGACCGGAAATGATAACGAGGTGGCACGCCATCTCACGACACCCGCTTCTTAGTGAGGAACTCCATGGGGCATATCATCGCTTTCCTGCCGGCCCGCGCCGGTCTGCGCCATCCGTCCGCATCCCGGACTGGCGCCCCCACCGTGCAGGATGACCTCACCGTCAGCCTGATCCCGTCAGCCAGCCTGCGGGGGATCGCCTGATGCACCCGCACCCCGCCGGTCTGAAAAAAAGCCTGAAACTCTGGCACGTGGTCATCATGGGGCTGGCCTATCTCACCCCCATGGCGGTGTTCGACACCTTCGGCATCGTCACCGAGATCACCGAAGGCCATGTGCCGACCGCCTACCTGCTCGCCCTCATCGGCATGCTGTTCACCGCCATGAGCTACGGCCACCTGGTGCGCAAGTTCCCCTCGGCAGGCTCCGCCTACACCTATGCCCAGAAGGTGTTCCACCCCTATGTGGGCTTCATGGTGGGCTGGGTCTCCCTGCTCGACTACATGTTCATGCCCATGATCAACATGCTGCTGGCCAAGATCTACATGGAGGCCCTCTTCCCCGGCGTGGCCCCATGGACCTACATCCTGGCACTGGCCGCCGTCATGACCTTCCTGAACCTGCGGGGCATCAAGCTGGTGGCGAACTTCAACAGCCTGATCGTCATCATGCAGTTCAGCATCATCGCCGTCTTCATCGGCCTCATCGCCTGGGGCGTGAGCCACGGCGAGGGGCTGGGCACGGTGGCGAGCAGCCGCCCCTTCTTCTCCGAGCAGATGCACATCAATCCCCTGCTGACCGGCGCCTCCATCCTCTGCCTGTCGTTCCTCGGGTTTGACGCCATCACCACCCTGTCGGAGGAGACCCCGAACGCGGATCGGGTGATCCCCCGGGCCATCGTGCTCACCGCCCTCATCGGCGGCGTGCTCTTCATCTCGGTCTCCTACTTCCTGCAGCTCTTCTTCCCTGACATCTCCCGCTTCCAGCAGCCGGATGCGGTGCTGCCGGAGATCGCCCTCTATGTGGGCGGCAAGCTGTTCCAGGCGGTGGTGCTGGTCTGCACCACGGTGGCGGTGCTCGCCTCGGGGCTCGCCTCCCACGCCGGGGTGTCGCGCCTGCTCTACGTGATGGGCCGGGATCGCGCCCTGCCGAGCCGCGTCTTCGGCTACATCCACCCCACCTGGCAGACCCCGGCTCTCAACGTGCTGCTGGTGGGCATGCTGGCCCTCTCGGCGGTGGCCTTCGATCTGGAGATGGCGCTGGCGCTCATCAACTTCGGCGCCCTGGTGGCCTTCACCTTCGTCAACCTGGCGGTGATTGCCCACTTCTATCTCAGGCTGGGTCACAACAAGACCCTGAAGGATCACCTGCTGTTCCTCGCCCTGCCCCTGTGCGGCGCCGCCTGCATCGGGGTGCTCTGGCTCAACCTGGAGCCCTCCTCCTTCGAGCTGGGGCTGATCTGGGCCGCCCTCGGTGCCATCTACCTGCTGCTGCGCCTCACCGTGTTCCGGGTCCGCCTCGGCCGCCCCGAGCAGGACGCCTCCTGAGCGAAACCGGCGCCCCCAGGGCGCCGGTTTCACATGGCGGCAAAGCAGGGCCCCAGCTGATGACAAGGTTGTCATCGACTTTCCGGCAGCGGTGGCGAAGTGATCGCTCACGGGGGGAACAAATTCCCCGCTGGCGGCCTTTTTCGCTTGTCTCCTCCCCCCCCTGAGGGCACAATATGGCGCCCCTTGAGAGCCGATGTTTCAACAACATCGGTTCTTTGCTTTTCTGGGGCACACCACCATTCACCAAGAGGCCGGCCATGTGCCGGAATTGATACCCAGATTGCCAAGCAATCTCCCGACGTTGTGAGGAAAAACATGGGGCATTTCACTGCTTTCCTGCCGGTCCCCGCCGGCGTGCGCCACGCATCTGTGCCACAGATGGGCGCCCCCTGTGTCCAGCGACGCGTTCCCGCGTCCCTGATCCCGTCCCATCTCGCCCACGGGGCCTGTGCAGAGGAGAAAGCGTGATGGCCGGTGCCAAGCTGCTCAAGACCCTCACCCTGTTCCAGGTCGTGGTGATGGGTCTGGCTTACCTCACGCCCATGGCGGTATTCGATACCTTCGCCATCGTCGGTGACATCACGGATGGTCGCGTGGCCACCGCCTACCTGCTGGCGCTCGGCGGCATCCTGCTGACCGCGTTCAGCTACGGCCACCTGGTGCGCCGCTTCCCGTCCGCAGGCTCCGCCTACACCTATGCCCAGAAGGTGTTCCACCCCTACGTGGGCTTCATGGTGGGCTGGTCTTCCCTGCTGGACTACATGTTCATGCCGATGATCAACATCCTGCTGGCCAAGATCTACCTGACCGCCATGTTCCCCACCGTGGAGCCCTGGATCTTCATCTTCGGTCTGGTGACCGTGATGACCTTCCTGAACCTGCGCGGCATCAAGCTGGTGGCGAACCTCAACGGCTTCATCGTCTTCATCCAGATCGCCATCATCGTCACCTTCCTCGGCCTCATCGCCTGGGGCCTGAGTCACGGTGAAGGGGCCGGCACCCTGATGAGCAGCCGTCCGTTCCATGTGGAGTCTGCCAGCATGCTGCCGCTGTTTACCGGCGCCACCATCCTCTGCTTCTCGTTCCTGGGCTTCGACGGCCTGAGCTCCCTCTCCGAAGAGACCCCGAATGCCGGCAAGGTGATCCCCCGCGCCATCGTGCTGACGGCCCTCATCGGCGGCATCATCTTCGTCACCGTCTCCTACAGCCTGCAGCTCTTCTTCCCGGATCTGGCCCGCTTCAAGGAGCCGGACGCCGTGCTGCCGGAGATCGCCCTCTACGTGGGTGGCACCCTGTTCCAGAGCGTGGTGCTGGTGTGCACCACCGCGGCCGTGCTCGCCTCCGGCATGGCGGCCCACGCCGGCGTGTCGCGCATCCTCTACGTGATGGGGCGCGATCGCATGATCCCGGAGCGGGTGTTCGGCTATATCCACCCCACCTGGCGCACCCCGGCCATCAACGTGCTGCTGGTGGGGGCCCTGGCCCTCTCCGCGGTCTCCTTCGATCTGGACATGGCCCTGGCCCTGGTGAACTTCGGCGCCCTGGTGGCCTTCACCTTCGTCAACCTCTCGGTGATCGGCCAGTTCTGGGTGCGCGAGAAGCGCAACAAGAGCCTCAAGGAACACCTGCTGTTCCTGGTGCTGCCGCTGCTGGGGGCCGCCACCATCGGCGCCCTCTGGATCAACCTGGAGCAGAGCTCCCTAGAGCTTGGCCTCATCTGGGCGGGGATCGGGGTCACCTACCTCTTCCTGCGCCTCGCCGTGTTCCGCATCCCCTTCCGTCAGTACGAGGAAGCGGCCGACGGCCAGTAAGTCGGCACACACGCCCAAACAGAAGGGGAGCCCATGGCTCCCCTTCTTGCATTCAGACGTCCGGTGCGCGGACCCTCACCCCTGATTGAGCACGGCCGTGGCGGCCGCCTTGACCGGATCCTTGGTCACGGCCTTCACGTTCTTCTCGGTCTGGTTGACTTTCTGCCGGGTCGCCTTCAGCTCCTCGTTGGTCTCCTTGAGGCCGGAGGTCTTCTTGTCCAGCGTGTCCGTGGCGTTTTTCTTCGCCTCTTTCAGTCCCGCCGTCTTCTTGTCCAGCACGTCCGTGGTGTGTTTCTTCACCTCGGCATTGGCCTTCTCCTTCTGCTGGCGCACCAGCTTGTCGGCATCGCAGTTGCCCTTGACCCCCAGGGTGGCGTTCATCGCCTCGTTCCTGACCGCCTTGTCGAGGTTGCACTCGGACTTGAACACGCTGGCCTGCGCACCGGCAGACAGCAGACCCAGGGAGAGGCACAAAACCCATGCACGCATCATCACTTCCTCAGTTTCAAGACAGGAAAGTCCGGCAGCATATAACCCTGGGATCCCAGTGCAAGGGTGGGGGCCGGTGATGAGCCGGATGGCGTCATATCGGCGTTTGCTCCGACACCTTTTGTCTGCGACGCCCCCTGCCGCCCTGTCACCAAAGCATCATAAAAGTGTCACGTTGTCATATTTCTGTCATGGAGCACTGCTGTAATGCGCCCGTCCATTTTCAACGCAGAACGACCCCAAGAGGCCATATGCACAGCACCGCATCTTCCGCACCCCAGCAGATCCGCCGTCCCGGCCCCCTGTTCAACTGGCTCGCGGTGATCACGCTGATCTACCTGATCCTGGTCGCCGTTGGCGCCGTCTCCCACGGCTTCAAGGGCTTCTCCGGCGGCGCCGAGGGCGCGGCCCAGATCTTCGCCTTTGCCAACAACCCCTTCGTCGCGCTGCTGCTCGGCATCCTGGCCACCGCCCTGGTGCAATCCTCCAGTACCGTGACCTCGGTGATCGTCGGCCTGGTGGCGGGCGGCCTGCCCATGAGCATGGCCATCCCTATGGTGATGGGGGCCAACCTCGGTACCACCATCACCAACACCATCGTCTCCCTCGGCCATATCCGTGACAGGGGCGAGTTTCGCCGCGCCTTCGCCGCCGCCACCGTGCACGACTTCTTCAACCTGCTGGCCGTCTTCATCTTCCTGCCGCTGGAATTGATGTTCGGTCTGCTGCAAAAGAGTGCCGAGTGGCTGTCCGGTCTGCTGATGGGCTCCGCCGACATGTCCATGAAGGGCATGGACTTCATGAAGCCCCTCATCTCCCCCTCCCTGGATCTCATCGACAGCGCCGTCGCCTTCCTGCCGGGCAAGGGCCCCGCCATCGCCACCATTCTCATCGGCATTCTGCTGATCCTCGGCTGCGTCACCGCCCTCGGCAAGGTGCTGCAACGGGTCATGGTGGGCCGTGCCAAGGAGCTGCTGCACAAGGCGCTGGGCCGTGGCCCGCTCACCGGCATCGCCTCCGGCACCCTGGTGACCGTCATGGTACAGTCCTCCTCCACCACCACCAGCCTGATGATCCCCCTGGCGGGCGGCGGCGTGTTCAACACCCGTCAGCTCTATCCCTTCACCCTGGGGGCCAACATCGGCACCACCATCACGGCCCTGCTGGCGGCCACCGCCATCAGCGGCGCCGGCGCCCAGCTGGCCTTGACCATCGCCTTCGTGCATGTGCTGTTCAACGTCTTCGCCGTGGCGCTCATCTATGGCGTGCCCTTCCTGCGGGAGCTGCCCATCAAGGCCGCCGAAACCCTGGCCCGGGTCGGCAGCGAGAACAAGCTGCTGGCGCTGGGTTACGTGGCCGGGCTCTTCTTCGCCCTGCCCGCCCTGATGATGGTGGCCGTCAAGTAAATCCGAACCGGGGGCATCATGCCCCCGGTGCCTTGCCCGTCCGGTCACATCCTCCGGCATCCCCCCTCGCCCTCCCTCCCCGGCTGGGATAAGATGCCCCTTCATTGCACTCTGATTTCAAGGAACAGGAAAACCCGATGAAATTCATTCTGATAGCCCTTCTTATCGCCGGCGCCGCCTACTACTTCTACTCCAGCAGCAACAACCGGAAGCTGGCGGAAGAGAACGTGCGCAAGGGGGCCGAGTTCCTCGCCAGCAACCAGGAAAAACCCCTGGTGACCACCACCGCCTCCGGCCTGCAGTACGAAGTGCTGACCCCGGGCACCGGTACCGTTCACCCCACCGCCACCAGCAAGGTGAAGGTGCACTACGAGGGCAAGCTGCTGGACGGCACCGTGTTCGACAGCTCCGTCGCCCGTGGCGAACCCATCGAGTTCGGCCTCAACCAGGTGATCAAGGGTTGGACCGAAGGGGTGCAACTGATGGTGGAAGGGGAGAAGACCCGCTTCTACATCCCCGCCAACCTGGCCTATGGCGATCGCGCCGCCGGCAAGATCCCGCCGGGCTCAGTCCTCATCTTCGACGTGGAGCTGCTGGGCATTCAATAAACCCGTACTGGGCCCGCGTTGATCTTGGCGGTGGCGCTGCGGGGCATCCCGTCAGGGGCCACGTCCGACTGACCCTGATCACAACGCCGGCGCACTGCGCCGGCGTTGTCGTTTCTGCCCCGGTCTCCCTCGCCCTGATGCCAGACTATCAACCAAAAGTGAAGAGTGCTTATCCATAAAGCCTGATTGTTAACCCATTAATAGGGGCAGATAATGACCACATCGTCAGCGGCATGTCGCCCTGGCCTCGGGTTGTCGGTGCGCCGCGCATCGGCACAACGCATATGGAGTCTGTCATGTCTATCGCCCCTGTCTGGTTCATCTCCCACGGCGCCCCGGATCTGGTCCTGCGCGATCAGCCCGCGACCCGGTTCCTGAAGCAACTGCGCCTCGAGGGTGCCAGAGGGCTGGTGGTGATCTCGGCCCACTGGTTCAGCCGAAGCGAGCTGCAGATCAACGTCGAGCCCAGCCCGGCCCTGATGTACGACTTCTACGGCTTCCCCGAGCCCCTCTACCAGATCCGCTGGCCCGCGACGAGCCCGCAATGGTTGCAGGAAGCGGTGAGCGATCAGCTGCTGCTGGCCGGTCTGCCCGCCACCCCGGTGCGCCGCGAGCTGGATCACGGAGTCTGGTCCCCCCTCTCCCTGATGGATCCGGACAGTGAACTCCCCCTGGTGCAGATCGCCATCCCGGCCAGCTTCACCCCGGCCCAGCTGTGGCAACTGGGGGAGGCATTGCAGGGGCTGCGCGAGCAAGGGATCGGCATCCTCGCCTCCGGCGCCATCACCCACAACCTCCGTGCCCTCGGGCCGGACGGCTCGCCGGTTCCCCAGTGGGCAAGCCAGTTTGCCCGCTGGCTGGAGCAGACCATGGCAGAGGGAGACAGGGGAGCGCTGGAAGATTACCGGGCCCGGGCGCCGGGCGCGGTGGAATCCCATCCCCATGACGATCACCTGCGCCCCCTGTTTGTAGCGCTCGGCGCGGCGGGGGCCGACAGACCCCGAAAGCTGCACGACAGCTGGGATTACGGCAGCCTCTACATGGGGGCCTACCAGTTCGGCTGAGGGCGGGGCGGCCAGGCCGCCCTGCTTGCCGTGCTCTCGCCGACGCGCGTGGAGAAATAGCGGACTCGTTATAGCCATTTTCCGGTAGAATGGCCGCCATTGGATAAGGCTTGGCAGGGATGGCTGTCGCGTCGGGTGGCTAGATGAACCTATATCGAACACTGATCCTGCTCTGTCTGCTCTGCCTTCAACCTGTGCAGGCCCTGACCCTGCACAGCCGCTACGATCCCGCCCCGCAGCCTCCCCGCTGGTCGGAGGCGGAGCTCGGATGGCTGCGCCAGCAGTCCCAACTGCGGGTCGGCATCCTGCAAGAGGACTACCGCCCCTTCACCATGATCGCTCGCCAGCGCGTCGAGGGGCTCAGTGCCGACTACATCGATCTGCTGGCCCGGATGCTGGACAAATCCGTTGCCCTGAGCGCCTTCCCCGACAAGGCGCACCTGCTCCGTGCCCTGGCACGGGGGGAGATACACCTCGCCAGCCTCGGCAATCTCACCCTGGCGGACAGTGACACCCGGGCGATCCGCCTGAGCAACCCCTATTTCAGCAGCCCCCTCGTCTTCTCCGTGCCCAGACGTTATCGGGGGGCACTGCTCACACCGGGACAGCGGGTAGCCGCCGTCCGGGATCAGATAGACAGGGCGCGCTTTGGCCGCTACTACCCCACCCTCACCCTGGTGACCTATCCCTCCAACATGGAGGCGTTCGATGCGGTCTTCTTCGGCCGCGACGACATCCTGCTGGGGGATGCCCACGCCACCCACTACCTCAACAGCGAGCGCTTCGACAACCTTCGCCAGCGGGGCGAGGCCCCGCCCGAGCTGGCGCCTGCCGAGTTCCGCTTTGCCGTCCCGGCCACCGAGCCCGCCCTGCTCAGCCTGGTCAACCGGGGGCTGGCGGCCATCGACGACCGGGCGCGCAACACCCTCTTCACCCAGTGGAACGGGCCCATCCGCGACATGAGCGAGCGAAGCGCCGATCTCTATGATGCCGCCGAGCGGGCCTGGATGCGGCAAGCGCCCCCCATCAGGGTGTGGCTGATGGACAACCTCTACCCCTATGGCGCCCTGGATCATGACGGCCAGCTGGTCGGCATGACGGTGGACATGCTGGACAAGATCCGCACACGCACCGGCCTCACCTTCGAGTTCGTGCGGGCAGACTCCGAGCGTCAGCTGGCAAAAGCCATGCAGTCAGGCGCCATCGACCTCATCGGCGCCATCTCCCAGCAGGTGGCCGAACACTACGGGCTGCACACCTCGGTGCCCTATGCCACCGACAACATCTATGTGATCCTCACCCGCCAGGAGGAACAAGGGATCGACACCCTCCGGCGTCTGGGGGGCAAGACGGTGGCGATGACGCACCATGTGCCCCTCGCACAGAGACTGGAGGGCAGCCGCATCACCCAGGTGGAGAGTGCCGCAGAAGCGATGGAGGTGCTCGCCCAGGGACGGGTGGATGCCGCCATCGTGCCCCTCTATTTTGCCCGCCATGCACTGGACAATGATCCCCTGAGCCCGCTGCGCATCGCCGGCCCCGCCGATGACGAGCCGATCCGGATGGGGTTTGCCAGCCTGCCCGGACAGGGGATGCTGATGGGGATCCTCGACAAGACCATCCTCGCCATCCCCCCCAACGAGCTCGCCATGATTAGTTACGAGTGGCGCAACCGCAAACTGCCGGTTCCCGGCTTCATGGATCGCCACGCCCACATCGTCTACCTGGTGTTCGTGGGGCTCCTCACCCTGGCGCTGGTGCTGCTCTATCGCAACCGCATGTTCAAGCGGATGGCCAGCGCCGAGCAGGCTTCCCGCCAGCAACTGGAGGCCTATGTCAGGTTCATCCGGGCACTGGGGGAGAGCCTGCCCCACCCCATCGTCGTGCGGGACAAGAGCGGCAAGGTGCTGCTGTGCAACAGCAAATACCTGACCCAGCTCGGCGCCGAGCCAAAAGCCATCCTGGGTCAGCCCTTCGCCCAGGGGCTGTCAGGGGTGCTCGATGCAGGCAGCATCGCCGTGCTGGAGCAGGACTTTGCCAGGGTATTGCAGGAGGGGCAGCCCATCTTTGCGGATCGCCTCTTCCATCACAGGGGGACCCAGAGCGACATCTATCACTGGATGGTGCCCTATTTCGACGGGGAGGGGGCCATCAGCGGGGTGATCGACGGCTGGATAGACATCACGGACCGCAAGCGGCTGGAAGAGGCGCTGCGCGAGGCCAAACAGCAGGCCGACAGCGCCAGCCGAGCCAAGAGCGACTTCCTCGCCACCATGAGCCACGAGATCCGCACCCCCATGAACGCCATCCTCGGCATGCTGGAGCTGGCCACCGAGGATCCCGCTCTCAGCCGTCACAGCGGCGAGCTGCTGCGCATCGCCGCCGACTCCGCCAACGGTCTGCTGGATCTGCTGGGGGACAGCCTGGATATCGCCTCCATAGAGGCGGGCCAGATGACCCTGACTCCCACCCCCTGCGATCTCGCTCCCCTGCTCTCGTCCGTCACCCGGGTCTTTGCGGGCATGGCCGAGCAGAAGGGGCTGCTCTATGAGGTCAGGCTGCCCGACACCCCCATGCCAAGGGTGCTGATCGATCCCCTTCGCCTGCGCCAGATCCTCTTCAATCTCATCGGCAACGCCATCAAGTTCACCGAGCAGGGCCGGGTCGCCATCACCGCCACCCTGACCGGGGGCGAGCAGCCTCCTGTGCTGCACCTCACCATCACCGACACTGGAGCCGGCATTCCTGCGGACAAGCTGCCCCGGCTCTTCACCCCCTTCTATCGCGCCCACGGCCAGGGCCAGTTCCCCGGCAGCGGGCTGGGCCTCAACATCGCCCGCATCCTGTGCCAGATGATGGGGGGGGAGATAGCCGTTCACAGCTAGGTCGGCGAAGGTACCCGGCTCGAGATAAGGCTGCCCCTCACGCTCGCTCAGCAACCCCCCGCCCCGATCACGGCAATGCCGGCGCCCCAGCCCCACCAGGCTCAACCCCTCCCCCATCGGCTGCATATCCTGGTGGTCGATGACAATCACGCCAACCAGATCCTGCTGCGCCAGCAGCTCAAGCACCTGGGACACGACGTCAGTGTGCGCAGCAATGGCCTGGAGGCCCTGCGCGCCCTCGCCAGCCACCCCTTCGATCTGGTCATCACCCATTGCCAGATGCCGGTGATGGACGGCTTCGAGCTGACCCGCAGCCTGCGTGCCCTTGGCCATGGCCTGCCCGTCTGGGGCTTCACCGCCCATGCCCAGCCTCGCGAGCGGGAGCTTTGCCTCGCCGCCGGCATGAACGACTGCCTGTTCAAGCCCATCGGCCTCGCCCGTCTGCGCGCGGCGCTGGCCACTCTGGGGCCAGCGCCCTGAATACCGCCAGCCCTTCCTCCCGTCATGTCGCACGGGCGCGGCTGAGAGTGCGACTGAGAGTGCGACTGAGAGTGCGGCATAAAGGGTCGCCCACAGAAACAAGAGACAAGAGACAACGTGGACCAGCCATGGATACAAGGCCGGTGGCGGTTCGAGCCCCATAAAAAAACCGACACCAGGGTGTCGGTTTTTTTATATCGGGAGGTGCGCCCAGCCTTCCTGTCACGCCAGTCTGGCGCCGGGTGAAGCGGGCGTCACGGGGAGGATCAGTAGAAGATCCGCTCCCCTCGCTCGCTCATCTTGAGCCAGACCGGTTTGGTGCTGGTCTTGCTCCAGATGCGGTGCAGGTAGCTGTAGAAACGGGCGCGATCCCGGCAAAACAGCATCACCGGGAAGGCGAGCAGACCCGCCATCAGGACGAAGATGCGGCGAAGGATTATCTGAGTCAGGGAGAAGGGATGAAACATGATGTAACGCCTCACTGGTAAGACCACTGAACAAAGATTACGCCAATCATTGTAGGATTACTACACCGACTGCGCCATTTTTTGATAAAAAATGGGGCTAAAAGCCTAAAAATGAAACCGGGTTACATTCTTTAACTAAAAAACAACAAAGGTGGCAAAACGCGGCCCCTGTTCCAGAGTTAACGAGGACTGGAACAGAACGGGGGAACACAGGATGAAACTTGCAGATGCGGCGCTGCTGGGGGCATTGGGCGTGCTCGCCTGGAGCCAGTGGCAGGAGTGGCGGCTCAATCGTGACGATGCCATCGACATCCCCTATCACGGGGTCCCCACCGCCAGCCTGTGGCAATGCGGTTTGCTGATAAAGGAGATGGCCGCACTGGCAGAACAGGGGGGCGAAGAGAGGTCCGGATCCAGGGGCGAGGCATTGGCCGAGATGGATCAGCATCTGCACAAGACGTGGCAACGGGAGGGTTGTTCACGGCTGACTGACATGCAATGAAGCATCATCTTGGGCCGCCATGGCGGATGGACAACGTCAATGACGTGGAAAACAGGGAGAAGATGGAGGCACGTTCCGGAGTCGAACCGGACTAAACGGATTTGCAATCCGCTGCATAACCGCTTTGCTAACGCGCCAT